>NZ_CP033971.1 GCF_003854935.1 Cupriavidus pauculus
ATGTTGCCCCGTCATTAAAGGAGAGTGATGCGGACCCGTTTGCGCCGCAAATCCTTCAACCTACCACTCGAAAATCAATGTCAAGTGAGACGAGAAACAGATGCAGCGACCAGGCAGAAGCTTATGGCTTTGTCGAGGTCCTGTGAGGGTCGAAAGCGAGGCAAAACCATATCGCTTTCAACATTCATGCTCGAATCAGCAGTGCTTCAGTGCTTCTTTTAACGACTTGGGTTTAAGCATTTGAAGGTTAGTGCCCCTTCAGTGGGGCCGGCCTGTCTATACAGGTTAGATAGTTGGGGTGCGTCGTCTGAGTGGAAAAAAAGAACATGTTCCTTTCAAAAAAGGCGAAAGCTCAGTGCACAGGGGTCTGATTCGCAGTCAAGACGGGCGAGGACGCGATCCTTGTCAGGCAATCGAATCGCGTGTAGAGTTTCCCTACCTTCAGCGTCCTAGACGCATCGATATCGCGGTGGCTACACAGCCTCCACGTTGCGCGGTAGATTCCGCGCCGCGTACCGCCCATTCCCCCTGATTTTCTGCCGAGCTACCTAGCGCCTTTAAGACATGTCATGCATGTCTTAAGCGCGTTGTGGTGCGTGCGCGCGTCTCTGGATTCCTTGCTCGTCCGAGCATCGAAAAATCGCCTGGCATCCGCCAGGAAATCCCTGCAACGTTTCTCGAGAGAAACCATGGAATCCTTTGCCAACAACCTCATCAAACGCCCGCTCAAGCTTCTCGCATGGTCCCTGGCCCTGTTCGCAGCTTCGCAGTCGTTCATCGTTGCGATGTTTGTGTCCGCTGTCGTCTTCTTCTACCTGAAAGAGAAGGCTGTCCAGTGGAGCAAGGTCGTACCGGCAGCGCCGAAAGTGGCGACGCCGGAGAAGCCGGTCGACAATCGCGAGTCGACCGCTGATACCGCGCAACCCCCCGTGAAGCAGTACGAACGCTCGGCTGTGGTTACGCCCATCCGTCGCACCGGAACGCACGATCGTTCCTAATCGCTGGCCGCCCGCAGTGTGGGGCGGCCTCATCCACCTGTCTCGGGTATCCGTTACCCGCCGACAGGTGGGTCTTCGGACGCCCGTCCGGAGACCATTGTGGAAACTGTGGCTGCTGGATGGCAGCTCGACTTCTTCGGTGAGGCAACTGCGATCGTTGTTCCCCCTCCGAAAGTCGACCCGCTGCCGGACCCCTCGCTTTGGAGCGACGCGGTCCGAGAAAAGATGGTCGACGCTCTCATTAGCCTGGCGTGCGACAGCCGCCGCGGCGACAACATGCCAGAGTCGTTGATCGACTGCGCCGACCTGCTCCGTGACCGTATTCGCAACAAGCCATCGCTAGACCTGGAGGAGTACTCCATGACGCTAGGGTGGATCTTCGGGTACTGGGATGGCGCGCTTCCCTACGCTTACGTCTGCGCGTTATGCGGGATCAGTCCCGAGGTGCTGCAGGACGTCGTACTCAACCATGCCCGCCTGAAAGCGGACCTCGAAGAGGTGCGCAGACAGTGCTGCGGCTCACTCCTATAGATTCCGATGAAACTCATTCGCCTGATCAGGCGCGTCGCCGCGGCTGTACTGATGTCACCGTCGCCCAAACCAGCGGGCGAGGATGCATTGGTCAGCGTGGGCGCCGGCGCTGCCAACGAATACCAGATCGATATTGATGGAGTTCCCCATCTATTCCGAGATGAAGGCGATCACGTCGTTCATTTCGTCGCGGTGTTCGATCGCGGCATCCAACACACGGCCTTCGGCCACAAGGTGCTTCCTGATGTTGTCCCGCGATGGGAGAACGTCGGCGTCGAACGAGGTCGCAACGTGACACCGCAGTCTGTGGCCGAGGCCACCATCCAAAGCAGCAAGGCAAAGCGAATAGCGAGTGGCGAAGAGGCGCGGTCCCGTACGGACCACGCAAGTGCCCCGACAAAGCGACGCGTTCCAGATGCCGAGGCATCGCTACCGCGTGATGCGACCGTTTCGGACGCCGGGTACACCGTTGGCCGGCTGATCGAGTGGGGAGAGATGGAGTTTCCCAATCGCAAGCCGGGCGGCAAGCCCACGTACACATCTTTTGCAGTTCGGCTCGATACCGCCAAGGGGGAGAAGACCCTCCAGGGCGAGGGCCTGAAGGAACCCCTTGCAAAGCTCGGCTGCCAGATCGGCGACGAGGTTGGCATCAAGCGCCTGCATAAGGAGAAGGTGCCGGCCTTCGATCATACGACCGGCCGCCCGATTATCGACCGTACAACCCGGAAGCAACTGCTCTATGACCGCTGGGTCTGGCAGATGCACCGCATTCATTGACAGGAAACACACATGGCATCCGTGAACAAAGTGATTCTGGTAGGCAATCTCGGCGCTGATCCCGAGGTGCGTTACTTGCCCAGTGGCGACGCTGTGGCCAACATCCGCATTGCCACCACCGACCGCTACAAGGACAAGCAGTCCGGCGAGTTCAAGGAGGCGACGGAATGGCACCGTATCGCATTCTTCGGGAAGCTCGCCGAGATCGTGGGGCAGTATTTGAAGAAGGGCGCTTCGGTCTATATCGAAGGTCGCATCCGCACGCGTAAGTGGCAGGACCAGTCCGGCCAGGACCGCTATAGCACCGAGATTGTTGCCGACCAGATGCAGATGCTGGGCGGTCGCCCGGGCGGACATGCCGACGGCGACGACAACGGGGCGGACGATGGTCGCAGCTCAGGCCAGCGAACGCGCGGGAGTGCCCAACGCCAGTCGCAAGGTCAGGATAGCTCGCAGCAAGCTGCAAGCTATGGCGGCGGAGGGGCCCAGCGCGGCGCCTTCGAAGACTTCGACGACATCCCCTTCGGCGTCCCGATGGCGCTCGATGGCATTCCGTTCCGCCGCTGACGCGGTCGCTTCGGGCTAGCCAGGCGTCTACGGCAATTTACAACTGCTACCGGATCTCCGGTAGCAGTTGTCCTCTCTTTTCATCGGCCGGCGTTACGCCGCGTCATCCGCAGCTTTCTCCCCTCGAATCGCCATGCTGAAAAGACGTTCTGGCCGCCGGCCGGGATGTCTTTTGAGCAAGCGTTCCTTCGCCTGTCTCAGGCATCGACCAACCCACTCCATTTGGAGTCCATCCCATGAAACTGAAAGATCTGAGCGTGATTGTTGCGAGTTGGGAATCCCGTCAGTGGGATGCCTTCATCGCGGAGTATCTGGCTGCTGGCGTGCTGACCGATGCATTCTGGAGCGGCCGTCCTTGTCCCTGCCCCATATGCGGAGGCAAGGATCGGTTTACCTATACCCGTAACCGTCACCGCGGCGATTGGGTGTGTCGCAAATGCAATAACGGTAGCCCTGCAGGTGGCGACGGCCTGGAACTGGTCCGCCGCTATACCAACATGTCCTACTCTGAGCTGAAGCGTCGGCTCAACGGCGCCGGATCTCCGGAGCCGCTGCCTTTGGACGTTCGACCTGCGCCGACGCGAAAGCCACTGGACTCGGTGGCCAAGCTGCGACGCATCGAGAAGCAGTGGGCCAAGGCGGCGACCCTGTCACCGGGTGATCACGCGATGCGATATCTGGCCGCCCGCGTCCCGGGGCTGCGCGCTCCGAGGCCACAGTCGTTGCGGCTTGCCGTGCAGGAGTACTGGCACGACAAGCAATTGATCGGACGGTATCCAACGATCGTCGCGCAGTTCACGCTGCCGGACGGTCGGATGGCCACCTTGCATCGGACATCTTTGGATCCCGAGCGGCCAGAGAAAGCGACTGTGATCAGCCAAGACGGCGAAATTCTGCCTTCGAAGCGCAACGACGTTTCGGCGCGACCGCCAGCCGGCGGCGCAGTGCGCTTGATGGCACCGCGCAATGGCGAGCTGGGCATAGCCGAAGGGCTGGAAACGGCCTATGCGGCCTACATGCAGTTTGGCGTGCCGACCTGGTACTGCTTGAACCGGGTGTTGTTGAGCCAGTTCGTTGTTCCGGCCGGCCTTGGCATCGAGACGGTCCACATCTTCGCGGACTTCGATGCCGTCGACGTCAAGACGGGGAAGTCTCCCGGAGTGGCTGACGCGCTGATGCTCCAGAAGCGCCTGCGTCAGGCTGGCTACAAGGTGGTGCTGCATCGGCCCAAGGTCCGTGGCACCGACTTTTGCGATGAGTGGCGCACGACGTATCAGTTGCGCCAGTTGTATGCCCAGGCGATCCCCGCCTGATTCATTGCCGCATCCGCGGCGTCCTTCAACTTTTGCCCGGTGGGTCCGTCCCACTGGGCGGCCATCCCTTTGGGCAGCGTCTCTCAGGAGAAACGCAATGCCACAGAAAGGCTTTACCGCAATCGTGAATGGGCTGCACATCCATGCAATGCGCCGCACGTCGACGCATGACGTGCAGGCGTTGCAGTCGGAGGCTCAGTTCTACCATGTCTACCGTCGGGACGGCCGCGACGGTCTGACCCTGCTGGAGAAGAGCCTGTCGTTCGATTCGGCGATGGACTATTGCCTTGCCCCCCGGACGCTGCATTGAGTGTCCCCAACCCATAAAACACAAAGCCCAGCGATCGCTGGGCTTTTTTCATTTCGGGGCTTCGTTCTCGCTACACCGGCTTCCGAGCCTTCATCCCACGGTAGAAGGCGACGCCGGCTTCCAGGACGCAGTAGCAGATCACCGTCGCAAACACGAAGCGGTTGATGTCGTGGTTGGTGGAAAGGAACTCAAAGAAGTGCATGACAGTTTCTCCGCAGATAGTTGAACCAGATTGCCACAAGGAATAGCCGTGTCAACCCTCCTCTAATACCGGGCAAGCGCGTGATTGAGCGCGGCGATATCGATGCCGGCCAAGGGATCCACCGGCGTGCCATCGCCTCCTGAAGACTCCGTAGGGGGTTGCATGGGTTGCGCAGCAACGGGCGGCCCTGATGACACGGCCGGTGGGGATACTGCTGTCACCCCGGACGCCGGTTGAGAAGGCGCCCATGCGCTCTCGATTTGCACGGGCGGTAGCTTCACGCCGAGTCCTGGTATCACAGGGTAGGGCTGACCGGCCACTACCGAAGCGCCCATTGCCTGCAATCCCTGGCGCGCCAGCATGCGCAAGATGAACGAGCGTTCACGAGCGGAGTGGAACTGCCGCAGGTAGGTGAGGAGATCGGCCTCGACCAGCGTCACGGTCATCTGGAGCTTGTCCATGTGCGTCCTTACGCGGCCCGCTGTGCCTGCCGCGTAGCGGCGCCGATGGTGTAGAACCCGCGGACGTTGGCAAAGCACGGCGATTCCATCATGTGAATGGGGTTGAGCGGAAAGGCCGCGCGGATCGCCGGCGCATAGAGCTGGGCGCCGCCACCGGTCAGGATGATCGCCCGCAAGTCGTCGGTACGCCCGACGCGAGTCTGCACCTCCTTGACGGGCTGCTGGGTGAGCGCCATGGCTTCGGAAAGATAGGGGCTGAGATCGAGGTCCTCGCCGAAATAGACCAGGTGCTTCGATTCTCGAATGGCCTTGTCGATGCGCTCGATGCCGGCGTCTGGCTGGCCGCGATCGGCCGTGATCAGGCTGGCGACCTGCTGGTAGACGCGCGCGGCGCCGCCGGGAACGCCGCCGCTTCGAGTGTCATCCACGGTGTAGCCGCGGGCCACCACCCAGTCAGTAGTGAAGTAGCCGACATCGATGACGAGATACGCGTTGTCGGGATCGTACTGCTTGCCGCTCTGCTGAATGTAGTGGATGAGAGTGCCGAGCGGCTGGGGCAGCGGGAGAACGCTGCCGACATGGATGTCGCCCCACCCGAAATCGTGCGTGCCGGCAAACCGGTCCTTCAGATGGGCCGCGTACTTCTGAGTATTGTGTACCGGCAGCCCCAGCACCAGGCGATCAACTTCCCGCGCGCCGGCATAGTGCAGGGCTCCGGCGAGGAGGGCGGCGTAACCCGGGGTTGCCGCAAAATCCTCCGACAACGACCGGCCAGTATGCACGTGCGCGCCGCTGATCGATACGTCCGGTCCCACCTCATACCGCGCGCCCTCCACTTCGACGGTCAGGACATTGCGGCCCTTGAAGACACCGCCGCCGAAGGAATTCAGGGAACCGTTCGCCGCGAGAGGGGCGAGCGACGGAAACATGTTCGTCGCGATGTCGGAGCCCATAGCCCACGCGGTCTTTGTGTTGCCGTAGCCAACGTCGATGGCGATCGTGGGGTGCTTGATATGGTCGAGATGTTGTTTCATTGACAGCTACCTTTTGGATGGAGTGGTTCGATCTCGCCGATGTGTCGTGGTCGGAGCAGGTCATTGCATGGTCCCACTTGATGGCACTTGAGCCTGACTAAGTGGCACTTGATGGCATCAAGTCCTTTAGGCGCCAAGCCATTCGTGGCACTTGATAGGACTTGGTGGGACATGCTCTGGCGTGGACCGACTTCGTGGCACATCGCTCTCAGCCACTCTACCGTCGGAAAAACGAAGTCAAGCGCCGAAAGCTGTGGGATTTCGCGTGCGAAACGTTGCCGGTGATTCGTATCCTGGTTTATCCTTTGCACACCTACCGCGTCCCCGACGCATCGACTCCGCCGCCATTGGGCGGCACAAAACGGCCTTCGATCCTTCCTCACCGAGGGGTGCTGCAGGGCTCACTGTTCATGCCGGAAATTGCACCGGCTTTTTTTTCAATCAAATCAAGTGGACCGTGTCGGATAGTGAGGACACCGGACACCGCGATACCAAGCCGATTGGCGGTCTGTTTGTGAAAATAGACCGTAGTGCGGACAATTCCGAAGCCGGACACCGGACAGGTGCTCTGTGGAAATTCCGCGTATGCCCGACACCCTTACAGCCGCGTGGCTGGGTGCGGATCACGAAGCCCGACACACTGCGGCGGGGATGATCTGACTTTGGGGTGGGGAGCTGCTTTGCGTGCCGGGAAACGGTGAACGCAGGCTTCTGAGCAGATATCGATCCGGGGGGCGCCACCGGTACCAGAACGGCGCAACAGGTAATCACCCATCACGGCATAGGCGGCAGGCGTGTGGACGCAATCCACGCGGGGCAGGCCGGCATCCAGAGATGCACCGGATAGGGTGGCCGCGCAAGCGGCGCGTGAGGCGAGAGCCTTGCGTGTTCGCGTAAGCGGACGGTCACGACGCATTGCTTCCATGCTCAGGGCCGATCGGTTTGGCATCGCTAAAGGACCGGGAGAGTGGTGGTAGGACCGGCTGGGTGGGCCGGAGAGCTGGGGGTGGTACCCCGGCGCACCGAATGGGACGGATCCGAATCGGGGTCGGTGCTGTCCTGACGTGGGTAGTGCGAGCGGGCACAGCCCTGCAGCGATACTGCGAGAGCAAGCATGAGCAAGACGATCAACCTCCGCCCCATCCTGGAGCAGTACAACCTCCCCGAGCGGTTCAAGGCGGAGTTCGCCGTCCTGGCGGCCGAGCATCTTCACCTTCCCCATAGCGGCACGCGAGTCAGCGGCCGGTCGCTGTCGCAGATGTCTCAGCGCCAGAGGGTGCAGGCGCTCCTTGCGATGATGGTGGAGTTGCGGCGCATCGGTGGCATGGCGGTAACATCGCCGTATGCAATTCGGCAGAAGCACGTTCGATGGCTTGTCCGCTACTGGGTAGAAGATCGCAAGCTGAATGTCGGCACGGTAGAGTTGCGGCTGACGCATCTGCGTGCCTTCATGTCATGGATGGGCAAGGACAACATGGTGGGGCGGATCGAAGACTACACGGTGCGCCCGGAGGGTTATGTTCGCGGCTACGTCGCCAAAGAAGATCGTTCCTGGGAAGGCAAGGGGATCGACGCTCTAGCGAAAATTGCTGAGATCGAGGTGACGGATCGTCACGTCGCGCTGCAGCTGAAACTTGAGGCCGGATTTGGCCTGCGTGCGAAGGAAAGCTGGCGGCTGCGTCCTGCTCTAGACATCCTTCCATCGGGCATGTTGCATGTTCATGATGGCACCAAGGGCGGGCGGCCGAGACGCGTGCCTATCGAATTCGACTGGCAGTACGATCTGCTAGGGCAGGCGGCTCGCTTGGCGCAAGCGACCAATCCGGGGAGGGAGTCGCTCATCCCGGCGACCTATACGCAGAAGCAATGGCGCCGGCGTTTCTATACGGTGCTGGAGAAGCATGGCGTGACAAAGAACGGCGATGGTGTGACCGCGCACGGCTTGCGGCATCAGTTCCTGCAGCAGATGTACAAGCGACACAGCGGTCAGGATGCTGCAGTGAAGGGAGGCGGGAAGATCACGGACATCGAGGCGCACCGCGAAGCGATGCAGAAGGTCGTCGAGGCGGCAGGGCACAGCCGGGCCACGAAGGCGAACGCCTATCTATCGACGTACGCGACACAGCAGATGATGGGCAAGCCCGAGCCGACGCTTGCAGAGGTCAATGAGGCGATTGCGCTCAAGGACGGTAACCGAGCGGCAGCCGCGCGCCGGCTTGGCATTTCGCGGGCCAAACTGTATCGGCTGCTTGCCGCGGCGGAGTGAGGTGGATTCGCTCCATCTACTTGCCACATGCTAAAAGTTTCAACGCTTTTTTTTGGGACGGCCGCGCGGGCGGAGTCGTCTTTGAATCGAAGCCTTATCAATCAGGCAAGGCCTGTGAGAGGACTAGATCCCAATTTATTGACGTGATCGCCCTCGGAGCAAGGTGCTGCCAAGCACCCCACCGGACCCTCGCGCGGCCCCATCATTGTGGGACGATCCCGCCTCCATCGGTGTCGTGTCTTCCGCCTAGCAACAACGCGTCCAAGGAACACGTATAAGGGCTTATACTTTTTTGCAGATCTCATGTAAAAGTCGCTGCTGTCGCCTTCAACCTTATGGAGGGTGGCGACGCCTATGACGATTTCCTACGCTGCAAGGCACTGTGCGCGTGCGTGAATACGTCACCGAAGAGTGTTCTGGGACTGTTGTGGAGACATTAATGGCGCGAAATCTAGCAGTCTTCTTTGACGGTACATGGAACGAGCCAAATGACAGGACCAACGTCTATGAACTCTACAAATCGGCACTTGAGTGTGACGATCAAGAGGTCAGGTACATAGAGGGTGTGGGATCACAAGGCGGGGGCATTTGGGCGGCGATGGACAAGTTTGCCGGCGGCGCCTTTGGGGCTGGGCTCTCAGCCAACATCCGCGAAGGGTATAGGTGGCTTAGTCAGCGGTTCAGGCCGGGCGATAAAATTTTTTTGTTCGGATTTAGCCGCGGAGCATATGGGGCGCGAAGCCTGTCGGGGATGATCAGGAATTGCGGCTTGCTTATGGACCCAAATGAAGATCGAGTCGGAGAAGCATACTCTCTATACAGGGACGAAGGGACGCCGGAATCGGAACATGCGCAGTCCTTTAGGACGAAATTCTCGTTCGAGACTGACATCCACTTCCTTGGTGTCTGGGACACCGTTGGAAGCTTAGGAATCCCGGTGGGCACACTGAAGATCCCCGGGTTCTCCAATTACTATCAGTTTCATGATACGGAGCTCAGTAACTATGTCAGAAACGCCTTCCATGCGTTAGCGACTAATGAATTTCGGGCACCATATGCACCGACGTATTGGACGAGAAGACCCGAATCGGGAGGCCGTCCTAGTCACTTGTCGGTCGAGCAACGGTGGTTCATCGGCGCACATGCCGATGTCGGGGGAGGGTATATCGACGGCTGTCTGCAGACGCTCCCGGCTGCTTGGCTGCAATGGAAGGCGTGGAACTGCGGTCTCCATTTTAACCCCGCAGTAGAAGTCGCACGCGACTACGATGCCGCTTCTCCGCACGATTCGTACACCGAGTTCTCTAAGAAGGTCCCTTTCCACATCGACAAGGCTGCCAGGGCTTGGGAACCGGGCATGCCTTTGAATTTGACGTGCGACCGAAGACTTCACCAAAAACTGGTCGACTCGGAATTTCTGAAAGAGTATCCCGAGTTAAGAGCACGCCTCCTCGAGCTACCATTGGCGGAAGCGATTCCCGAGCAGCTACATAAAAGCGGCTGATCATTGTGCGAGGGCGCGACAAAAAAGGCCGCGTCCAATGGCCGGACCGCGTAATAACATGCGGTAGGTTGCGCGTGCGCTACGACACTCCAGACACTTTCACCGCCTCGCGAAATTTCCGCTTAGCGTATGCCTTGCTATCGATGCCGTTGGCATTCAAGGGGTCGTGGATAATCGCCGCCTTGGTCCAGCGGCCGTGCGGCGGGAACAGCGCCCACAGCAGGCACGGGATGCTGGTCAGGTTCCTGCGCCGCCGTGCGTGATACCGGCGACGCGAAGGCAACGGATTTTTTGAGTAACGCGAACAGTAGCTGAAGAACGCCAGCTCAGCATGTTGCCGTCGGCCGGCGGTAGTGGCGTGTTGAGGTTCAACGCCACCGGATTGGGTCTAGGGGGATCCAAGCAGTGGGAGGCGTCGAGGATCCGCCTTGGTTCCAACTACCCTCGGCAAACTGACCCCGGCCGAGCGTTTCAATACGTAGCCACATCGGAATCGAACGGCTTCCGTCAAACAGAAATATCTCTCCATTTCTGCGGAACTTTTCCTCAAAGGCTGCAAATTTTCGACCATGTTGATATTCGGTCCATTTTCCGCCTGCATTAACGAACTCGACAACAACACGAGCATAGGTGCCATCTGACTGCTTGTTGTGGGTTACCAGATTTATTCGTTCAATATTCGATCTGATTTTCTCATTGGCTTTTTTCCATCCCGCGGTAAGGGCAGAAGACCGTTCTCCGCCAGGGGGGTGTGTAGCATCTCCACTTTGGGGGTGCCCGGAATACGCCGCTAACGAATCCTCCTCCGATGCCCCCAGGGAACCCAATATGAAGCCAGCGAAATGATCGGCCTCCAGCTCCCGAGTTGGCCTAGATCCTGTGGAGTCGAGCGAGTGACCGCAGAGGTGATGCCCGATCTCGTGTGCAAGTACAGAGATACTTCGCCAACGGGTGGTAAAGTTGTCTGAAAGTTCCCTGTGTAAATTGGAGTTGTAGACTATGTATCTATCTGTGTTGTCTATTTTTGCGTAAGCTATAACGTCTTTGTTATTGATAACCTGAAGTCTGAAATTCGGTGGAAGAGCTACCGCTGCACAGATTTTCACGATGGCGTCGAGATTTTCGCCGGGTATTCCTTTGGCGCCTGAAGGTTCTGCGGAGAATGATCGCCCACCATTGCAACCGTTCACAGCCTTGTCTGCGGCTGATAGCCTAGGATGTGGAACTGCAAGAACTAGCAGTGCGACCACTTGAAGAGTGGTACGGCGGTCAAGATTCATATCTAACCTCATGCTCGTATGACTTATTCCGGCCGGCGAGAAGCGCATCATAGTCGACGAATATCGTCTAACGACATCGGCCTGCTACTGGACTGTTCACGCTGAAGCAATTCACGCTTCATTGATTCGAAATCCCTTTCCTGCCTTTTGGCCGAAAGAGGTGTAATGGTGAGGTCAATTTCTTCCACCTTACCCGAAAAAGAAGGCATCTCGCGTGTGGCAACAACCTTCACTTCGCTGTTTGGAGAAGATTTCTTGATTTCCTTAATTACTTGTGTGGATCGACCTTTTGTCACAATCTCAGTGACGGTGGTTTTCCAGCGAGGGCCGAAATGATAGACCGCCATGTACATAATCTTGGCTGTCAACTGGTCAACGCCGTTGGCGAGCATCGATAGATAAAAAATCTCATGAACTCTTTCCCATGGCTGATTTTTCGCATTGCAGGCGGCATCGTGTATTACTGCGGCGTCTCTGTATCTACCCTCGAATGGGCCGCCAATTACTGACCAAGCCACCTTCGGGATTGATGCGCCATCTGTGCGCATGGCCTCGGGCGCAACCCATTCGGCGCCCGTCGGATCAAAATAGGAGAGTTGCCGCTGGAGCGTCATAGTGGTGCCTGTGGCATCCCACTCAACTAGTACCGGTTGACCTACAAAGTAACCATATTTCTTATCTTGTGCATTTCCCCAGCAGGAAACGAACGAAAGCGCTACTGCAAGGAAAAATAGCAATCTTTTGTTTGGATGAACTGCGACTAGGGAGAGACCCCGCCCTCTTCTGATAGATTCCATGTCGCCTCTCGTTGGACTGATGACCATGCAAGCAACATAGAACGCTCTGTCAGTTTTGCTATCAGCCATAAGGTTGATGTTTTTGGTAGGTGAGCCAATAGTTCCGATGGTTGCTGGTTTGGGACGTACGTATGCGGGAGATCCTTTGAATAATCCAAGGCAGTCTGGGGACCGTTCCGCGCATACACACGACGACCCTCGTATAACTACCATCGCTTCCGGCTATCCTGAGCGGCTCTTTAGTAGACTTGGCCGGTTTGCGTATGGCGGGAGCGGCGGACGGTCAAAGACAGATTCGGAGAGGGCAGGACGCGGCGGCTGCAGGACATCGGCGGCTCCGCAGCCTTCCATGGCTGTCGCAACTGGGGCGGCGCAGGCTTGCCGGCTTTCCAGCGCCGCATGAGTATCTCGTGCAAAACCGCCGTCGCCGGGCGGCTACGGGTGATAGCCGCGGGCCTGTATTCCCGGACCCGGATTGGCATTGGCTCGCGATGTTCGAGCCGGAGATCAATATCCCGCTGCGGAGCGTTTTTATGCTGGAATTCGCGGTGGAGCGGGCGAGGTGCTCGGAGCCAGTGAGATCTCGATTTCGTGGGCGACATTCACAGTTCGGACATGGAATGGCTGGCGGGCTTCGACGAGACGCTGGGTCACGCGTAATGGCGCTTGCGCGGGCACGCGTGCGTCCGTCCCGCTTTCGCTTCGCGCTGGCTTCGCTGGCCCGGGGCGTTCATCCCATTGTCGCTCTATGTCGGCCCCTCAGGGCTTGGCTGTTGCGCTGATTCCGGCCTAAACCGACCGCTATCTTGCGAAAGGCGCGTCTTTTGACGCGCCTTTCGTCTTTTTTGAAAGGAACATGTTCCTTCCTTCGTGAGGCTACCGCGCGTAGGCCAGCATGAGTGTGGCCAGCGCACCGGCATGCTGAACCAGCCCACCGAGGGATTCGAGGGCAGTCGCATCGCCGGCATTCTCGCTTCCAACAAGCCAGGCGAACGCGACGCGGCGAGCTGCCTTTTCCCCCGGATGCGGAGTTGGGGGTGGCAGATCCAGCGCGGCCCCCCGCTTTGCCGGCGCCAGAGCCGGGAACGGGTCGATGCCGGTGAAGTGCGACAGTTCGCTGATGCTGATGACACTGTGGGCTTGCATCGCATCGGAGCTTGCGGGTCAGTGTTTCGATGCGCCTCCAGGTCAGCCGGTTCGACGTGCTGTTTTGCGGCACGGCATCGGCAGGACTGAAGTTTTCGATCTGAGACGCCTTGTCTGGGAGTTCACCGCTTGGTGCAAGGTGCGATACCGGCGGCAGGATAGACTCGAGGTGGCGGGTTCAGCGGAGGACTGCCGAGGGGAGGTCGGCCAGATTGCGTCAATCGAACAGTGTGCTGCGAATGACAATGCCGGAGTTTCGGACCAGTCATTGATTGAGCTGTTCTCGCAAGCAAGAAGCCACGTCCTTTAGGACGTGGCTAATTTTATAAGTAACGCCTTCGTCATAGCATCGGCACCGAATACGTCGAACGTAGGACGGCTCCTAGGCCTAGAGTTACCCCGTCAGATGTGGGGTGCGTAGCTGAAGCGGTCAAGCTTTGATAAAGGCCAGAAGGTCGGCGTTGATAACCTCTGCGTGCGTCGTGGGCATACCATGCGGGAAGCCCTTATAGGTTTTGAGCGTGCCCTTTTTGAGCAACTTGGCAGTCAGGGGCCCCGAATCGGCATAGGGAACGATCTGATCGTCATCGCCATGCATTACGAGCACGGGCATGTTGATTTTCTTCAGGTCCTCGGTAAAGTCGGTCTGCGAAAACGCCACGATGCCGTCGTAGTGCGCCTTTGCACTGCCCATCATGCCTTGCCGCCACCAGTTCTGGATAGTGCCTTCTTGGGGTTTGGCGCCCGGCCGGTTGTAGCCGTAGAACGGCCCAGCGGGGAGGTCGCGGAAAAACTGCGCGCGATTGGTGGCCGTCTGCACTTGCAGACTGTCGAATACATCCTTCGGCAGACCTTCCGGATTGGACGCAGTCTTGACCATCAGCGGCGGCACTGCCGCGATCAGGCAGGCCTTCGAAGCCCGCTTCTCGCCGTGGCGTGCCAGGTAACGTACGACTTCACCGCCGCCGGTGGAGTGGCCCACGTGGATCGCGCCCTTGAGATCGAGATGAGTGACCACGGCAGCCAGATCATCGGCATAGTGGTCCATGTCGTGTCCATCCCAGACCTGCGACGAGCGGCCATGGCCCCGGCGGTCGTGAGCAACGACGCGATAGCCCTTGGACAGGAAGAACATCATCTGTGCGTCCCAGTCGTCCGAGCTTAGCGGCCATCCGTGCGAGAAGACGATGGGCGTCGCATTGGCGGGGCCCCAGTCCTTGTAGAAGATCTGAACACCGTCCTTGGTAGTAACGAAGTTCGTGGCGGAATGCCCGTGCGAGGCGGTCGCGCTCTGCGATGCTTTGGGTGTCGCAGCAGTGGCTGACGTTGCGAGCGGCAAAGCCGCTGTCACCGCAGCACCCGTTCCGAGCACAAGCAGTTGGCGACGGGAAACTTCAGTAGCGGTCGACGACTGCGGCGTAAGAGAGAGTTTCATGGCATCAAGGTTATCTAAGGGTGGTACAGCGGAACTGGCGACCCGAGTAGTGACGTGTCAGCGCTTGTCAGTCTTCCCAAGTCGGGCGAGTACGTCGTCGGTGGTCCACAACGCGTTGGCCATGTAGCGAAAGTTGATCAGCGCGCTCAGATTGCCATCCCCTTCGGGAAGCTTCGGGCCCGCAACGGCGTCCCGCACGATGGCCACTTCAAAGCCGTCCTCCAGGAACTCGCGCAGGTGTGACTCGACGCACAGATTCGCCAGCATCCCCGCCAGGATGATCTTCGTTACGCCCTGTTTGCGAAGCTGCAGCGAGAGATCATTGGCCTGCGGGCCATAAAGCTTGTGGGGGGAGGCGATGATGGTCTGTCCATCCTCGATATAGGGCTTGAACTCCGGCATGAAGTCGGCTCCCGAGCCACGGAAGCCATCCAGACTCAATGCACTGGGTCGGTCGAAGATCTTGATCTTGTGCTGGAAGAGTTCGGCAGGACCCTGGAACTTCCAGCGGTGATCCTGCGGATAGTAGTAATGAGGCGAAATCGCGACGACGATACCGGCCTTTCTCGAGGCATCGAACAGACGTAGCAAATTCGGCACGATCCGAGTCTCCGTGACGGATTCACCTACGGCGGACCAGGCGGCACCCTTCGGGCTCATGAAGTCGATCTGGGGATCGATCACGACCAGCGCAGTGCGCTCCATGTCGAGCGTCATCTTGGGCACGGGCATCGCGCGCTGTGCCGGATCGGTGTACTGCGCGGGCGTGGTCGGATCCGGGTGCGCGGTAGCGGTGCCAATACTTGCCATCGCCACCGCGAGTGTAGCTGCCCAACGAAAGGCGGAGTGTCGGTGCTTGCCGCGCCTCGACTGCACCGCCTTTTCCATATAGTTACTACGCTCGGTCATTTCTTCCTCTTGAATGAGATTTGACAACGTCCACTTCGATGTGGTGCCTGATTCGAATCATTTCGATGTATCGATACGCCACGATCAATACTCAACGAGCTACTTGGAAGCTTACTCGTCAGGTTCCACAGGCACTAGACACGGCAGGGAACCAGGTTGTTGTTCTCAATGCACCAATCAATCGCCCCTCGGGTCGGGGAGTCCGGGCAAGCGCCTAAAATGGACCCATGTCTCATCTACCATCCACGTGGTCACATCCCGACGAAGGTCATTGGGGCCAACTTCGTATCGATTGGTGTCTCCCTGCCGATTGGCTCAGATAGAGCCGGTCGGCAGGGTGGGATTCTTTGGTTAGAATCGCAAAGGTATTTTTTTGGCGGGGCGTGATTAAGCCTGGAGCTTGGCGCGGCCCGATTATCGGGCGGTAATGTCCATACGTTTGCGCGGAATTTCGTGCGCTGCCGGTCTGGGTCGGCAGGCGGGAATCGCCGGTGCATCGGCAATTCCTGGTCGAATCATGCGCAATCCATCGCCTTTCCAGTTCCGCGAGAAATACAACGACGCTACGTTGGTGATGTCATCGGCCAGCCGGGCTTGGTCCGGACTGTTTGCCGAGGTGCGTGACCATAGCGGTGGCATCATTACGCGCAATGCCGGATTGCCGTTCAACGAGCTGGTCATCGATCCGCACGGCAACACGTCCGCCGTCGTCACCCGTACCGGTTATGGACTGGTGGATCGCACGCCGGCCAAGCGCGGTACAGTGTGGCTGTGTCCCAAGGGTATTCAGGAGGACGAGGTCTCCATCTCGACCGTGCTACCGGGTATGCTGCATCTCTATCTCGACCCGGCGCTATTCACGCCCGAATCGCTTGGAGAGAGTGCCACCGGCGCTGAGGCCAATACGTTCTATTTCGACTGCGGCTTCGAGGATCCATTGATCGCGCAGATCGGATTGACCATTCTTGCGGAACTGCGCGAGGAAACGCCCACCGGCAATCTGTTGGTGGAAAGTCTGGCCGGTACGCTAGCGGTGCGCATGCTGCATCGCCGGGCCAATGTGGCAGCGCTGCGCATGCGCGGACTTGAAGCCGAAGCAGATCTTGCACAGCATCGCATGCGGCGCGTGGTGGACTATATTCGAGCGAATCTCGAGAGCGATATCCGACTAGACGACCTCGCGAGTATCGCTTGCCTGAGCCGTTTTCATTTTGTGCGCGCTTTCAAGGCGGCCACGGGAAGAACCCCTTACCGCTTTGTCACCGATTTGCGCATCGAACGCGCCAAAATGCTGCTCCGTCTTGGTCAGCTATCGTTGATGGAAATTGCGCTTGAACTCAATTTCTCGTCGCAAGCTACCTTCACCCGCGCTTTCCGTTTGGCCACGGGTTATACGCCTGGCCGATACCCGGGCCGGAAGTAGCGCGCCACGCTGCCATTGCGATGCGAGACCACAGCAACATTGGCATACGGATGCGCAAGGACGGCAAATCCCGCGGATGTCCATCGTGGAAGAATACACGCATGCCATAAGATACCGGCCTCGGACAGCGGCTCGTACCTGACCGACATGACAACGTGCCTTGGCGCGCGGAGAATATACGATGGGCCTGGCAATGGAATCGTCGCTGGTAGTGACACACAGCAATCGTGCGGCGCCGCTGCATCGCGCCGACGCGCGTTCGGCGGCTTTCGGCACGAGTTACACCGGCATCATGGCTTTCATGGCCGTGGCGACCGAAGGTAGCTTCGTCAAGGCAGGTGAACGGCTTGGCATCAGCCGCTCGGCTATCAGTCGCAACGTACAAAAGCTCGAATCTCAACTCAGCACACGGTTGTTCGTCCGCACCACGCGCAACACACAATTGACACACGAGGGACGCCGCTTTTTCGATAATTGCCACCAGGGCATCGCACGGATGGAGGAGGCGATGAACGACATGCTGGAACTGCGCCAAGGACCGCCGAGCGGCCTGATCAAGATCGGAACCCCAATCAGCTTTGGCCGCAAGGTGCTGGCGCCACTGCTGGAACGGTTTTCCAACGCCTATCCGGACATCTCGCTCGATCTGCACCTCGATGACGGATTGCTCGATCATGCTTTGGACGAGATCGACGTGGTTTTCCGCAGCGGACGTATCGAAGATTCCAGCATCATCGCGCGCCGCCTGGGTCCGATGCGCCGCGCGGTTTGTGCCGCGCCATCGTACGTCGCCGCGCATGGATTGCCGGCGACGCTCGAAGAACTGGCGCACCATCAATGCATCAGCCATCGCATCGTAACCGGCCGCGTGCAGGAATGGGAGTTTCATCGCGAAGGCCGCGTCCGCAAACTCGCGCCAACGTCGCGATTCACGGTCAACAATTCCGATCTAGTGCTCCACACCGTTCTGCACGGCTGGGGCGTAGCACAGATGGCCGACTTCCAGATCGCCGAGCACGTTAGTGCCAATGAGCTGGTGGTGACACTGGCCGACGAACTGCCGAACGACCTCGGCCACTACATCTGTTATCAGAGCCGCCGCCACCTCCCGGCGCGCACGCGTGTGTTCATTGACTTCATGGTGGCCGAATTTCCGCGATTTTCGTTCGGCGGGGCGGGATTGGACGCTTGAGTGTTGATGTTCACCCGATACTGACCCACTAGGTCAGTATCGGGTGCATTTCAACAACATGCCTTTCAGTTCCGAGGAACGTCAGACCTCAAGCGGGGCATTGTGGTAGCACAGGTCCAGATCTGGCGCGCGCTATTGGGTTGAGTACGCATACTCAACGTTTGGCCGCATCACGACTAGATGAGTATGCATTTCGCCGGGTTTGGGGTGGCCTCGGTCGCATCCGGTGTGCGAAGTTCCGCAGCTCCGCACGATCGCCAGCCGGAAGGCAATCTGGGCCCAAGTCAAGGCTGCCAGTGATCGGGAAGGCCATCGATAGCCTTACCGATGAACTCGTGCAAATCCAGGAGCGGCCAGTCCTTGTCGGCGAGGGATTCTTCGGCAATCTCAGCGCTGAGCGCCGGCACATGGTCGAAGCGGATCATGGGCGCGCCATCGATGTAGATGATCTTCGCGCGCTTCAACAGTTTTTGGTATCTCGCCGCCTGAGAGACTACGGTCTCTGGCGGATCCACGTGCTTGAACTCGTATCCGGGCTGGGCGAGCGCCGCGGCCATGGCGGCGAACTTCGGACCGGCTGTCTCCCAGTCGGAGGTCGTTGCCGCCAGCAAGTTCAGGAAGTAGGGGATGTCCGAGGCGGTGAGCGCGCGCCGCGCCATCATTGAGACGGCGTCCTGGTCCGCCGGTCGGTGCTCGACGCGACTATTCCAGATGGCGCTCAGGGTCGAGAACGCCGTGTCCTTGTTCGCGGCGTCCATGCGCACAGGCGGCGTGGAAATGCCGCATTCTTCACAAACGATAACTGCCTGGAGGCGGCCAGAGATGTAGGTCGGGGCGCCGTCGCAGTGGGCGCATTGGAGGAGGCCGCTGGGCATGGGGAAATCAGGATCGGGAAATGCCGGCATTATGCCTTCCCGGAACCTGCGCCCAGCGGCTGGCGCTACGGAGTGTTCGAAAGGCGGCCGCCCGGCTACGTGGCGTCAATGGCCAGATAGTCGGCAGTTGTATTCAGCAGTTCCTGGAGCGCGGTGTCCTCGAATGCCTGCAGGATTTCGGCATGGTCGCGAAGCGCGGCGCCAATCTGCCAGAATTCGTTGAGCCAGTGGCCAGGCGGACCCATGGGCCCGCCCATCTGGCCGGTGGCGATGGCCCCCCGGATGGCGAGGACGGTTACCGGTTCGGGGTATTCGCTTTCGTTGTCGTCGTACGGCGTCAGTTGCGTCATTGCATCGTCCTCTGAGCCAGTGCGCGTCCGCAGGCAGCGCCGACGTCGAGCGACGTCACAGGGAAGGCGTCATGGACCACGCCGTCCAGAAAGCGACCGGCGGCCTTCTTGCCGACAGCGTGCATCCCCGTTGACCCATCCACGACGTGCCAGTGCCCCCATTGCTTGAAGAGGAACGGTACGCCAGCCGATGCGCATTGGTCGCGCAGAGAACGTGGCCATGCCGGGTGCATGGGGCGGGCGCCGGTACCGCTTTCCCCTCCCACGATGATCCAGTCGAGCGCGCCTGGCTCGTAGTCGTTGCCGGACGTGTGCAACAGTTCGCCGGTTGCAACGGAGAACAGGTCAACATGTCCGAGCAGCGGCTCCATCGAAAGGAACCGCGTCTTGGCCGGCGTGCGCAGCAGCTTGGTGATATCGCGGTCGGCTTCAGCCTGGTTCACGATCGTGGCACCGAGCCAGATATCAGCGGGCGCATTGCCGGCGATCCACGTGGCCAGCCATGGTACGAGCGGATTGTCTGCACAATCGTCGCGCAGCATCAGCGTGTTGAACGCCTCGCCGAGCCGCTTCGTAGCATTGCCGATGCGCTTGGTCAGCACGAGCTTGTCCAGGCACGGCGTTTGGCGCCAGACGTCCAGCATGTCGATGAACCAGTCAATGGGGACTTCGGTGTCGAACACATCGGCCAGACTCGCGCAGAACACGCGCTGCCGGCGGCCGTGGACAGCGGCGAAGGCAGCGTGCGCCGCGTTCCAGCGGACCATCTTGCGCCAGTTGGCGGTTGAGGTGCGGCGGCGCGGCGCGCCGGGGCCCCAGTTCGGCGCAATTCCGCCACCGAACCGCACGTTGCGGGCTTCGGCATAGCAATGGTCGCAGCCTGGGCCGACCTTTTGGCAGCCTTCCCAGGGATTCCAGCTATGGTCGGTCCACTCGATTTTCGTGTTTTCGCTCATGCGTGCGTATCCTCGAACATGTCGATCGTCAGGGGGTCGCGCTCGGGTGCGACGGACATAGGCGGTTGGGCAGCCTTGCATTTGACGCAGGTAGGCGGGACGGCGCCATACGGTAGCCACCCACCCCGGCGCTTCATGCGTGTGGCCGTGTGGCGTGGCCTGTGTCCGCAGAGTGCCAGACCTTCGGTTAGATCCACCAAATGCACCAGGTAGCCGCCTTTCGCTCGCGCGGCGACGAGCCGGCTGCCGGTCACGGTAAGGATGGGACGCTCGGCTGCGGATGGCATGTTTTCTTGTACGGTATGGTTTTCCATAGGGGTGGCTGCGTATGGAGGCGCGGATGGTCCTCGCGCCAGTTGACCAAGTCAGCCTATCAAGGCGACAACGATGTCAAGGTTGCGGGGTAATGCCGTAGCGGTCGGCCGCAGCGCGGAGCTGCTCGGCGTCGATGCACCCGGCATTGAGGGCCGCCAAGACCTCGCGGGCGAATCCGTGCAAAGCCTGGAGTTCATTGCCGATGGCTTCCCCGACGAAGAGGTACAGTCCATTGGGCATCCTGCGCACCAGGGTTGTCTCGCGCGACATGCGCAACAGCAACGACTCTGCGACATCAGGCCCGACAGGCAGATTCCGCTGCAGCAGCGTTACGGACGCGGCACGAAAGCGCTGAACGAGATCAAGCGCGCTGGCGTATTCGCGGTCTGCTCGTGCCGCCAGCGCAATGTCAGGCGCTGTCATTTGGTGTGAAGAGGCGGCGGGAGCAGCACGCTGTCAATCGGGCCCGATGTGGCGTCCCATTCGACGAACGGGATGCCGGCGGCACGGTAGTGCGCCCGCTTCTCGGCGATGCGGGCGTCATAGTCGGCATTTCCGGTCATCCCGAGTACTTCGACAACTACCTCGGGCGTCACGTCGGTCAAGACAAAGTCCGGGTGGGTGGCGGCCTGGCCGATATGGCGCAGCGGTTTGCGGAACGCGCGTCGTTCCGCGATCAGGCGATCGGCCATGGCGACTTCATGCGATGAGTCGCAGGGCAGGAACTGACTGTTGGACAGCATCGCGCCCACGTCGACTACCCGCAAATAGCCGCCCTTGGACATCTCTACCAGTAGGATTGCAACGCAGCGCTGGTCATCTTTGCCCACAGCGGACAAGGCGCCGCCAAACGAACTCTGCAACCGCGCGTAAAGGTCCGCACTCAGGAAATAGCGTTGCCGGCTCTGTCGCAACACGAGTTTGCCGCCGTACTGCGAGGGTTCGTGGGATTCAAGCTGGCCGATCACGATGCCCCGCGGGCTGCCGGCGGCCGTCGGTGTGAGCCGGGCTTGCCAAGCGTCGAACTCGGCAAGGATCTCCGTCTTACGACTGGGGTCCCATCGCTGCACAATGTGAAGCAAGCCTTCGGCAGGCCTGCCGTTGATTCGGCATTCCGCAAGTTCAGTCGTCAGTTGCGACCAGCAAGCCGTCCAACCGCGATAGCCAGTTCCGGGCCAAGCGTTCAGCCCGGCCTGCTCCCAGGCATACTCGAGGAACGCCAGTAGACCGGCTGAGCGCCGTTGCGTTTGGCTGCTCTGGCCCTGCTGAGCGCGCTGGACCGCCGACGCCGGCGTGTGCGTGCTGACGGTGAGTGTTACCCCGAGCCGGATGTCATGATGGCCGTCCTTGAGCCGGAAAGCATCGAGGTTATCGCTTGGCCCCGACTTGGCCGGCGTCTGCCGGTTGAACGGGCAGGCCGCCGCATGTTGGTGCGCCTGTTCCGGCCATCGGGCGAGCAGGAAAATGTCCCGATGGCGGCGGATCACGAGCTTGGGCCTGGGCCGTTGCGTGCCGCACCCGCATTCAGCAAAGCCTTGGATTTTCTTGGCGCGCTCGAGGTGGCGCGCATAGCGGCCAGGGTCGTCCAGTACATCGTCCAGCGGGAACTCGTTCCCGCCAATCCGCACGGTGATCATATTTCCTCTCTAAACGCCGGCTTCCCGGAACATGGTGTAGAGATCGCGGCGGATCTCGCTCACATCCAGTACGTGCTTGGCGCGCGTCATGGCGACATAGAGCAGCCGCATTTCCTCGGGCGCCATCGTCAGCTTGCCGTCGTCACCGTTCTTGAACTTGAAGTCACCGGCGAGCTGGACGCGGTCCCACTCGAGGCCCTTGGCGCGGTGAACGGTCGAGACGATGTAGTCGGCCTCGTCCTCTGGGGCGACGCGCGTCAGGATCAGTCGGAGGTAGTCGACCCCTTCGTTGTCGATCAGCTTCACAAGGGGCTTCAGGTCACGGCCGGCGAACGATTCGGCGTAGTCCTGCACCTCGTCCCAGGTCTCGAAGAGCGCCAGTGCGGCGGGATAGCCGATACGCTGGCCGCGCATCAGTTGCTCGGCGCCGTCTGCAAAGGCGCGTAGTTCCTCCACGTTGGCGCGCACCGCCACCCGATCACCGCGGCCGATGCCCTGGGCAAGGTGGGTCAGCACCGTGGCGTTCTTGCGACAGAGAATGGCGTCGAAGCGATCCTGGCCCGGGGCTGACTCGTGCAGGATGCGCGAGGCGACCTGCTCCTGACCGCGCACGGGTG
The DNA here is from genome assembly GCF_003854935.1 of Cupriavidus pauculus. Classification (NCBI taxonomy): domain Bacteria; kingdom Pseudomonadati; phylum Pseudomonadota; class Betaproteobacteria; order Burkholderiales; family Burkholderiaceae; genus Cupriavidus; species Cupriavidus pauculus. Next base: position 22,896 of record NZ_CP033971.1, read on the forward strand.
TGTCCTCGTCCATCAGCGAAAGGACACGGCTGGCCAGTTGGGCAATGGCGGGCCCGAACCTGAAGGACTCGGTCAGCGCGCATTCCGGCGCCCGGATATGGTCCATGGCGTTGACCGCGCCGCGCCACTCGTAGATCTGCTGATAGGGGTCACCCACATAGATGACCTGGCACTGTTGGGCGCGCAGCACCGAAAGCATGAGCCCGTCGGCGTCCTGGGCTTCATCGAACAGGATGAAATCTGCGCCGATGCGGGGCCGGCTTCGTTCCCAGAGCTTTACGTAGACGTCGTGACCAATGGCCGAGGGCGCGGCAGGATCCAGGTATTCCGACCAGAGACGTTTGACCGAAGGCAGAAGTGATTCGCGCAGATGCTCGGCCTCCTCGTCCTTCACGATTGCCTCGACGGGGATATGCCATGCCAGTGGCTCGGCCTGGGCGGAGCGGCAGAAGCGGGCGGCACCATCCATCACCATCCGGGCAACCGTGCTCGGACTGAGTTCCAGATCCTTGCCAATCGTCGTGGGCAGGCGCAGTTTCCCGAAACCATAGCGCAAAGCCAACTGGTGGGGCGGCTCGACCGGATTTCTCAGCTTGCGGGTGATCTCGGGCCGCGTGCCGCTGTAGGCCAGGGAGTGCACCGTGCGGCAGCGAGTATTCTGCGGAAACTTGCGCGCCGCTTCATTGGCGATCTCTTTGTTGAAGGCGAGATAGAGACCGCGTGCGCGGCCGCGCGCTTCGGCCGCCATGCGCAAGGTGGACGTCTTGCCGGCGCCGGCGTACGCCTTGACCTTCACCGCGCCGCCGGCGCGTACCGCTTCGACCACCTGGTCTTGTTCGGCGGTAGGCTTCATGCGATCTCCAGGGCGGCTTGTTCGGGCATGTTCGCAAGGACGCGGCGCCGGACTTCCAGTGTGTGGGCGCGAGAGACCTCGTCGCGTCGCGCGGCCTCTCCACTGACGTTGTCGACGATGTAGGCGAAGTAGAACGCGGTAGTCGGCCCGGTCCATGCCAGCCACTTGGCGCGGATTTCCGCTTGCTGCACTGCCGACAGGGAAAAGTAGACGGCGCGCTTTTCGCGCCAGACACGTGCCTGTAGATCTCGCGTCGTTGCTTCGAGGCGATCGGAGCGACGCTGGCGGCGCGTCAGCTCCTCGTCTGCGGAGTGCTGTTCACCGGCAACATGTTCCGCAAAGAGAGGGTACCTATCGCGCTCACGCTGCTGCTTCCGGGCGAAGGCGGCCTGGCGGCGGGCGTTGAAGTCGATGGGTTCGTGGCGTCCGAATCGGGTGAATCGCATGGCGGCAAAGGTAAATGGGTCTAGGACCAAGATACCGGGGCCACATAGAAGTCAAGGCCGCCGGCGGGCGAAGTTCGCCGCCAACCATTTTGGCTGCAGGATTTCGGGCGTTGACCCCGAAAGAGATAGAATTTCAGGCGCCTTTCACCGGATTCCCATGTCCCAAGCCCCTTCACCCACCGCCCGCGAAGTCTCGTTGGGCAACCGCCCGAAACATGAACCGCAGTTCATTGGCCCCGGCGAGCCGCAGTATGGCGAGATCGCGAGGATGGATGCGTTCATCTTCAAGCGCTACCTGGACCGGGTTTTCTGGCATCCCCGGCCAGAAGTGCTGCGATTTGAAGTGCGCGCGAACCCCTCTCCCGTGGGGAGCGTCTATGACGTCGTCGCGATCGTTGGGAAGGGCGAAGGTGAAGTCTGGTTCGCCGAGGAGGCTGTCCCCGCCAGGTGGGATTTCGTTGCCATCACGGAAAGCAGCGATCTACTCGGGCGTCTGCAGCGGGACAAGGCGAAAGCGGAAGGCAGGCTACCCCAGGACTACGCGCCGTTTATTGGCGATGGTCCGGTGCAGGACTATTCGAATCTCGAGAACCCGGAGGAGGTCGAGCAGCGCCGTTGGGCGGTGGTCAACCGGATCCGTGAGGCAAACCGCCGGGCGCGCGAAGCTGCAGCGAAGCTGCGCTAAGCGTCGACGTGTTGTACGGCGCCGGCAGGCGCGGTAAGATTCGCCCGATTCTCCGCGCTACGCGCATCGACACCGCCGTTACCGGCCATCTATTTTTCTTCCACCCATTGGGGCTATGTCCCCAAGGGTCATGGCTCCATTTCCTTGGAGCCATCATGTCCACTATTGACGCCCCTGAAACGGCCGCTGCGATCCTTGCGCTGGTCGTGATCCTGCTCACGGCGCTCTTGTTTATCGTTACGACGGTAAGCATTGCGCTGCTGTACATGCAACTGTCCATGCTGATGGTCGTCGCCTTGGCGGTCGCCGCGCTGTGGGTTTTTGCAAGGTTCTCTCATCTGTCTGGCCAATCGGCCTGACCATCGCCGCGCGCAGCCCCGAGGGGCCGGCGCGGTCCTCCAGACCCATCGGGGAAGCGTCCCGATAGGGCGTTTCCCCTTGTCACGTAAGGAAACGCCATGCTTAAACCCAAAACCATCGACATCGAAGTTGGACCGGTACCCGCTGAAGAGTCCAGTGCGCAGGTGGGCCAGGATGACTATAGCGAGCGCTCGCGCCGCGAGTGCGCCGTCTACATCCGCCAGCTGCAACGAACCTTCGGCAACCCGGACCCCGCGATCCTTCGCTTTGTCCGCCGCGGCTTCCCGCACGAGTTGGGTCGCTACCACGAGGTGGTGGCCGTCATGACTGCGGAGGGTGCGGAGTTGTTCGACGAGTCCAAGCTGCCCGCCGAATGGGACCACATCGCTCGCGCGGAACTCACCTGGCTGCGCCTGCAGCGTCAATGGTGGGAGACCGTCCAGGCTCGGCCGTCGGCGATTTCGCTGGTGCCGGACATCTTCCAGCGCACGGAGATCCCGGAGTTCCCCAACCATCCGGCTGCAATCTGGTGGGCCATGGGGTTCATGCCCCTGCCTTCTGGCCGCGCGCTATCGATTCACTAGGAAATTTCACAGGCGCTGTCCTTTCCATCCCTCGGGAGACCTTCCCGACGGGGCGGTCTCCCCATCTTCTTGAGACCGTCATGTACAACCAAATCATCGAGAAATTCATCGCCGCCCAACAAGCAGCACGTCAGGCCTATCAGGATGCCGCAAACTTCGAGCGCGACATGCTCGCCGGCACCGGCACCGAAGAACCATTCTTCGCCGTTGGCGTCCGGTCGGCGTACCGGCAAGAGGACGAACTGAAGAAGTTCTGCCAATCTTTGGCCGGTAACGTCGTCAGTCGGGCTCGCAAGGAGTTTGCGCCCCCGGGCGCGCGGCTCGACATCGACAATAGCGCCGAGTACGAGCGTGCGGGCCTGGAGATCCACGAAGCGCTGAGGAAGGGAGAAATCCCCGATCTGGACAGGCTTTGGGCCTCGCTGACCGCCTGTTACAAGGGCGATGGCGGGGCGGCGACGGCTTACCGTCAGGCCGCGGCGCGGATCGTGCGCAACTTTGGCCTGCATCGCAATGCCGAGGTAAAGCGTACGGCGGCCGGTGTGGTGCTGAAGAAGCCGGTCTATACCGAGACGTCCTACAGGTCCAGCCGGCGCAGGGTGGGGTATCACAGCACCCAGCCGACGGCAGACTGTCTGATGGGTCTCGCCACTTTCGCGGGCAAAGCTGGCAATGCACTGCTGGCAAAGCAGCTTGGGGGCATCAACCTTCACGAGCTGGAGTACGTCTCGCGCGAAAAGATCGCGATGCCGGGACTGGACATCACCTTGTTCAACGACAAGTGGGAGTTCAAGTTTTGCAACGAACTGGCAGAGGCGCTGATGCTCTTCATTGGCGAGTACGGCCAGGAAGCCATGCAGGAGCGGCACTGATGTACAACGCGCTTGTCGAGGCGTTCCGCGCGGCGCAGGAGGCCTCGGCCGAAGCGTTTGCGCGGGTCAGTATGCTGGCGACGCAGGCGGGTGCCGAGGCGGTGGTCGGCGTGCCGTTGCATGTCGATCACGCCGGTGAATACCGTCGGTTCCTGCGCCGCCTTGTGGCAAGCCTGATCGAACGGGCGAGCAACGAGTTTGGCATCGCTGGGGCTCCGGTCAGCATCGACGAGACTCGCATCCCGGTAAACGGCCACCCGAACATCTGGGAAGCCATTCGTGCCGGAGAGACGCCGGACTTGGACCGGTACTGGCGCGTGCTCACCCATCGGTATGAGCATCGTGGCCGCGCGCTGGCGTACCGTCAGGTCGCCCAGACGCTGGCCGCAGCGCTGGAGCTGGACGCTCCGAACGCAGTGCGCCGGTTTGCCACTGTCGTGCGCCTGCGCCTCAATGCGTCGTCCGAGCCGTCTGCCGTGCGCCCGTCGAAAAGGCGGGTAATGGCAGACGCGCATGCCAAAGTGCGCGCGGCCTTGTTGGCGTTGGCAGCCTTTGCCCAGGACGCGGGCGAGCCCGCATTGGCCGGCTGCCTGCGCCAGTTCGATCACGGCGAGCCGTTCGCGCCGCAACAGCGGCGGACGTTCCCGGGTCTCGATGTCGTGCAATTCAACGAGTACTGGGAGTTGCGGTTCGCCCTACCGCTTGGTGAGCGCCTCCTGGCGTTCATCAGCCAGCACCTATCCGAGCCAGCATCCGAGCCAGTCTCGGCGTAAGCAGCCTGGCGCTTATCCCTTGCCCCGTTTCGACGGGGCATTTTCTTTTCTGGAATCCCTATGACTCATTGGTACGAGCCCTTGCGGGCCATTGTTAGCCTCGGCTCACAAGCCGAGAAGATCGCCCACATGGGCGAGCTGCACGCCGCGCGGCAGAAGCATCTGTCGCAGTTCTTCACGCCGGACGCGATTGCGCGGCTCATGTGGGGCGTCGTCGAGACCTGGCGTCCTGACCGGAAGCTCTCGGTTCTGGACAATTCGGTTGGATCGGCCCGGCTGATGCAGTTCGCAGATCCGGCGCTGCACAGCCTGTACGGTGTTGATGTGCACGAACCTGCGATCGCGGCAGTGCAGCAGTGCATCGAAGCCGCCGGCTTCGAAGGCAGCTTCCGCATGGCCGGCATGGAGGAGATCCACCCACGGCATTTCGATGTGGCGATCATCAATCCGCCGTTCTCCATTCATCTGGAATCCCCCCATCTGAAGCCGTTCGGCTGCACGACCTGGGGCAGATTCGGGCCAAACAGCAGCGCACTGAGCCATGAGTATGCGCTGACCCAGGCGCTGGAGGCGGCACAGCTGGTTGTGGCGCTCTTGCCCACGAGCTTTGTTGACCGTTTCGTTAACGTTCTGGATCACCGGGACGCGCACGTTACTGCGGCCCGCCGCGTGGTCGGCGTTTTCGACCTGCCGGCATCGGCCTTCCGGGAGGAAGGCGCGACGGTGCACACCTCCATTGCGGTCTTTGGCCGGTATCGGATGGGCCGGGTTGTGCGACAGCCGCACAGCGATTTCCAGACGCCCTTGTCCAAACTGGAGCTGAATCTGGACGATCGGGTTTTCGGCGAGGCACGGCTTGGCCACCAACTGCTGGACGACACTGGCCCGGCCATTACGCGCCCCGTGACCTCGCAGAAACGGGTACGCATTGCCCATGATGGACGCCGCATCGTCCTGGGATTTGAGTGCGGCTTCGTCGAAGCAATGGTGCTCAACCGCGTCCTCGACAGCCGGATCCGGCCGTTGGATGGCCAGCGCTTGCCGCAAGGCATGCACTACGCCGGCAGCGGTCGCCTCGATCTGGAGGCCTACCTGGTGCAGGATGACCCGATGGTGGCGCTGGATGGATTGCTGCGGCTGATTCGCGATGCCGGCGGCGTACCGCAGCTGGCCCGGGGGTTCCTCGAGCATTTCGGCAAACGGGTACGGCGCAGCGCGCGTCAGGCTACGCCGCTGCGGCACACGGTCTGGACTACTGGCGTCAATGCGGCGGAAGCGATCTCCGGCGTGGCCCTCAAAAGCCATGTTGCGGACCGGCTGAAATGGGGCAGCCCCGTGATCAAGGCCGGCGAGACCATGGCGTTTGTGCGGCAGCCGGACGGCCGCTATGCCTACCACGCCGGCGGCAGTCAGTTCGTGCTAACGCTGGACGAGCTGATGGGGCGTTTTGCGGTTAGCCGGTCGGAGCAGACCTGGGAAACCGTGCACGAAGGCTTGTCGGTGAAGTATCCAGCCCAAGCCCTGGCGCTGCGACGGCGCATGCAGGTGCTCGGTATCGACCGCTGGCTAAACTGGGAATTCCAGCAGGATGACCTGGTGGAGTTGCTCCAAAAGCCGTCTGGTGCCGTGGCTGCGTGGGAGCAGGGTTGCGGCAAATCGCGGCTGGCCGCGGGCCTGATCCTACTGTCAGGGGTCAAGCACGGCCTGATCGTGGTTGAGTCGCGGCTGGTGCCCGAGATGCGTGCCGAACTGGCGCAGATCCTGCCGCCGTCATCGGTGCATGTCATCGACTCGCCGGAAGCACTCGGGAAGCTCGGTCAGATCAATCTCATTGCCTACGAGCGGTTGCGCATGCCGGTGTGTCGGGAGGCATCGCGGCGGGTCACATACGCACACCGTCTGCGACGCCGTATCGGCCTGCTGGTGGCCGACGAAGGGGAGCGGCTGTCCAATCCGAACAGCGACCAGAGCCGCGCGCTCTGGCAGTTGTCAGCGCGGCGCCGGTACATCCTGACGGGGAGCCCGATTGCGAACTACCCCCGTGACGTCTTTGGTCTGATCGCCTTTACGGGCGGTGACGGTACGGCGGCTCAGCCCTACGGTTACCGCCGCGGGTACCTGGATCGCCATTTGCTGGCCACCGCGCAGCAAGCTCAACGCGGCGTGGATCGCTTCCGGGACGACTTCGTCGTTCTGGAATGGGTGACATGGGAGTTTGCGGAGAGCCTGCAGGATGGTGCCAAGCGGGAAGTGCCCAAAATCGGGAATCTGCCGCTCTACCGGCAGATGCTGGCGCCGCACATCAAGCGGCGGCTAGTCTGCGAGCCGGACGTGGCCCGTTACATCCAGATCGATCCGCCGGCAGTCGAGGTGGTCGAGACGGATTGGGACCCCAACCACCTGTCGCTGTATCTTCGCACGGCCGACGAGTTTGCGGACTGGTACCGGGATATCCGTCGTACCGACGGGCGCTCGAACAACCTAGTTGCAATCCTCGCCCGCATCCGCGCCGTGCACTTCGCCGCTAACTACCCGCAGCATGGGGTGGACGGCGTTGGGGCGCTGGGGCAGTTGACCAGCAAACAGCGCGCCGTGATTGAGCGCCTGGATGCCATCGCGGGTGAAGGAAAGCAGGCCATCCTGTTTGCCGAGAACCCGGGAGTGATCGACCTGATCGCCAGCCAACTGAAGGCGCGCGGCGTGGAGACAGTACCGTTCCACGGCGGCATTCCGATCGCGAAGCGCGTGGCCGACAAGGACAAGCGGTTCGTGAACGGGGCGGCCACCGGATTGCTCTGCACCAAAGGATCGGGCAGGGCGGGGTACAACCTGCCGAACGCGGACTATGTCCTCTTCTACGACCGATCGTGGACGTGGCGCATCGAGTATCAGGCGATGCGGCGCGCGCTGCGGTGGAACCGGAAGGGGCAGTTGAAGGTGGTGTACTTCCATCTGCCTGGCAGCATCGATGTCTACCAGGACCAAATGGTGGCGCACAAGCGCGACGCCATGGAAGCCGGGTTGGACTGGGCAACGCCGGAGCTCGAAGACGAGGCGTTCCTCCACATGGACACGCTACTCGACGCCTTTGTCGAGGACCTGGCGGGGCTACATGGCCGCAAGACCCGCGATCAACGACAACTGCTTAAGGAGGCAGCATGAAAGCCAATGAATGCACCGTGACGTTGGGAGATGGGCTGGCAACGATCAAGCGGCGCGGTACGCGTGGCACCAGCGTTGCTAAGATCCTCGGCACCGTAGAAGCGGACGGCATTGAGGTCTTCTGTCTGGATCGCCTCGTTCACGGGATTTTTGAGACGGAGATGGACGGTTGGCAGGTCAGCGGGGCGGTTACCACCTTGCTGGCCCGGGCTGCCGGACCATTTCCGGCGAAAAGCGAGCGAAATTGACGAGCTTTCAGGGTCAGCCGACCCTGGCATTCCCCATATGATGATTCCTGTAGCGGGACCCCGCTACAGGCTCTCTCAGATGGACCCGTTCCTACCGCCCCCACTGTTGTGGGGGTTTTTTTTTGCCCAAAGATTGCGGGATAGTTGTTCGCAGTAAAACAAAAGGAGAAAAGTTATGGCGTTTGACGCCACTAGCATTGAATACGCCTTTGCCAAGCTTCTCGGCAACGATATCGGAGCTAGAGGAACCGTCTATGACGCGGATATCTTCAGGGCCGGTCGAGAAAAAGACTTGGCCAGACTCTTGGGCGAGGCCGCTGACGCTCTGGAGGCCCGTGTTAATCGGCTCACATTTCCTGAACCCGCCATGCTGGCTGGCGGCAGCAAAGCAAGAATCGATGTAGCAGTTGCCAGACTGAGGCGCATTGCCGGCGTGCTTTCAACTTCGACAAAAGTGGCGGCAGTTGGGTACTCGTGGGAGGTGATTGGTTGCCTCGTGTCCACGATTGCTGCGCTTCTTGAAGAAATGGAGCGGTAGGCTGGTTCTTCGTCGGTATTGCAGGGGAGGACAGTTATGCGCTATCCTCGCCGCACCTACCGCGTCCCAGACGCATCGACTCCGCGCCTCCGGGTGCCAGCTTCTGCAGTACGGTGGCCGCCAGCACAGCCTGGTAGTCCATCCTTCCATCCCACCGGGAACCACGTTCCCGGTGCGGCAACGGGTTCCCGATTTCCGCGAGAACCCACAATGCAAAACCCCACTGTCGTTATTGGCAAGATCCGTCCTGGCTGCAACCCGCGCAAGTACTTCGACCCTGCGGAGATGGCTGAACTGACCGAATCCATTCGCGTGGACGGTGTCATCCAGCCAATCCTCATCCGCCCCATCGAGGACGGAGAGCATGGCCACGAGTACGAGGTGGTAGCCGGCGAACGCCGCTACCGCGCCGCGCTTGCCGCCCACGGCGACGGGTACGAAATGCCCGTCAACATCAAGGTCCTGACGGACGCCGAAGCTCGCCGCTACGCGCTCATCGAGAACGTGCAGCGCGCCGACATGGCGCCGTCGGAGGAGGCTGCGTCCGCCGCTGAAATCGTCGGCCAGCTCAAAGGCGACCGTGATGAAGCGGCCCGCCAGCTTGGCTGGTCGCGCTCGACGCTCGACAAGCGCCTGGCACTGATGAACTGCAGCGCGTCCGTTCTGGAGGCGCTCAACACCCGTATCATCCAGCTCGGCCACGCCGAACTGCTGGCCACGCTCGCCAAGGACAAGCAGGACAAGCTCCTGCCGGTCATCGTGAGCGAGAAGAAGCCCGTCGCCGAGTTGAGGAAGACGATCGAGGCCGCTGCGTGCAGCCTCGAAGCCGCGATCTTCGACAAGACCGAATGCGCGGCCTGTCCGCACAATTCGTCGTTGCAGACGGAGATGTTCGGCGAAGCGATCGCCACCGGTAACTGTACCAACCGCGCGTGTTATGACGGCAAGCTCACCAGCAAGCTCGAAGGCATTGCCTATGGGCTCAAGGACGAGTATCCGATCGTGCGCATTATCCGCTCGGGTGACAACCACACGCGGATCCAGCTGAAGGTCGAAGGCCCCACGGGCGTCGGCGAAGAACAGGCGAAGGCCTGCCACGCCTGCCAGAACTTCGGTGCTGCCGTGAGCGGCCTCCCTGATTCCATGGGGAAGGTCTACGGCGGCCAGTGTTTCGATACGGTGTGCAACCAGCAGAAGGTCGCGGCTCGCATCAAGGCCGAGAAGGAAGCGGCCAAGCCCACCACAGCCAAGCCGGCTGCGGGCGGCAAGGCGGCTCCGGCCAAGAAGGGCGACTCGTCGGCGTCGGCCGCCGAGAAGCCGGTGACGTCGATCAGCGAGTCCGACAAGGTGAAAACCTACCGAACTGCGCTGTGGCGCAAGGCGCTGCGCAAGGAAGTCGTGCAGAACCCTGACCAGGCGAACGCCTACCTGCTGGCAGTTGCCCTGAACGGGCTGGCACGCAACATCGCCGGCGACGTGATGGGCAAGGTCTTCGAGAAGCTCACCGAGCAGAAGTCGTCGTCGACGCTGCCGGGCTGCCTCACGGCCATCCAGGCGCTGGATGACCAGAAGCGACAGCAGCTGACAATCGGCATGACCATCGCGGCAATCGAGGGCGTGGACGTCAGCAATCTCCGCGAACTCTGCCGGCATCACAAGCTCGACCTGCGGCCGCACTGGAATCTCCAGAACGCGCAGGATTTTCTGGAAATGCTCACCAAGTCGGAGATGAAGGTTCTCGCTGACGAAATGGGCATCCGCAAGGCCCTGGGCGACCAGTTCGCCAAGCTCTTCAACAAGCCCAAGCCGGAAGTCGTTGCCGGCCTGTTGGCGGTGAAGGACTTCGACTACACCGGCAAGGTGCCGAAGGTCCTGCACTACTAGTTGTTCACCCATCCGGAGGGCGCCTCAGGCGCCTTCTAGTCTTTTCAGACACTCCCCATTCCATTTCACCTATGTTCACTGAACTTGCACCCCTCGTGCGTGCGGCCGACAAGGTCGTCCTCACCCTGACCATGACTGGCGACGCGATGACCGTAGTCGTCATGCCCGTTATCAAGAACGCCGCTGACGCGGCACTGACCACGCCGCTGTCGCTCACCGCGACGCCAGCGGAACTGGATGCCGAGTTCGCCGCGACCCTCACGGGCGTGACGGACTCGCACCGGTCGCTCGCTGAACAGGCCGAAGCGACGAAGTCGATCCTGGACGCCGCGAAGTCGACCCAGTCTTCCAAGGCAACGAAGGCGCTGGCCAAGGCGGCCGCGCCCTCGGACGACGCTGCTGCAGCCGGGGACGACGACGATGACGAAGCGGACGGCGCCCCGGCGGCCGAAACGAAGGTGGACGCGAAAGCCGACACTACCGCTGCCGCCAATCCCGGTACCGACCTCGCATCGCTGCTGTAAGGAGAGATTCGCCATGGCACTCGAAGTTACGAAGCTCAAGCGCGAGTTTTCCTACAACGGCATGACGCTGCCGGACGTGAGTCCGCAGTTCTCGCCCGATCAGGTGCGCGATGTGTATGCCGCCCAGTATCCCGAGCTGACCACCGCTGCGGTGGACGGACCGGAGGTAAAGGACGGAGTTGCTCGCTTCACGTTCGTGCGCGCCGCCGGCGCCAAGGGCGCGGCATGCGTAAATCTGACCTCATGAAGGCACTGGCCGCTGGCCAGTTCCCCACAACCACGGAGCCGCCCGAAAGGGCGGTTTTTTTACATTCTGAGGAGACTCAACAATGCTGTTCGACCCTCGGTCGTTTGTTCCATCGGTCGATGCAGGGCAGCCCGGCTGGTCGCCTGAGCGACAGCCTCCCGTTGCCGAACGTCGACCTGCCCATGATTTTCTAACACTGCCATCTCTTGCAGATGGGATCCCTCACCGCGCGCTTGTGACGTTCGGGGATGAAGCAGACGTGCTGGATCTGGTCCGCACCCAGTTTGCTACTGGCGTGCTTCGCGCAAGCGATGTGACCAATCCTGCGAGCGCCGGCGACGCTTTCGCCCAAGCCATGTTCGCATGGCTGGCAAAGCGGATGCCGACGTGCCGGCGTTTGAACTTCAGTTTTTCGCTCATCGATACGGGAGCCGCACGGGAGCAGCTCATGCAGTTTGGCTGGGATGACCAGGTGGACGCACCCCTGTTCCTTGCCATCGACATGCCGGGAGACGACGTGTACTTCATCGGGGATGCCCGTGCGAACGCGCTTCGCGCGGTCCATCCGCATCTCCTGTATACCGCTATGTCGCTCATCAACTCTGCGAGCGCCAAGTCGGTCTTCCTCCGAACCCCTGATGTGCTGCTCGACTTGTTCGCGCGGTGGTATTGGGAGTACGACCCCACGATTTCAGATGACGACGAAGCACGCGCCTTTCTGACCGAACACTGCGGGATGGATGCGGAAGACGTGACGCGATATCTCCCGTCCACGGTTCGCCCCGAACTGGCGCCCGACGATGTACTGCCGGCGTACTGCCACGCCAACCCGGAGTCTCGAAAACTGCGCGTCTTTGGGAGCCGAACGCTTCGCGAGCTGGCGCGCGGTCAGCGTGGCTGGATCAAGGATCTGTGCGTCGCGTTGGCTGAGCTGAATCTGGCCATCAAACGTCAGGGCTCACGCTCCGCGATCGCCGGTTCGCAGTGGGCAGAGCCGGCCTATGCTGCTGCCACGCTGGCATACACGCGGTCGGACTATGTCACCCAAGTTCTGGACGACTTGTACGACGGCTACAACTGCAATGGCGATGCCACGATGTTCCAGTGCTTTATCCCGATCGCTGGCGAACCAAAAGCGATACGAGAGCAGTTCGAGGATCTGAGCAGCATGCTTCAAATCGTCGATGCGCTTGATCGCGTCATCACACTTATCTCTGACTAGGAGGGCCATATGGCCGAAATCCTGACCGCGTCGCGGTCTCAAGACGTGGCCATCCAGGGGGCCATTTTGCTTTATGGGCAGGGGCCGGGGCAGTTCTCCTACGCCACCGCGCATCGCATTGAAACCGACGCGTCCTCGCGTCCGGTGATCGGTGCGGGCGTGCCGCTCAACCGCATGGCGCTTATCCACGCCGTCCGCGAGGTCGCGGCACATGCGCTGCCGAAGGGAGAGTTCCTGACGCCAAACGTGCTGTCGATCAGCCCGAGTGCCATCACATGGTGGTGCCCGCCTGCGATGCGCCGCGTCTTCTTCTCTTGCAAGGAGCTGGGCCAGCGCAGCGCGATCGTGCCCCATCCGGGCCTTGTCTTCCAGGCGTCTCAGGCCGGCTTCGCAGTCTTCGCGGTCCAGGGCGACGAACGTCCTGTGCCGGACACCCCATTGTTCGAGCCCCCGTACTTCAACACGTGGGACTACGGGAAGATCTGCATCGGCTCGGCGCACGTGCCCAAGCAGATCGACGTCGCCTCGATTGACGGATGGGAGGCTGGGTTCTTCAACTCTGCATTCACCCATCCCAATCACGGTGGCAAGCGGGTCGCCTACGAGAAGGGCGAGTACGCGTTCTGGAAGGACATGCTCGATGGTCAGTTCACCGACTATCCGAAACAGGTCCTCATTCCCATGCAAAACACGCTGGCTGATCTGATCGCCGGCAAACTGGAGCAATAGCATGCATCCTGCAGACAATGCTTTGCAGCAGTCCTTCCCATCCGTCATGGTGCCGCGCTTTGGGCAGCTTGCGGCGATGGACCGGCCCGGTGAGCGCTTGCTCATCGCTTCGAACGGTGTTTTCCTCGAGATCGCTAGACCCTGGATTCGCGTGGTGCGCCGGCTTGGCGCCTTCAGTCATCGCACTGCCATTCCCTATGGCGAGGTGGCGGAAGCGACCGATCTGCGTTGCGGCCGCGTGCCGGCTGCGCTGATCGGTGAATTTGCTGCCATGGCACGGGCTGCGCATCCGAAGGAAACCGGTGCGTGGATCGTCTGGAATGCCGCCAGTGCGACGTTCCGGCTGGTCCCGGTTGGCATCCTCGAGCACAGCGGCGGGCACTTGAAGTATGAGCGCCCCGCACTGGCCGCGGATGATGTGCTGGTGGTCGACTGCCATTCCCATGGCAGCCATCCCGCATTCTTTTCGGATACCGACGACGAAGACGACCGGCACGACGTGAAGTTCGCGTTTGTGATGGGTAATTGTGGAGCCTATACGCCGTCCATGGCGCTGCGGCTCTGCGCCAAGGGCCTCTTCGAGAGGGTGGAGCGGGTACCGGGCGACTGGTACGCTGCCGCGCGCGAGGAGGTGCTGGCATGACCTTCGAGCATCGAATCCCTGCGGGCATGACCACGCACGCCTGGAAGGTGGCGGTGGTCGGCGCCGGTGGCACCGGCAGTGCACTGTTGCCGAATCTTGCGCGGTTGCATCACGCCATGCTGGAGCTGGGGCATCCCGGCGGTATCGAGTGCACGGTCTACGACGACGATACTGTCAGCGAGACGAACGTCGGGCGGCAGGGGTTTTACCCGGTAGATGTTGGCCAGCACAAGGCCACGCTGATCGTGAACCGCCTAAACAATCTGATGGGTACGCGCTGGGAAGCGCGAACTCGCAGAATTGCAAGCGACGACCGCTTTGTGTGCGACCTGGTGGTCGGCTGCGTGGATACACGAGGGGCTCGCAAGGCTATCCTTGGGGCCATGCAACGCGGCACCGGTGGCTACTATCTCGACTGCGGCAACGAATCGGACAGTGGCCAGGTGATCCTGGGTCAGGTACGCGGCAAAGCGGCGGAGCGGCTTCCCCACGTGGGAGATCTGTTTCCGGAGCTGCTGGACCCGAAAGGGGACAAGGCCGACACGGCGCCGTCCTGCTCGATGGCCGACGCGTTGCAAAAGCAGTCGTTGGTGATCAACCAGGCGATCGCAGTGCAGGCGTACAACTTGTTGTGGACGCTATTCCGAACCGGGACGCTGCAGTATCACGGTGCCTTCGTCAATCTCACGACAGGGCGCACGAGTACGCTGCCGATCGACCCGCCAGCATGGGAGCGCTTCAGCTACAAGCCTGGCGCAGCCAAGGCTAAGCGCAAGCGTCAATCCGTTTGAACTGCCACTTCCATTGCGGGAGTGGCTTTTTTCTTTGGAGCGTTCGTTGCGGGATGCCGCTGACGGTTGCTGCCGGGCAAAGTCGCTGTTAATATTTCCGCACCTACCGCGTCTCAGACGCATCGACACTTCCGGTTGTATAGCCGGACAGCTTTTTTTCTCCCACCTACGGGCCTTCCTGCCCGTAGGCATGTTGGCCCGTTTTTTCCATTCGAGGCCATCATGTTCAAGCGTTTTGTCGCACTTTTCCTTTGCTCCGCCATGTTCACCGGCTGCGCTGTCCAGCAGACGTCGCCGAACTCGTATCGCAGTTCGGAAGCGTTGCGTACGGGCACTGTGGAAGTCGTTACCGTCGTCCGTGTCCGCCAGGTCACGATCGTCGACAGCGATGGCTACACGTCGGCCAATAGCGGCGTCCCCGGTATCGTTGGGGCGGTCGTGGGCGGTCTGCTCGGCGCCCGGGTCATCGGCGGAGGCAATGGTCGTTACGTTGCCGGTGCGCTGTCCGGCACGGTGTCGTCCGTGGCGGCACAGGCGGTTGCAAGTCGTATGAACCGGCGCAACGGTGTGGAGGTCATCGTCCGCAAGGAAGACGGCCGCCAGATCGTAGTGACCCAGGACGCTGACCAGCAGTTCACCACGGGTGAGCAGCTGTACCTGGTCGCCGCAGCGGGCAACTATCGTCTCTCGCGCTAACGGGGTTCGGACGGATCCCCATTTCCTTTCACCATTCCCCCGCGGGGGACATCTTCTAGCAAGCCCGAGAGGGCTTGCCCAAGCCCCGAGGCTTCGGCAAGTCGCTTTCACCCGCGTCATCGACGCATCGACCCCGTCCGGCATCGCCGGACCACCAACCCAGCTGGGACAACCGTCCCGTTGGGGAAGGATGTCCCGTCCTTATCGAGGATATCCATGAAAATCCCCAAATCCTTTACCCGTCGACATCCGTCGACCAACACCGCGGCATGCCAGGCGATCCGTCGTGATGCTTGCCGCGTTCTGCGCCGCGTCGCCGGAGACATGGCGTTGCGCCCGCGTGATTTCACGATCCGGGAGCATCGTCAGCGTCGCCGCGAGGTAGACGTGTTCGCGCTGCATACCGATTCGTTGCTCGTCGAGATCAAGCATCCCGCCGGCGCCGAAGGCGGTGTGCTCATGTCCTACCGGACTTGCCGGAGCCGTGACGATCTGACCGGTGGCCGCGAAAACGCAGTCACCGTCGAGTCGTTGGGCAGCGATCAGGGCTACGCAAACCTCGTCGCCACGCTTCGCGTGGTGGCGGGCCGACGCAGTTGATCGGGGGAGCCATGAGCCGACTTATCAAAGTGACGTTCACCTCCACCTCGGGGGAGGAAACCACGGGCTTTGCTACCCTGCACAAGGATGAAGTGGTGGAATTGCCCAAGCGGATGTCGTTGCGCGTGTCGGCTGCAGCTGATGCGGGTGAAGGCTATGCGCTGCTTGCGCAGTACAAGGGCGAATCGATCCCCATGCTTCATGTCTCAGACGCCAGCTATCGCCTGGACAAGCAACACGCAATACGAGAGCCGTGGTCCAAGCGCATCGCTGAAGCGTTCCGTGACCCCAGTAAAGAGCAATTGCAAGCCTACGGCCGCTACTGCCATACGCTTTCGGCTGCAGCGGTCGTGGGTGTCGTCGGTTACGCAGCTGGTCGGCCAGGCTGGACCGCTACTGTCTTGTTGAACGGAGCATGCCTTGTTGTGTTGGCTGGGGTACTATTGGCCATCGGATCGGCCTTTCTGAAAGGAGAGAAGTGATGTTTGGTCCATTTGTACTGATGTTTGGATTGGGCATTGCGGGCTTTTTCCTCTGGGTGCTGCGCAACGCTGATCGTTCGCGCCGTCTCCGGGATTTGGACCGCAACGGCTAGTTTCCAGCCGTCCGCGCCGGTTCATTTTTTGGCCGGTCTCTCGGCTCACTGCTAAACGCACCCACGGGTGCGTTTTTTCTTTTTCCCCACACGGGCGTCGTCCCGTCGGGACGTCTCCCCACCAAAGGAGTATCCCGATGGACCGTACCGTCTACGGTGCTGGCTTGGCCAGCCATCCGGCTGGCGTTCTTCTGCGCGTCAGCGTCTATTCCACCAATCTTCGCCCCGCGATTTCGCTGGCCTGCGCCGCCGACCAAATGCCGTACGGCGTGCTGTCGGTGAACCTTCCCGATGCCGATCTGGCCGACGACGAGATCCTCGTTACCGGCGATTGGAATCTGCCGACCGATCTCAAGGCTGCCTTGCTTGAGACCGGCAAATTCGTGCAAACCGGCCGTTGGAACCACGTCGGCTTTGACCAGGGTCAAGTCTGGCGCATTGTCGACGCGGAAATCCTCACGGAGGTCGCGGCGGCACGCGTCGTGGCTGGTCGCAGCAGATCCGCGCGGTGCACGGCTGCTGTCGCCTGACCCATTCCTTGCCCTTGCGGGCCCATCCCGCAAGGCGGTGGGCCTGGGAGACCCCTATGCCTATCACCATCGACGGGGCCGGCCTGGCCGGATCGCCTGGTCCATTGCGCATCGCAGTGGAACTCTATGCGGTCAACGACCGCGCTGCACTGTCCCTGGTCGACACGAAGACCGGCGACTTCTACGAGACGTTCACGAGCAATGTCCCCAGCGAACTGCTTGCGGACAATGAGGTGATCGTCTGCCTGTGGCGTTTGCCTATGTCCACGGTGGTCGCGCTGCTCGATTCGGATGGCTTTGAACCGGTTCGCACGCTTGCCGTAGGAACCGCTCGAGGCGTCGTCTGGCGCATCACTTCTACAGACCTTCTGCAGGCAATCCACGACGCGAAAGCGTCGGTGCCTGCATAGACCTCTATCTTCCAACCCTTTCGGGGCATGTCCCCGAAGGGGCATGCTCCGTCCTGGAGCTCCCCATGTACGTGATTCATATCGGCCAACGCGCCGAGCATCGCACCACGCTCGCCGGCGTGCTGCAGTACCTGAACGACGATCGCGACGGCAAGGCGGCGCCGCGCGTCGAAGATATCGCAGTGCGCCACGTCGAACGCGGTGCAATTCCTGTGGTTCGACTGACCGGCGGAAAGTTTGCCGTGCGACCCGTTGGCACCCGACGAGCCATCCTTTCGATGATCCTCGACGAGGTGGATCGCTTCATCGTTCGTGTCGGCGGCAAGATATTGCGGCCGCATGAAATGAGCCGCGCCGCGTGGGGCGCCGTGGTGGCCGCTGGCCGTCTGGCGTACTTTCCGGAAGAAGCCATCGACATGTCCCAGGACGTGGCAGGTCCGCTGTTCCACACGGTAGATCTGTTTGAGGATCAGGGACCGCTCGATATCACCGGCTTCGTTTGCGGTGAATTCGTCCGCCGGTTCGGCTACGGCACGAACGGACCACTGTACCACCCGGCCTCGAGCCCCAACTGCCGGCACGAGGTACATGTCGGCTACGCGCTGATGCGCGGGGAGAAGGTGCGGGATTGCATCATCAACACCTATCGCGAGAATCCCCACTACACGCGTTCCGAGCCCTGGATGCGATCGCTGATCGAGGTGCCCGCCCTGCGAGGAGCCCTGTCGCCGAGCGTACTGCAAGCGGTCTGCCAAATTATGCGCGGGGAGAAGATGGAGATCACGCCCCTCAACGCTCCCAGGCTGCTCGCTGCAGTGCGTAGTGTGCCGAGTGACGGTGGCTACGTGGAGGTCGATGACGCCCTTTTCGCGGCGGGAATTGTTCCTCCGCGGACGATGCCCACACCCAAGCCCCTCGAAGGTGAGAATGCACGGCCCGCCACCAAACTGGCGGCGCGAATCCACGGTCTGATCAGCGAGCGGCAGTACCAGGAAGCCTTGAGAAAGGCGACCGAGGAACGCGAAGCGCAGAAGATCAGCCAGCGCGAGTTTGATCGCCAGACCAAAGCGGCAGCAGTTTACCGGGCCGGTTATGGATACGATTGGGCCAACCGGGTGGCGCTCGCGGTCATGGAGCGTAATGTTGCGGCAGTACTCCACATCTTCGACGGCCCCAAGGACTGGAATACCGACTCCAAACGCGCGCTGCGTGACGAACTCGGTGTCGATGTCTTGCAATGCAGCGCGGCAGAGCGCCGGCGTCGGCTTTTCGAGCTGTGTGGGTTCTCAGAACCCGAACAGGCGCAATGGGAAGCGCAGGAAGCCATCGAGAAGGCGCGCAAGCGTGCTGAACGCTCGATGGCCGATGCAATATCGCTGGCCGAAGGCACGACCTACAGGCTCGAGACCGGTCAGCGAATGAACGGACGCGAGTACGTAGACTTTTGCATCGAGGCCGGCTTTACCCAGCTCGTCGACGAGCGTCGGGGCAACGTCACGCGCTACCGTATCTATGATCCGGTGAAGCGCATGTCGCGGCCATTGCGTGCAAAGGACGGCACGCTCGACTATGCGCGGGCCCGCCTTGCACAAATCGTCCCCGAGGTGACTGCTTGATTGTTTTCCCCAGCTGAATCCGGCTGGGGGATATTTTCGATTCGGCTATCAAAAATCCGTAGCTTTCGCAGGCTCGGATAATGATTCTTGCGATAGGCTTTCCCGTACCACCAGAGCTTTGTTTGCAGTGAATACGTTCAGTCCAGACAGAGTTTTACCCGCGTCTCCGACGCATCGACCCTATGCCGGCAACGCCGGCCATCTCTTGAAACCGCCCACAGGAAGCATTCCCTGTCGGGACGGCTCCGTGGGCTTCTTTCCGATCCCCATGCAATCCACCTTGCTGTAGCCACACGGCGCGTTGTCATTTGTCGCCGTAGGCGGTTCATGGCGAGCGTCGCCTCCCCGACCGCGCACAAGCACGGTCTCCATTCCTTTCTCCCTTCGTTTCCACCTTCGAGCGTCAGCACAGCCTGTCGCTCGCATTCCCATTTTTAGGAGCAATCTCATGTCCCATCTGGTTCAAACCATGGCGTACGCCGGCGCAACCCCTTGGCACGGTCTAGGCAACCGCCTGGCCGAGCATCAGCCCCTTGAAGTCTGGGCCGAAGCCGCCGGCATGAACTGGCGCATCGAGGAGACCAACGTCATGTACCGCGTTGGCTCCCATGACCTGGATCCCATTAAGTCGTTTCCCGAGCAGAAGGTGCTGTACCGCTCGGACAACGGCAAGCCGCTGTCGACGGTATCTCAGCGGTACCAGGTTGTTCAGCCTGCAGAGATCCTGGAGTTTTATCGCGACCTCGTGCAGGTGGGCGGCTACCAGCTCGAGACCGCAGGTGTGCTGAAAGAGGGTCGCAAGCTCTGGGCGCTCGCCCGTACCGGTCAGTCGGCGCTGCTCAAGGGTGGTGACGAGGTCCGTGGTTACCTGCTGCTGGCCACGGCCTGCGATGGCACGCTGGCGACCACGGCGCAGTTCACCTCGGTTCGCGTGGTCTGCAACAACACCCTGCAGATCGCCCTGGGTCGTAATCGCGGTGCGGTGAAGGTTCCGCATCGCAGCCAGTTCGATCCGCGCGCGGTCAAGGAAGAGCTCGGCATTGCGATCTCCTCGTGGGATGGCTTCATGGCCAATATGCACGGTCTGGCGGATCGCAAAGTCAGCCAGGCCGAGTCCGAGCGGTTCTTCCAGCGCCTCTTTGCCTACTCCTGGGCGGAGGATGCTGAAACGCCTGTGAGGATGAACGAGCGTGGGTTGAAGTCGGTACTCAATCTCTTCGATGGGGCTGGCCGCGGCGCCGGGCTGGAGTCGGCATCCGGCACCGCCTGGGGGCTGGTCAACAGCGTGACCGAGTACGTAGACCATCAGCAGCGTGCACGCTCTCCGGGCAACAGGCTCGATTCCGCATGGTTCGGCGCCGGCGCGATTCTCAAGCAGCGTGCGTGGGACGCGGCCCTCGAACTAGCGGGGTTTGCATAAGCACTTCGAGCGTTTCTTCTATCCGCCCTTAAGCGAGCCGCTCCGTTGCCGTTGTTTGGTAATGGAGTAGTCGTTTCAGGTCTTAAAGCCCCGGCGCAGCCCGGGGCTTTTTTCTTTTGTTCTTTGACATGTTCAACTTTGATTTCTATTCACGATATCCGCGATGGCTATTTCGCGCAGGCGATGCCGCGATATCCAGGCTACGGGGCGAGTACGTTTGCCGTAGCACGGCAGGAAACAGGGTGCAGCGAGTGCAGGATCGACTCATGCACCAAACTGTTGAATTATCCAGCCTGCATAAGACGCGGTTCACCGGGCTATATGCCTCCTGGCTCGTCCAGACACGAGATCGGGTGACGGCCTCCACTTACGATACGTGGATGGACCTACGCTACCAACAGAATCAGGGCGCATCTGCGAGTTTCAGTCAAGGTTCGGTTGTCTTCGATCTAATACATGGCGTGCTGTATGAAGTAAACGGTAAGGATCGCCTTCGCCGGATTTTCCGCATACAACTGGACAGCGAATTTCCCTATATGTCCTTCAGGGATCCCGCAAATGCAATTGACTTCCCGTGGATCACGTTCCCGAGCGTCTTCACGCAAGCGGAGCTGATGACGCTGCGGCGTGTTTATTAAACAAGAAGGCCCGGCAACTAACGTTGCCGGGCCTTTTGTCTTTGAAAGAGTGGTTTCAGGCGGTCGCTTTCGCGTTTTTTGAAAGGAACATGTTCCTTCCTTACACCGCAGTGCCGGGGACTTCCGCGTCATCGATGTGGATAGGGGGCGTATCCTCCTTTTGGGGGGACGCCACGTAGCCAACAGCGGGCACCCGCGTGATGGAGCTGCCTTCAAGTGTCACGTTCTCTCCCAGCCGGATGGTACCTGCGTAGAAGATGCGGCCGATCACGCGACCGTTGATCTTGAGGGAGACCCGGCTCTTGACGTCGCCTTCCACGGTACCGTCGATGATGATGTGCTCGCCTTCCACGTCGCCATGGACAACTCCGCCACGACCGATATGCAACAGGCCGTGGCTGGCCCTGACGTTGCCGGTAACGAGGGCGAGGCAGGTGAAGCCGTCCTCCGAAACGAGATCGCCGTGAATGCTCATGCCGGCGCGCAGGACGCTGAAGGTTGGAGTGCTTGGCATCGTCATGGGGCGCTCTCTTAGAACAGTTTGATTTCGCGGTTGGGGGCGGCTTGCGGCGATACGGCAGGACGGGCGATCTGCGCAGGTGCGACGGGTGCCGCGGCTTTCGCCGGCGCGGAGGCCGCCGCTGCCGGCACTGCAGGCGCGGGGGCGGGCTTCGGGGCGGGCGTAGTCGGTTTGACAGGTCCCTGCGAAGGCAGGGCGATTCTCGGGGTGTCAACTGTTGCCGCCAGTGGCGCCGCGCCAGATGCCGGCGTTGGGCCCGTGACATTGTTAGCATCGCTGCGCACGGGCCATTCGTGCGAATGCGGTTCGGGCTCTGCCGGGGATGCCGCAGACGGCCTTGCTTCCGACGCGCTGATGGCTGCGGCGGGCCCGTCCGATCCATGGGTACGGGCGTCGCGCTTGCCCATGGAACTGCCAATGAGGAACATTGCGGCGGCGACCACGACGAAGACGGCTGCCCACAGCGCACGCGGAGGCACGGACAAGCTTCCAACGGCGGGCGCCGACGTATCCTTACCGAAGCTGCCACTATTATCGTTGCCGAGCCACAACGGCGGCGTCGACGAACGTGCCGGTGAGGGCGAGATGTCGATGGTCAGGGCGGGTTGGGCGTACTGAGCATGCAGCTGCTCGATCTCACGCATGTCCATGGTTCTGGCTCCGGGAAGAGTTGAGAAGGATGCCGTCCGGACTAAACTTGTCGGTATCCGGGATGCAGAGTTGCTGGATGGCTTTGATACGCTTGGCCGCGACTGCTGTCGTGTTCTCCCGCGCCTCGGCAGAGATGGAGTCGCAGTTCAAGCCGTAGAGCGTTTCGGCGAAGAGCCTGTCGTATTGCATGAGCAGGCGAAGTAGGCGGCCGGCGAAGGAATGGGAAACCTGTACTTCGCGCTGCTCATAGAACAACGGAATCTCGATCTGGTCCCTGCTGCCGATCCAGTCCAAGGCCTTGGCGTACCACGCCTCCGCCTCTCGAAACGCCTCGTCAAGCGCCTTGACCTTGCCGCCGCGCGCGACAACAAACTTCGACGAGCAGTAGTAAAAGTGCGCGTCCAGAAAGTCGCGAGCGAACTTCGAGCAGTATTCGTGGTGGGTAGCGGATGCCGTTGCCGGTGTCAGCCGGCTAAGGCGTTCCTCGCTGTTCAGGCGCTCGATGGGCCTGAGCCCGCTGGCGGGCTTTTTGGGTGGATCCTGTTCGGCCATTTGTCCATGTATTCGGATGCTCTCTCACTTGGAATTGTCGGACAAGAACGGACATCACATGACTTCGAAAGCTACGCGAAATAGCAGAGCATTCGCCTGTTTTGAAAGAAAGTCCTGTGCCACAATGCTTTCACACCTAGCGTCATCGACGCATCGACTCTGACTCCTGGCGAGTCCATCTCTTTGTTCAAGTCGTGCATTTGCGCACGCGCCGACTGGTTGGCTACCAGTGTGGATATCTCTTGTGCTAAGTGTTTTCGCCGAACACTTCCCCTCATCAGCTCGTAATACGCGTTCCAAAGCTGTGCCTCGACATGAGCGCACGCGGGACACCGTTCGAGCCTGGGACCATGTGGAGCTCTCTCAAGGCCCCTCCTAGGCAGAACGGCAGACGTCGAGCCGATCCGTGAACCTGCGGCCGAACCTGTGGGTTCGCGAAAAGGGTTGTTGTGCAGCGTGACCATGCTGCACGAGGACGACTTTACGTCCTCAACATAGAGCCGCGCGCATGAGTGCGCCGCTCCCTGAGTGCCACGCCCCCGGAAGGGGCGTGGCAGTTCGGGTTCCTGACATCCAAGCTCGCTGCCGGCGCAAACCGGGGCGAGCTTTTTTTGTTTCTGGTGAGAGACCTCGATCTTCAGGAGACGCTCATGCACCAGGACACCGAGATTTCCGCCGCGATCGCGGCAACGCTGAACCTGCGCCGTCCCGAGTACAAGGACATGCCGCAGGCCTGGCGGTCCCTTTGTGAGGCGGCATACGTCGCCAGTCTTCCGGAAGTCGCCCGAAACGACTTCCTCAATCGCGTAACGACCCAGCGCGGGGCCGACACAGCCCTGCGCCTTCGGGAGCATGCTGCGTCCCTCCGGGCACGAGTCGTTCTTTTCCTGGAACGGAGGAACTACCCATGCATGCACCCATCACCTACAGCGAGCCCGGCGGACGCCGAAGCCTGCTAGAAGAGCGGCCCATGCGGCCGCCCATCATTGGCAAGATCCGACCCGGCATCAAGGTCCTCACCAAGGCTGCGCGCGACAAGCCCGAGGCCGTGAAGATCCACGATGCTGGCCTCGCGCGGGGCGATAGCTTCGAGCGCATCGAAGGCGATATTGCGCGGGCGACAGGCATCAAGACGCCGCTCGTGCCGAAAAACGTCCCCTGGTTCACCTGCCGTGCTTCTGACTTCGCCAATCCTGCGTTGGCCGAAGACATCGTCCAACGCTACGGCGAAGATCGCAACGACGGCAACGGGCTTCGTCTCTGGCGGTTTCCCGTGGTCTTCGCTTTCGACGACTGGCTGAGCAACATGCCCAACCAGCTTGTCGCATGGACGAAGAGCGGCCGGCAGTACTTCTCGGAGTATGGCTCCGACGGCCGGCGCTACTGCAAGATGTACGCACCTGCGGTGCGCGACGAGCGCGCCAATCGTGCCAAGCGCAACTGGGGCGGTCGCACCGTCATCCTGAGGCAGGACAACGATATGCGGGACGGATTGTGCGATCCGCAGGAATGCCCGCAGTACCAAGGCGGCCATTGCAACCTGTCAGCGAGCTTCTTCTTCGCGATTCCGCATGTCTCCGGACTCGGGCTTATTGAAATGCCCACCACCTCGATCTACGTCCTGCAAAAAGCCCACGCGGCCATGCAGACCGTGGCGATGGCGCGAGGGCGGCTCGTTGGGGTCAAGTTCTGGATGTCGAAGCAAGAGCTGGAGATCAGCCGCATCGATGACACCGGCAAGCCTGTGCGCCAGA
The DNA here is from genome assembly GCF_003854935.1 of Cupriavidus pauculus. Lineage (NCBI taxonomy): Bacteria > Pseudomonadati > Pseudomonadota > Betaproteobacteria > Burkholderiales > Burkholderiaceae > Cupriavidus > Cupriavidus pauculus. The sequence goes on from NZ_CP033971.1 coordinate 47,439, forward strand.
TGCAGTGGCTGATTACGCTGGACGCAGAAATCGATATCGCAGCATTGCTTGATGGCTCGGACCGGCGCCCGCCGGCATTGGAAATGGCAGAACAGACCGTTTCCATGCTGGAAGGGGGCAGGGAGGTCCCACTCGAGCACCGCTCGGCAGATGAAGGCATCATCGAGGCGCCGCAGACCGGTACGTCGGAAAGCGGCGTAGTTCAGTCCGCGAGTTCGATACCTCCGTCCGACACGGCGGGTACTGAGGACCTGGAGAGCGAGTATCTCGATCTCGTGAAGCGCCTTGGGCTCAATAGCGAGGACGGCGCCCGCCAGTTGAGAGCCTATGCAGCGGCGACCTTCGGGCGCGGCTGGTCCAAGCGGGAACAGGATGTGCGTGGGTTCTTGGCTCAACTTCGCACGGCGCTGACCAATCCAGCTGCCTTCCGTGAACAGGTGGCGGGTATCGCCGCTGACGTCGCTACATAACTATCGCCAGCCTTGTGCCGGCAGTTGAGGGAAGCCCATGGGCTTCCCTTTCTTTTTCCTTGCCGCATGCCGGCACATTTCCTTGGAGGTATCACTATGCTCAACCATGGCGAGAGCCTGTTGGCTGCGCATTTCTCTGATTTGCACTACTCCCCTGGCCATCTGGCCGAGGCGGACCGTTGCTTTGGCTTTGCGGTGGAGGACGCGATCGCAGATCGCTGCCGGGTTGCCGTGGTGTCGGGCGACTCGACCGACCACCGACTCGATGCCCACACGCCGGCGTTATCCGCGCTGGCACGGCGGATCCACCAGTTGTCGTCCCACATGCCGGTCATCATGCTGCAGGGTACGTTCAGTCACGAACCGCCCGGCACGCTGGATCTGTTCCGATTGATCGGCGCAAGCTTCCCGGTATACGTTGCAGACCGGATTCACCAGGTCGCGCTTGTTGGCGGGGCATTCATTCCGAGCGATGGCGCGATCTTCAGCCAGGCGGAAATGGACGAGCTGCTCACCCGGCAAGGGCTGCCAGACGTCGTCTTCACCTGCGTGCCCACGGTCAACAAGGCGGTGCTGGCGGCCGCGGCCGGCGTGGCCAACGCCGCGACGGCGGTTGGCGACCACCTGGCTGACTATCTGGCGGCCGCTGGCGCTGTGAATCGTCAATGGCGCTCACAGGGCGTCCGTACCATCGGCATTTCCCACGGCACCGTCAACGGTTGCCAGACGGAGCACGGCGTGCCGATGGCCGGACTCGACCACGAGTTCACCATCGGGGCACTGTTTGATGCCCACTGCGACGCGTTCATGCTTGGCCACATACACCGGGCCCAGCAGTGGGAACGTGAGGGCAGGGTGGTGGCCTATCCGGGCTCAATCGGACGGTTCCATTACGGCGAAATCGGCGCGAAAGGCTATCTTCAGTGGCAGGTATCTCCGGGGGAGGCAGTAGCTACCCAGGTGAAGACACCCGCGAGCGAGACCGTCTGCATCGACTTCGACGGGCCGCCGGACATGGCAAAGCTTGCCGAGATGGCTGCCGATGCTGCACACAAGTTCGTGCGTGTCCGCTGGACGGTCAACGAGGAGCATCGTCAACTCGTGGACCGGGAGGCCATTCAGGCCCTCTTTGGTGCCAGTGCGGACGTGAAGCTCGAAGCCCGAGTTCTACCGGCTGTTCGCAGCCGCGCTGAAGGCATCAGCCGAGCCGCCACCTTGTCCGCGAAGCTGGGACGTTGGTGCGAACTGACCGGCGTCGACGCGAATCCGTTACTGGACAGTCTGTCGATGCTCCAGAACCTCGATGCCCAGGCGATTGCCGAGCAGGTGCTGGCTGACCTTGATGAAATGTCCGTGCCTGTCACGGAGAATGTCGGCGCCGTAGAAGCTGTTGCACCACCGTTCATTGCGAAGCTGATGGACATGGAGCTCGAGGATCCGACTGCCGCGCCTGGGTCATTCCCGGTCGTGGCGGTAACGGAGCCCGTAGCGCCCATTGCCACGGCGTCAGCGCCGATGAACTGGCTGACCGACGATCTTTTTGCGTAGCACTACGCCAATCCCTAGAACATGCGAAAGCCATGTTCCGACAGCCCGCGAGGCTGTCGAAATCTGGTTTCACCCGCGTCCCTGACGCATCGACCCAGCAGTATCCATTTCCTTTCTATCTACCCCGACGGGTGCTTCCCGTCCGGGGCGCACTCCGTCATATTTCTGGAGTGCATGATGATTCTCTATCACGCGGGCCCCGAGTGGCTCTTTGTCGAGGAAACCTGCATCAATCGTTCGGACATGGCCAAGCGCCTGGCCGCACAGCATGGTTTCACGCAGTGCATGATGTACGAGCCGTTCGGCCCTGGCCGCGGCGCTGTGATCGCCAAGCGCGACCACATGCTGGTGATGGCCCTGGGTGAGGCTGGCGGCAACACCTTCTTTGCCGTGGCGCCGTCCAAGGAACTGCAGGACTTGATCTGGTCGTTCTCCAACGGCCTGGCCTCGCAGTGGAGTGAACTCGAACTTCGCGCTCTCACCGGGGCGAAGGACTGGGACGCCGTGATGAAGCTTGCGGCCAAGCAGTTTTCTGCCGCGCGCCGCTCCGTCGAACGTGCGATCGCCAACAAGCCCGAGCAAGTCGCGCCTTCGCTGCCCGATTTTCCGCAATGGGACGACAGTGCGATGGAAGTGCCTTCGGACTATCTCCACTCCTTCAACGGCGCGGAGGTGTTTGAATGCGCCCACTGAAGTTGTCGCTCTCCGGATTCCACGGGATCCGCGACGGTATGCATCGGGATAGCGTCACAGTCGACCTGTCGACGTTGCCGGGCGGCCTGATCGCCCTTGTCGGCCCCAATGGGGCAGGGAAGACGACGATCATGGACAACCTGCATCCGTTTCCCATCATGCCAAGCCACGCGAGCAAGATGTCGGCCGACGCATTCTCATACTGGGACCATCTCTGCGCCCCGCGCGCGGAGAAAGACCTGGAATGGGAGCATGGCGGGAAGACATATCGTTCCGCGTTCGCCTTTCGCAACCCTGGCAAGAGCCGCAAGGCCGAGTACTACCTGTTTGAGAAAGACGGCGCGGATGGCTGGAAGCCTGTGCAGTTGGCAGACGGCACGCTCTCGGACGGCAAGGCGGATACCTATAACCGGTGTCTCGAAGCCGTCCTAGGGTCACCCGAGGCGTTCTTCACCAGCGTGTTTTCTGCTCAGAACAGGCGGCCCCTCGCCAGCTATCAGCCCGGCGAGATAAAGAAGCTGCTGGCCGAGCTGCTTGGGATCGATCACTTGCGTGACTTGTCTGCGAAGGCAGGCGAGGTCGCCAAGCTGCTTACCCGCTCGCTCGACACCCTGCAGCGCGACGTGCTGACCCTCACGGGCAAGCGCGATCGGGCGACTGTGGTGGCTCGCGAGATCTGGCAAATTGGCGAGAGCCTGGATGCGGAGCGCAATGCTCGTGACGGTGAAACTGCCAACGGCGCCAAGCTGGTGCAGGAGCGCGCGACGCTGGCGGCGAAGCAAGCCGCCAATGCCGGTACCGAAGCGCGGATGCGGGAACTGAACCAGCGCAAGGGCGAATTGGATCAGCGTGCGGCATCGCTGGCCAGCGACGAGCAGGCCGCGGCTGGACGTGTCCTGACCCGCTGGCGCGATCTGGATCGGCAGGCGGCAGGCCATCGCGCCGTACTGGCGGAGGCCATTGACATTGAGGCGGCGTCTGGCCAGCGTGACGTTCTGCAGATGGCTATTGGCCGGAGGCAGGAGGAAATTGTCAGCCAGCGCGCTATCGTGGAGAAGCTCGATGCCGTTCAGGTCGAGCATGCAGCGCTAAGTACCGAGTTGAAGGGCCTGGAACAGCAAGGCATTGCCGGCGCGAAGTTGGCCGATTCGTTGAAGCTGCAGGCCGAGGTGATTGAAACGGTGCCATGCCGTGATGATCCCATGCACGCGAGCTGTCCGTTGCTGGCACAGGCTCGCACAGCAAAGGCGAGGCTCGGCGAGCAGGTGGTGTCGGTAAAAGCACTGCGCGAAAGCTATCGAAAGAAGCAGGAGCACATGCAGTCGATGCAAAGCGCAATGTCTGAACGCGCTACGGCCCGGGCTGCACTATCCGCCTTGGAGGCACACCTGGTGCGTGATCAGCAGCTCTTGCAACGCCTCACGGCGATGGCTGCGAAGAAGCCGTTGCTGGAGGCTGCGCGGGAAGGCTTGGCGCAGGCCGAACGGGACCTGACAGCGCTGGCCGAGGAGGATGCATCGCGCCTAGCGCGCCACAAGCGCGATATCGCGGACGTGCAATCGCAGCTCGAAGCGGTGCGTCGGGAGCTAGCGACGCTGACCACGGAGGACGTGACCGGCATGCTGGCTAAGTTGGACCGCCAGATCGCAGCCAGCCGAGAGGCTGTCGCGGCGTTTTCCGGCCGGATCGAAGCACTGATTCGGCAGGAGAGCATGTTGGTGGCGGAGCGTGAGCGTCTGGAGGGTGAGCTTGCCGGCATGCCGGCGCTCGAGGCCAAGGCGCAGGCGCTGTCCGATCAGATTGCACAGTGGAAGCTGCTCGCGAAAGGCCTTGGCAACGATGGCGTGATTGCGTTGTCCATCGATGACGCGGGCCCCGCCATCACGCAGGTCGTCAATGACTTGCTGCTGGCTTGCTATGGACCGCGATTCACCATCGCGATTCAGACGCAGACAGCGCTGGCCAGCGGCGAGCTCCGCGAGGGCTTTTCCATCAACGTGATCGACGCTGACAACGACACTACAAAGGAGTTTGGTGTCATGTCAGGGGGACAGAAAGTCTGGATCAACGAGTGCCTGACGCGCGGAATCGCCCTCTATCGGGCGCAGGACGCGCAGCAGCCTTTCCAGACGCTGTTCACCGATGAAGCGGATGGCCCGCTGGACCCGGAGCGCAAGCGTGCCTTCATGAAGATGAAGCGCGAGGTGCTGCGGGTCGGTGGGTATGAGCGGGAGTTCTTCATCTCGCAAACGCCTGACTTGGTGGACGACGCTGACGGTGTCATTGATGTCGTTGCGCTGGCGCTCCAGTAGACCGGCGCCATTCACTAACCGTATGCCCGCTTCCCGAAAGGGAGCGGGCTTTTCTTTCAAGCACACAGGCGTAGCCCTGTTACTAGTCATGTCAAAAGTATTCGTCACGGCCGAAGAGGCCGAAAAATTGTTGCCGAGGCGCCGCAAGGTTCACACGTTCATCCGCATCTTCGGATGGCAGGGGGCCGACGTGGATCGCGAGAAGCTGCTCGAGGTGTTTCACGCTGCGAAAAGCGTGGAGGTGTCGCAAGACGCCGCGTGCTTTGACCACTATCTCGCCGTCACGATCGACGGCATGGTGACGTACGTCGAGACCAATTTGAAGGCGCTCGCGAAGTTCGGTTTGCTTCCTCCTAACCGCAAGCTGGTTTGAGCGAAATCGCTCCGGCACATCTCATAACGCCTGCGTCATCGCAGGCTTCTTTCCTTCCACCCCAACGGGTCCAGCGCCCGTTGGGCGTTGATCCATTCAGGACCATCATGGAAACAATCTCACTATTTCCCCAAGGTGCTTTCGAGCCGATCGAGAAGAAAATCGACAACGCCCTCGCGATAGTTACCGCTCTGTTGCAAGCACGGCATCCCCTTGTCGTTGCATTCAGCGGCGGCAAAGATAGCAGTGTCGTGGCGGCATTGGTGTTGCACGCGGCGATGCTTCATCGCGCGGCAGGGGGCACGCCGATCATCGTTGCGACGACGGGCGACACCCTCGTGGAGTCGCCAGAGGTTTCGCATCATTACCGGGCGGAGTTGCGCCGCATGCATCAGTACGGCAAGGATCACGACTTCAAGGTTATCGTCAAGGTGGTTCAACCGTCCATGGCAGCAACCTTTCAGTTGAAAGTGTTATCCGGCCGGGCCTTGCCAAGCTTTCCTGGGACGCACGGCGATTGCAGTACCGACTTGAAGATCAGTCCGCAACGGGCGTTCCGACGAAAGCTATTCCGAGACCTTGCGGCGAAAGGTCTACCACCTCCGGTAACTTGCCTGGGCACGCGGTATGACGAGAGCACCAGGCGGGCGGCGGCAATGCGTTCTCGAGGGGAGTCGGAGCATGCGGCCATGCAGAACAAGGATGGCGACTGGGTAGTCAGCCCGATCGCGCGGTGGTCCGACGACGATGTCTGGGAGGCGGTCGCTCTCTATGGGTCCGGTGCTTTGCCGGGCTTTTCGGATTTCGAAGAGATGCGCCGGATTTATGCTCATTCGGTTGGCACCAGCTGCGCAGTAGTGGCCGACGCGATCCTTGATGGAGCGGCAAGAAAGCAGGGCAAGTGCGGCGCCCGTCTCGGATGTCACGTGTGCCAAATGGCGGAGGACAAGAGCCTCGCCAACATGATCGCATTCGACGAGCGCTATGCCTATGCTCGTGGCCTGCATCGGCTCAACCGCTTCATCAGGGCTACGCGCCATGATTGGGAGCGTCGGCACTGGATTGGCCGGACAATTCGAGGTGGTTATATCAAAATCCAGCCTGACACGTATCATCCGGCGATGCTGCGGCAGTTGACTCGTTTCATGCTGCAGCTGGACTTCGATGAAGAGCGACGAGCGGCAGCTGCGGGTGAGGCGCCAAAGTTCCGGCTACTACCAGTGGACCTGATGATAGCCGTCGATGCGATGCAGTCTCTGAACGGCGTGGCAAGGCCCTTTGCGGCTTGGGCCGATCTGCGTGACATTCGTGCCAGAGGGATACGATACGACATCCCGGATGTGCCTGAAGTCGCGCCGACGCCTATTCCGACGGCTCGATTCCTTCACGTAGGCGACGGTTGGGACGAGTCGGCACCGTGCGCGGATTGGAATGGTCTGCGTGACCCGATGCGAGAAGCTCTCACCGAGGGAAGTTGTTGTGCGCCAGCGATCGTCACGACGGCCGACGGTCGTGCGGTACTGGATCTCCCAACAGAGCAGCAATTCGATGTCGAATCGGCTGCGTTCATTGTGGAGTTCGAAGTCGAGCGCCTGCTGGCGATGCATGACGCGGGCAACCGACCTGGGTCTATCACGGCGGGGTACCGCTGGTACCTGCATTATGGATGTCTCACGCTATCTCATTCGCAGAAGGTGGAGCACGATGACATTGCGAGGCGCACCGCTTTCAAGGACCGATTGGGATTGACGGACGCTTATGATGTCCGTGACGTACTGGCCCGCTCTGTGCCCGCCGAGGCCTTGCCGGGCAGTGCGCGAGAAGCGTGGGGAACCCACGCGATCAAGCAGGCCCAGTTGGCCCTGTGTTGATGTAACCGAAGCCCCGACTCACGTAGAGTCGGGGCTCTTTTTTTTGGTGACATATCGTGCAAAGAACGTTGCTTCTCGCAGTTCCATAGCCACCGTGGATCTCGGCACAATACGTTATTCACCCCAAAAAGCTTATGCATATTCCCGAGGTACTTTCCGTGGAGACGCAGGTCTTACGCGTGGCGGTCTCCACGCCGGTAGCTGTCGGCCGCCGTCTCGCTGACCCTGGGAGAGGCAGTCGATTTGCTGGGAGGCCGCTATCAGTTTTGGATGCTCGACTACGGGCGCTGTGAAGCCGATGGCAGATTGGCAGGATAGAGGTGTGCGCAGGATTCGACTACCAAGGTGGGCCCATCACCGACATGCAAGCAAACATACTGTCGAGATAGTCCAAGGAAACCAGGACGAGGTGTGCCGGTCATACCGGCGCTTTCGAGATCGATCTTAGGTAGATGTCAATGAGACATGGGAGCAGTGGTATTGGGCGGTTTGTGTCGTGGGAGCAGACGCTGGTCGACGTACTGATACTCGTCGGCATCGTGATCGCCTTGTTCGCGCTTGTGTGGTTGATCGACTACGGCTGGGGAATCTCCTCCCGGTTCGTCAAGAGCTTTTCGGTTTGGAGGAAAGGCAGTGCAATCCGACGAAGGAAAATCCGGCAAGCGAGAGAGGAGCGGGCGCGTAAGCGCTGGCATCAGTAGAGCCCAGGTTAGGGTCATGTGCTATGCGTTGGCGGTCGCGGCCGCCGTGCGCGTCGAATAGATAGGAATTAATGGCTTATGAAGTCGCCACGAGTTAGCGGATTTGCAAATTTCCTTGGAATCGTGCTGTGTGGGCTTCTGGTGTTGGCGAAATCGCTTGGCGCCGCGGCGGGCACGGTTCCGGGCATTGACCGGATGCCTCCGATTACCCCCCATAATCGCCTGCCGGGCAACATGAGGGGGCTGACCATCGTCGGCTACAACTACACGGATACTTACATAGGCAGTTTTACCGTCAACGGGGCCGGCGGAGGCAACATCGAGGTTTCGTCAAAGACATCTGGCGGTGGCGGTGGCGTGTGCTGTGCCGCCATCCCAGCCGGCGCTGCACTACCGATTACGATCGATATCGCTTGGAAACGGGATGGGCGCGTGCCTTGGTGCAGGCAGAGCGCCGTTCTAGATGGCCCGGTGCCCGCCGATCCGCAGTATCTGGAGGTTCATTTCTTCCCGGACGGCAGCATCAAGGCAGCGCTGTCCGACTATCCGGCACCGCCCCGAATGCAGCTCGAGCGGGTCAGCTATGTGAAACGTCGGCCATCCGGAAATGTGGACAACGACGAGAGGTTCGGTAGCTGTGGCCATGACCACTAACTGTGCCTGTCTAATCCAACGAGTTAGGCTGTTGCGTCGACGGACCCACAAGGCAACTCGGCCGCTTGAGTGGTATGACGCGTCGTCCGCCAGGAGAGTCGGCTGTCACAGAACGACCCAGGTGGCAGATCACAAAGACCCGTTGGTAGTACAGTACTATCGAGACGGTTCGGTGAATGTGCCTGCCCAAAGGGCTGTGGACGCTGTCCAGCCACATTGTCCGACTTGTTCAGCAACTCAAGGCGGCCAGCTTGGGGCATTTGGCAAGGCGATGAGAGAATTCTTCGGCTTCTGAAAATGAAACAGGATCTTGTCAATAGTCAGAAAGAGATTTGCTCGCGATTCGGCGCGTCGTACTTTGGTTGTGATCTTGCTTTGAAAGTCGGCATATCACGTAACGTCAAGGATGGCGTGCGACCTCTTAATGGACTTAGGATCAAGCCGGAAGCTGATACATGCGGCTGGTACATTTGGGCCGGCGAGACCTTCTCTGAAGACCCAGACTTCTTCTTGCCATTACATGGCGTCCATCTTGCAGAATGGGCTCCACTGGTGGTTCCTTATCTGGGACTACCTCCGGGATGGAGGTTCTTGGTAACGGAAGCTTATGAGGACGTTTGGGAGGATCCGAATCTTTCTTAGTGTCAAGTTGCGATAGCGACATCCGTTCTCATGAGCCCGGCCTTGGCCGGGCTCATCGCTTCTGCGGGCGTTGCTCTACAGCTCCTGTGATGGTCCGGATACCGTTTGCACGTTGTCGACGACGACGTGCTCGCCATCCAGGTTGAAGCGCACAAACTGTCGCCTGCCGTCGGGGAAGCGCTTCTCGGCCGGGTGCCAACGTCTGCCACAGAACAAAAGGTCTTATCGGGCAATATTCTCCGTTTTCTGAAGTGACCCCGTGACAGACGAAGCCTTGCAGTGTGGCGGAGGCGCGACGCCTGGTAAGGACGGCCGCCGCGCGCTGCTACGTTTTGGGACTGGCTTGTTTCACTGTGCGACGAGATCAATCGATACTCAGATCTTCGGAATCCTAGCATCCCATCCGGTACTGTTGGTCGCGGATCCCGCGGTGCTGCTGGCGCAGGTTGTCTTGCCACGAGGATGGGTTGGGTCGCCGCATCGAAGCTTCAACGGCCCTGGCCTGCTCGGCGAGCGCATCGCATGCTGCGGCCTGTGGCTGGGCCTGTACGGACGTGGTTGCAGTGGCGTTCTGCGTCCCCGCGCGAGACGTGCTCGCGCGCGCCTCGAGATACTCCTGCTCTTGCCGGTGCACGCCTTCACTTTTGCCGATAGTAGAGACCGTCCCGACGGCGGTGCTGGCAATCGGAGAATAACCTGTTGGGCAGTACAGATCCTGCGTGTACAACACTCGGCTGGCGCGCTGGCATTTCGTAAAGGCATGGGCTGTGCCCAGCAAAGCGCCGATCATGGCCAAGGCGGCCAAGCAGATCGTTACTCGACCCATGCGTAGCTCGGGTCGTTCGTGATAATCCAGCGCAGGCCCGCAAAAAGCGCGGCCAAGAGGGTGAGGGCGTACAGGGCCCAGGCGAGGGTGGTGACCATGCTGCTTCTCCCGGTGTTGTTCAGTTCGTTTGTCCGGAAATTCGAGCTGCGAGTATGGCGTAGCAAGCCTGAGCCGGCCTCCCGGCTAAAGAGGGGGGCGATCCTGGCTCCCAGGCGCGTCGAGTGTCGCGGCGATTCGTGCAACCGTCCGGTTGCTCGCCAGGCCCAGCCGTTCCGTAACTGCGTCGGGCGCAACGCCACGAATCAATAGCCGCCGGCAGTAGGTGTTCCGCAGTATCCGCGGGCCCATGTCTTCGGCCTCGTGGCCAACAGCGGCGAATGCCTCACGAACGATCTTCCCAAGGCTCATGTCTGTGATCGGCGTGCCTGTGCGCTGAAGTGAGAACAGGAGATCGCCCTCGGCTGGCCAAGCGCGGCGATTACCGAGCCATGTGCTCAGTGTCGCGACCGCAAAGGGCTCCAGATGAATGGTTCGGGATAGCTTGGGTGGGCGCGCCGGTACGTGGAGATATGGCGGTGATGCGTGGGGGTTCAGGTCTTGGATGCGCGCCGCGCGGCCTTCGCTGGCCGTGACACCGGTGCCGAGGAACATCGCGATGATCGCCCGTTTCTGCAGGGTGGCCGGATCGTCGGAGGATTGCGGCCGTACGAATTCCTGCAGGTCTCGATCGACGTCCTCGGGCAGGAACAGGACATCGGGGTCGTCGACGGGCCAGTGCTGACCGAGTACGAGTTCGCTGGCAGGGTTGGCATCCCGTACGCCGATGGCCACAAGATGCCTGCAGAGGCGATCGACCAACTTGAGATAACGCATGCGCGTCGCTGGCGAGTAGTTTGCGGCATCGCCGTCGCGCCAGAAGCCATCGAGGACATCGGCGCCGAAGCTGGCCAACGTCGCACCGCGGCCGACCAGGTATCGGTGGAACCTGTCGAACATCGCCCGATGCTGAACGATGGATTGCTGGGAGAACGGCCGCCGGTCAGCGCCAGCGGCTTCGCGGGCCTGCCAGTCGGCATACGCCCGTTGAGGATCGGAAAGCCACAGTTTATCCATGACTAATTTATATACTGAAAGTTGCCTGCCTAGCAAACCTATCGTCGCTTCGCGACGCGATCTGCTTGCAAGTGGAGGGGTGGCCTGCCCGAACGCGGCGCCCGCCGAAGGCGCGCGTAACGGGGGTAGTAAGCGTCCATCGCCTGTTCCACTGCTTCCACGCGGCTCAGCTCAAGCGGCGGGCATTCGAGTAGATGCTCGTCTGCGCAGTAACGCAGTATTTCAAGCAAAAGGGTGTGCCGGCGACTCTCGGGAAAATGGAGTCGACGATTCCTTGTCCAAGCGTGGTAGCCGGCAAAGGCGAGGGCGAGCAACTGCTCGGCCGTACCGTCCAGATGTTCCGCGAGGCGTTGGGCCTCCCCACTCAAGATGCGCTGGTTTTCGGCCTCGATGTTCATGACGGTAGCCCCAAGTCCGTTACGCTGACCCAGCGAGTACTCCCTCTCATGCGACCTTTCACATCGCAAGCAATTTCTACCTCTGCGGTCGGCCCCATAGGCCCCGGAAAGAGCGAAAGAACGTGCGCAGGCGTGGTCGTCGAACCTGGAATCGCCCGGTATTGGAGTTCGACCTCGGCGCCCACTTCGAATGGACCATATCGCCGAAACACCGGGTTGCCGTTTGGATGCGAGCCAATCTGCTCGACAAACTGCGGGGCCATTCCAGCGAGGAAACGAGCAAGTTGAGAGCGCTGGTTGCGGATACCGCCGCCGACATCCTCGATGGGCAGGCGCTCCGCGCCGACCAGCTTAATCGCAGCGCGCATCACGCGCCGGTAGGTTTGGCCACCTCCGAGGAGCACTCTGCTGGCCAAGCGTGGCCAGGCCACCTGCACGACGGACTGGTGCAGCCTCGCCAAAAACTCGTCTGCGCGGGCAGATGTCATCTTCAAATCGTAAGGGTCCAGCGTGTCGTCCGGCGATACGAAGCCATATTTTGCAGAGAGGATCACCATCGCAGGCGTGGCGCCGCTGCATGGAGTGTGGGTGCGGTAAGTTTGATACATCACGCCCTGGTAGAGTTGTAGAGCAGGGGACCGGACCGCAGCCTTCTTCCCAGAACAGGCTAGAACCACTAGGGCGAGCGCCGCCGTATCAAATTCGACCCTTGTGTGGTGGGGGAAGAGGGCAAGTTGCATGGCGGGCACTCAAGCGATGTGGCGAAATTGCCCTTTGAGCGTACGCCACTGATCGGCATGTCAAGCATCCACCTTGCGGTCCCTCCGCCAATAATGCCCTCCGCGCCGCCGGCGTCAACGTCACGTCCGCGCAGTGCGAAAGGAGCTCGGTGACGTCGGCTCGCCGGCAACCATCATGCGCATGCGAGACGTCCGCTTCCCGAAAGGGTGCGGGCATTTCCTTTGTCTCCAATGCTATGGAATGCTATGAAGGTGTCTTCCTTAAGCGCTGCACTACGACCCCGACGCCCAGAGCCGTCCCGCATTTCGACTTCGTGATGCCGGATCACTCGTCGAATCAGGTCAGCGCGTGAGCATGATGGTGATCTACCTGAACGACGTACCCGAAGGCGGCGAGGTCGTGTTTCCCGAGATCGGCCTGTCGGTGTTGCCGCGCAAGGGCAAAGCGCTCTATTTCGAGTATTGCGACGACGGCGGCCAGCTGGACGGCCGCACGCTGCATGCGGCGGCCGCAGTGGCACGCGGCGAGAAACGGGTGGCGACCAAGTGGATGCGGCAGCGGCGCTTCGTGTCCGCCGCCTACGACGTGCGCGCCGCGTCGATGTAAGGGCCGGTTAGCGCGCCGGCGCCACCCGGCCCGCCATCAGCGGCTGGGCCAGCCGCGCGAAGATCAGTCCCAGCCCGCCCCAGAGCACGGCCTGTATGCCGAAGGTAGCTACCCGGTACTGCCAGAGCAGCGTAGCGGGAAAGCCGTTCGGCACCTCGTCGATGCCGGGCAGCCAGGCATGCGCCAGCCCGGCCAGCACCACGAACGCCGCGCTGGCACCTAGCCACGTCGTCCACGCATCGGCTCGCGCCAGCAGTCGGCGCGCCGCGACCACCGCCACGGTCATCGCCACCAGCGAAACGGCGATCATCGTGAAGAACAGCGCCGTGCGCAGGCCGATGGTGGAAGGGTCGCCCACGGCCGGCGGATTGGGCGGGTACTTCAGGAACGGCACGACCACGATGGCCACGTAGCCCAGCAGCGACAGCAGCACCGACGTGGCGCGCGCATCGAGCCGCCCGATGCGGCCGTAGACGTAGGCAAACACCAGCGCGAACAGCCCGCCCAGCGCGCTGCCGAATACGGCCACGCCGACGAACAGGCCCGCGCCGGACTGCACCTCGCGGCTCACCAGTTCCGGCACCTCGTGCGCGTGGCTGCCGCCCATCTCATGGGCGGCCTGTTCCTCGACGGCGATGGCACGCGCCACCTGCGGCTCGCCCACCACGCGCGCAAAGCCAAAGGCCAGCAGGCTGGCCAGGAAGCCCGCGACCATGCCGCGGACCAGCAGACGTCTCACCATGGGGCGACTTCCTCAGTGGCAAGGAAAGCCAAGCAGGTGGCGGCCGTCGTGCACGAATTCATGCACGTACATGGTGTTGAAGACCGCCATGGCGCCCGCTTCGACACCCACGAAATAGATAGCCAGGAGCAGCAGCATGCCGCCGAACACGGCCCATGGCAGCAGTTCGCGGACGGGGATGGAAACAGGCAGGGATACCGGCGCGATGGCGGCCGGCGTGGCGATGGCACTTGCGTGCATGGGATTTCTCCTTGAGGATGGCGCGTCCTGTCACGGATCGTTGCCCGCAGGGAAGGTCTGACTCTACAGTGGCGCGACCGTGCCGGAATTCCACCGGCTTCCTCCCTTCGGAATCCGTGCATTCTAATCGACTCCCGGACCCGCCGCATGACTTCCCGCATCGCCCTGCTTTGCGTCCCCGCCACCGCCGCGCTGCGCACCGGCCGCTTTCCGGCCAACACGGCGCTAGACCTGCCAGATCCGGCCGATCTGGCAGGTCTGCCGACGCTGCGTGATCCGCTGCTGGCGATGATCGGCGGGGACTCGCCCCGCGTCTCACGCAGTCCGGCCCCCGTGGCGCGCGCCACGGCCGAGGCGCTGGGGCTGGAGGCCGCCGCCGACGCCGAGTTGCGCGAGGTGGACTACGGCAAGTGGACAGGCCAGTCGCTCAAGGACGTGGCCGCATCGGCGCCGGACGCGCTGGCCGCATGGCTGGCCGATCCGGCGATGGCCGGGCACGGCGGTGAATCGCTGCTGGCCGTGGCGTCGCGCGCGGCGCGCTGGATCGATGCCTGCGCGCCGGGACCGACGCTGGCCGTGACCCATGCGAGCGTGATCTGCGCGCTGGTGGTGCATGCGCGGGGCGCGCCGGCGCGGGCTGCCACGCGGCTGGACATCGCGCCGCTGACACTGACCACGCTGACCGGCCAGCCTGGCGGCTGGCGCGTGTCGACCGTGGCCGTCCCTATTCAGCCGGGCGGCTGAGGCGCTGGGGCGCCAGGCTGCTGCGGCGCGCGAGCGGAAAGGTCCGTAGACGTCCTGCCCCGTGTTCCAGAACGTGACCACAAGCCCACTGTCCTAGCCATCATCAGCGTGTTGCCGTAGGGCACGGTCGGTATGAACGCGATATCGGGCGCCACAGCCACGGGCGGCTCCGGGGCCGCTTCCACGGTCAGCACCAGTTCGACAGTTTAAGCAATCGACCGGGCAATCGCGGCAATCATCGCGCTGTTGCGGGCTCGGCACCCCGCCGTCGTCGCCTTCAGCGGCGGCAAAGACAATAGTGCTGAGGCGGCCCTCGTGCTGCACGTGGCAGTACTTCATCGCGCTGCGGAAGGCTCGCCGATTGTCATTTCGTTCATGGTGCGCCACCCGGAACGCCCGGTCGGATGTCACGGGCCACGCGCTCAGTCCAGCGCGCGATTCCTCGATTCAACGTTGACGGCCGCGATGGCGAACGCGCCGACGAGCAGCATCGTCGAGATCATCACCAGTGCAAGCGTGAAGTGCGAGGCCATGACCGGCGCGATGATGGCCGGCGCGAACAGGCCGCCGAAGCGTGCCACGGCGCCTGCGGTGCCCATGCCGGTGGCACGCAGGTCCGTGGGGTAGACCTCGGGCGTGAACGCGTACAGCGCCCCCCAAGTGCCCAGCAACGAAAAACTCATCAGCAGCGTCGAGCCGATAACCACGGTCGGGGAGGTGCCCAGGCTGTACAGCATGCAACCCACCGCGCTGAGCAGCAGGAATCCGATCAGCGTCGGCTTCCGACCCCAGCGCTCCACGCCATAGGCCGATAGCGCGAAGCCGGGCAATTGCACGATCGCTAGCACCACCAGGAACACCTGGCCGCGCATGAACGCAAAGCCTTCCGCGCTCAGCTTGATCGGCAGGTAGACAAACACGCCGTAGTACGCGATCGAAATCAGCGCCCAGGCGGCCAGCAGGGCGATGCTGCGGCGCCGGAAGCTGGTGGAAAACAGCGCGAAGACCGACTTCGGGGCAACCGGCTCGGACTTGAGCGGCGGGATGTCGACGTCGCGGCCATTCACCTTGGCCACGCGCTGCAGCACCTTGCGGGCCTCGTCGGACCTGCCGCTGCGGTTCAGGAACATTGGCGACTCGGGGATGTAAAAGCGTAGCACCACGCCGATCAATGCCGGAATGCCGGTGACCAGGAAGATCACGCGCCATGCCTGATCGCCATACGAAAGCGCCGCCAGCGCCAGCAGCGCCAGGCAGATGGTGCCGACGGCCCAGAACGATTCCAGCAGCACCAGCCATCGGCCACGTCGGTCGCTGGGCAGGAACTCGGCCATCATCGTGTAGTCGACGGGCAGCGTGCCACCTACGCCGATGCCGGTGAGGAAGCGCAGGGCCAGCAGCCAGGTCAGTTCCGGGGCAAACGCCGATGCCACACCGCACACGGCATCGATGACCACGGCCATCATCAGAACGGGCCGGCGGCCGATGCGATCGGCCAGGCGTCCGAAGAAGAACGCGCCGATCAGCATGCCCACGAAGAAGAACGTGCCGGTCTGCAGCGCCTGGGGCACGGTGATGCCGAACGTCTTGGCAATGGACGGTGCGCTGAAGCCGATCGACAGGACCTGCATCGCGTCGGCCAGCCATACCAAGCCGAAGATCACGAAGAGCCGATACTGGAACTTGCCCACGCCTGCGGCCTGGATGCCGCTTTCCAGCGATGCTTGGCCTGCCGTGCCGGCGGCGCCATGGCGGGCGCTCAGGCCGAGGCGGTCAACGCGCACGTCCTCGCGGTAAATGTCAGGCGTTGCGGCCGCCACGGGGGGCAGGGCAGCCGCAGAGTCTTGATACGGGGATTGCATTGTCGCTCCTTATGGCGTGTTCGCCGTGGTTTGTCTACCCGAGATCTGGCCGTGCCGGGCGGCATTGCTGGGGTCGCAAGGTCCGCGCCAGCCGAATGGCGATCGATTGCTATCGATTCTGTGTACTGCTGGTCAACTTCAGGCACATTGGCAGCGCGCCGCCGCCTGTTTCCGGTGCGTGCGGCCGCCTTGTGCCGGACATCGGCACTGATGTAGTGAGCGCTACATTAGTGCTTGGGCTGCTGCCTTATCCTGGCGACCGTCGCTTCCACGTCGTGCCATGCCGGCTGGCCCGGCGCGAAACGCTGGCGCAGGTAATGCAAGAGTTCGGTTACCTGGGCATCGTCGAAGCTGTCCGCGAACCCTGGCATGTAGCCAATGCCCGACTGCGGCGGCGTGTCGCTGCCGTGCAGCACCGCTTGGATCACGTTGTCCGGGCGCACACTGTGTAGGTTGCTATTGAGCGCCAGCGATGGCTTCACGCCGAACTGCGGCACACCGGCATTGCCCTGGTGGCACACCGCGCAGGCGCTCTGGTAAAGACGGTCGGTCGCGCCCGATAGCCGGAGCGCCGCCGCATCGCTGCGCGCCTCAACGGTCGCCACGTCCGGAGCGTCGGGCGCCGGTGGCTGGAACGACGCTACATAGTGGGCAATCGCGCGCACATCGCTGGCAGGCAGTTCGCGCAAGCTCTCGACCACCGGTGCCATCGGCCCGGCCGCTGCGCCGTGGCGGGCGGCATAGCCAGTGCGCAGGTACTGGAATAGGTCGTCTTCCGTCCACGGCACTGGCGACTTCGACAGCGCGGTCAACGCCGGCGCTTCCCACCCTTCGGCCTCGCCGCCGGTCAAGTACGCCTTGCCGCCTTTCTCGGCGCCCAGCGCGTTGCGTGGCGAATGGCATGCGCCGCAATGCCCCAGCCCCTCGGCCAGATATGCGCCGCGATTCCACAACGCAGACCGGCTGGCATCAGGCTCGTACGGCGCATTACGGTGGAACAGCGCATTCCAACCGGCCAGCGCGGGGCGGAGATTAAATGGGAACGCGAGTTGCGTCTCGGGCGGGCGCGACGCCACTGGCTCGGTCGACATCAGGTAGGCGTAGAGCGCCTGCATGTCGGAATCGCTCACCTTGGCAAACGCGGTGTACGGGAAGGCCGGATAGAGGCGCCGGCCATCCCGATGGATACCCTCGCGCATGGCGCGCTCAAACGCGGCGTACGACCAGTTGCCGATGCCGGTTTCGACATCGGGCGTGATGTTGGTGCTGTAGACCGTGCCGAACGGTGTTTCCAGTCCCAGTCCGCCGGCGTTGCGGGCACCGCCTGGGACGGTATGGCACACCGCGCAATCGCCGGCTGCGGCTACCAGCCGACCGCGTTCGATGGTGGCGGCCGAATAGAAGCCGGGGCCGGTGGGCGCCACGGGCGCGATGGGTGCCCGCCATGGCATCACGGTGGCACACAGGCCGGCCAGCGCCGTCAGCGGCGCCAGCACGGCAACCAGCCAGCGGCGCTTGCCTGCTCGCTGGCGCGCTGTCTCATCGGACGCGGCGGATGCCGTGGCCAATGCTTCGCGAATCTGGCCGGCACTGAATGGCGGCTCGCGCAGACGAATGCCCGTTGCGTCATGGATCGCATTGGCGACGGCGGCAGCGGCCGGCAGCGTCGCCGCCGCACTGCCGGCCAAAGAGCCAACGACGTCGACCTGTGTCGGCGCTGCCATGGCGACACCGGTTGCGTGCGTGGCCAGCGCAAACGCCGATTCCGCTGTCGCGTCGTCGCCCCAAGCATCGTATGCGCTGCCGCCAGCGGTGAGCTGCCGCGCGGCGACGGTTACGTCGTCCTTGAGCGATGTGGGCCGTGCCGGCGCATCGCTGCGGGTGACTTCGCGCTCGTGGCCGACCGTCACGCGTGTGACGCTGACGTCGCCTGTGCGGCTGTCGACTTCGACGTCCGCCACCCAGGCCGACCACGTGCGGGCGGGGCGTCCATCCTCGACGTCGACGACGCTGGCGTAGGCAAAGCCACGTCCGTGTCGAACCCCTTCGTCCGTCCTTGCGCGGCCGTGCAGCGGTCCGCGCCAACCGGACTGGGCGGCGACGCGTTTGATCAGTTCCGTGCCGGTGCAGTCTTCCAGCGAGCGGAGCCGCAAAGCCAACGGATCGAGATCGGCGCGCACGGCGAGTTCGTCCCAGTGGGATTCGTGGGCGAATACCTGGCCTCGCGCGGCGATGTCCGAAGGCACATCCATGGGCAGGGTGGCCGTGACGTCCAGGTGCTCCACCGCATACGGCGGCACCAGGCTCGGATCGACCGCAACGTCGTCGGCCGCCGGCGATGCCGTTCCGATTTGCGCCAGGGCAATGGGCTGGCTAGCATGCGCTGGCGCGCTTGCGGCGATGCGATAGGCCGACTCCGGGGCCAGCGCGCCGCTGACTACCAGCGTCACGTGCGCCGACGCGCCGGTCAGGTCTGCCGCGTGGCATTCCGCCTGCACTGGCCGGCCTACTACCTGGGTCATCAGCGCCGCATCGGCTGCCGCCTGGGCCGCGCAATAGTTGTCATGGCGCGCCGTCGGGTCGGGATCGCAAACGATCAGGACCCGGCTCTCGGGGACGTCCAGCAACGCCGCCAGCGACGTCCGCAGCGCGGCTGGCTGCGTGCAAGCCAGCCACACATGCAACGTTCCGTGGCGCCATTCGGCTGTTGCCGTGCCGCAGGCGTCGATGCGCGGACTCATCAGCGGCCAGCGGTAGCTCGCGTCGACACGCTGCGCGCTCTGCGCCAGTGCCGTTGCCGCATCGCCACGGGAGGCGATGCGCACCGTCCGGGTGTGCATGGGCTGGGCGGGGGGCGTGTCGGCCCGCCAGACAGGCTGTAAGGCCGCCGCCGCGGCCCTGGCCTGGTGGCGCGTGTCTGCCACGACCGCCAGGAAGTTGCCACGCGCGACAATGTCGACCACGCCGGCGCAGCGGCGCGCCAGATCGGCGTCGAAGCGCTGAAGGCGGGCGGCCCCGCCGGCCGGACGCGCCACGTAGCCATGCAGCACCGCAGCCGGCACCGCCAGTCGAACCGTGTCGTGCGTGCGCGCGTTCATCGGACTGCCTCGAACTCGCGTCGCGCGTCGGCTTCGCGCTGTAACGCTGCGGCGCGCCGCACTGCGCGAAGGATTTCCATGTGTGTGCCACAGCGGCACAGGTTGAACCGCAGCGCCTCGCGGATCTCGGCGTCGCTCGGGTCCGGGTTCACCGCCAGCAGCGCCTTCGTGCTCATGATCATTCCGTTGAGGCAGTAGCCGCACTGGGCCGCTTGCTCGTCGATGAAGCCCTGCTGAACCGAGTCCGGCTGCGCCCGGGTGCCGAGTCCTTCCAGCGTGGTCACGGCCCGCCCCACGGCCGCGCCGGCGGGCACAATGCACGACCGTGCCGCCACGCCATCGATCAGCACCGTGCAAGCCCCACACTGGCCCAGCCCGCATCCATACTTCGGACCGTTACAGGCGAGGTCATTGCGCAGAACATAGAGCAACGGCGTTTGCGGATCGACACAGACATCGTGCGACGTCCGGTTCACGCGCAGCATCAGGGGACGGGATGCGGTCATCGTTGGGCGCCCTGCGGGGGAGTCAAGCGGCTGCCGGAACAGGCCGGGCCGCCGGCTCGCGCAGGGCCACCGAGAACACGTCGTAACCGAAGCACCAGTCGGGGTTCTCGTTGGTGCGCAGCCAGGTGTTATCGTGCGATACCTTCTGCACCTTGCCGGCGCGCTCGGCGCGATTGGCCTCGTACAGCGCGAACGTGTAGGCGTGGTCCTGCAAACCGGCTTCCGCGAAGCAGCGGGTCAACATGGCCGCGTCCTCGATGGCCATGGCGGCCCCCTGGGCCATGTGCGGCTTCATCGGATGGCAGGCATCGCCCAGCAGCACCAGGCGGCCGCGGCTCCACAGCGGCAGCGGATCGCGTTCCAGCAACGGCCATTTGGTCACCTCGACCGTACCCTCGATCAGCGACTGCACCCCCGGGTGCCAGCCGTCGAAGGCGGCGCGCATCTCCTCGACGCTGCTCGGCACCCAACTCCGGCTCATGTCCCAATCGGCCTCGGGCACGCCCGTCACGTAGTAGATCTCATCCAGCTTGCTCGTGTCGAAATAGACCATCATGTGGCGATCATCGGACCACCACTTGGTGCAGCGGTCGTGCGTGAAACCCTTGACGCGCGAAATCGGGAACACAGCGCGGTGCGCCACATAGCCCGTGTATTTGGGGGGCTCGGCGCCCAGCAGATGCTCGCGGAGGCGGGAATTCACGCCGTCCGCGCCGATGACGATGTCAGCCTCTTCCACCGAACCATCGGCAAACGTCAGCTGGACCACATTGCCCAGGTCTTCCACGCGCTCCAGCTTCTTGTTGAATGCCAGCCGGGCCGGGTCCACGGCGTCGGTCATCAGCTTGTGGAAGTCGCCACGGTGCACCGTCAGATAGCTGGCGCCGTAGTGGGACAGCGCATAGTCGCCCAGCGGAATCTGCGCCACGACCTCGCCGGTCTTCCAGTCGCGGCTGTACCAGTAGTCGGGGTGGCAGCCCATCGCGTTCATGGCGTCCTCGATGCCGATGCGGCGCAGGATTTTCATCACATTGGGGCCCACGTGGATGCCGGCACCCAGCCGAGAGAACGCTGGGGCCTGCTCGTACAGCTTCACGTTGAATCCTGCACGCTGGAGCAGGGCGGCCGCAGCCGTCCCGCCAAGGCCCGCACCGATCACAGCAATTCGAGTATTCCCTTGCACGACGTCTCTCCTGAGTTGGTCTGTCACGTTAAATCGAGTGTACACACCACATATTTCCAAGTAAAGCCGACATGTGTTCAAGTAATGGAAAACCCTTAAAAGATAACGAAGCATAAAAATCAATGCCCATGAATGGCGAAATAATGCGCCATAGGCGGGATTCATTCATTCAGAAAGCACTGAATGAGTGCGTTGCAGAGCAACAAATCGCTTGTTGTAAAAATAAGATGTGTACACTAGAATTTTCCGGAAGGCGACGGACCGTGCGCCATGCGTCCCGTGCGGCATGGGCGGGTGGGTAGACAAAGACACAGACGATGGAGTGACAAGTGCAGAAAGTTTTCCGGATCGGACAGATCGTTCCCAGTTCCAACACCACCATGGAGACCGAGATTCCGGCCATGCTGGCCGCGCGCCAACTGGTGCGCCCCGAGCGCTTCACGTTCCACTCGAGCCGCATGCGCATGAAGACGGTCAAGAAGGAAGAGCTGGCGGCCATGGATGCCGAGTCCGACCGCTGCGCGCTGGAACTGAGCGACGCTCGCGTTGACGTGCTGGGTTACGCCTGCCTGGTCGCGATTATGTCGATGGGGCGCGGCTACCACCGCCAGTCCGAGACGCGCCTGAAAGCTCGCACCGAGGAAAATGGCGCCACGGCGCCGGTTGTGACAAGCGCGGGCGCGCTGGTCCATGCGCTCAAGGTGATCGGGGCGAAGCGCATCGCGCTGGTGGCGCCCTATATGAAGCCGTTGACCGAACTGGTGGTCGACTACATCGAGCATGAGGGGTTTGAAGTGGTGGAGTGGCGCGCGCTCGAGATTCCGGACAACCTTGAAGTCGGCCGCCACGATCCGTCGCGGCTGCCCGGCATCGTCGCCACGATGAACACGCGCGATGTGGATGCAGTGGTGCTGTCGGCCTGCGTGCAAATGCCGTCGCTTCCGGTTGTGGAAAAGGTCGAGGCCATGACTGGAAAGCCGGTCATTACGGCGGCCATCGCCACGACCTACGCGCTGCTTAAGGAGCTGGACCTGGAGGCGGTGGTCCCCGGTGGCGGCGCGTTGCTGTCCGGTGCCTATTGAACGGAGGCGCACCATGAGCATGTTCCTGTATGGCGGCAATGTGCACGCCAACGGCATCCGCCAGCATTACCTGCGCTACGGCGGCAGCGGTGACGGCCGCGATGCGCGCGATGCCGTCATCATTGTGCCGGGCATCACGAGCCCGGCCATCACGTGGGGCTTCGTGGGCGCGCAGTTTGGCACCCGCTTCGATACCTACGTCCTCGACGTGCGCGGCAGAGGCCTGTCCTCCGCCGGGCCAGAACTGGACTACAGCCTCGATGCGCAGGCCGCCGACGTGATCGCGTTTGCCCAGGCGCTCGGGCTCAGCCGGTACCAGATCGTCGGGCATTCCATGGGCGGCCGCATCGGCATCCGCGCCGCGCGCTCCCGGCCCGCTGGGCTGACTCGGCTGGTGATGGTGGACCCGCCGGTCTCCGGCCCGGGCCGCCGGCCGTACCCGGCCCAACTGCCGTGGTATGTCGATTCAATCCGCCTGGCCATGCAGGGCATCGATGCCGAAGGCATGCGCCGCTTCTGCCCCACGTGGACTGAGGAGCAGCGCCAGCTACGTGCCGAATGGCTGCATACCTGCGACGAGCGCGCGATGCTGGCCAGTTTCGAGGGCTTTCATACCGACGACATCCACGCGGACCTGCCTCATGTGCAGGTGCCGACGCTGCTGATCACGGCCGCGCGCGGGGACGTGGTGCTGCCGGGGGACGTCGAGGAACTGAAATCGCTGCGGCCGGGGCTGCTGGAAACCCGGGTGCCGGACGCCGGCCACATGATCCCCTGGGATAACGAGCCCGGCTTCTACCAGGCTTTCGGTGACTTCCTCGGCGCGCCGCTCGCCGCTTGAGTCCAACTGCAAGGAGCCCATCATGGCCGTCAGTGACTATGACCTGACCTGCGCGTGGAAGCAGGTCCTTATGCTGTCGAAACTGGAGCCGGGGCAGACCGTCACCGTGCTGACCGGGGCCGATACCCACCCGCAGACGCTGCGCACCGCGCTGGTGGCGGCGGCGTCGATGGGCGCCGTCGTCAACCGGCTTGACTTGCCGCCCGTCAACGGCGAAAAGGCGCTGAGCCGCGACGCGCTGGCCTATCTGGGCACCACGCCGCTCACCGGCAACCCCGCCGCCATCGCAGCGTTGAAGGCCAGTGACCTGGTGCTGGACCTGATGACCCTGCTGTTCTCGCCGGAGCAGCATGACATCCTGTCCACGGGCACCAGAATCCTGCTGGCCGTGGAGCCGCCCGAAGTGCTGGTCCGACTGGTGCCCACGGAAGCCGACCGCGTGCGCGTCAAGGCCGCCACCGCCCGGCTGTCGGGAGCCCGGACCATGCACATCACTTCTGACGCGGGCACAGATCTACGTTGCGACCTGGGCGAGTTCCCGGCCATCAGCGAGTACGGGTTTGTCGACGAGCCCGGCCGCTGGGACCACTGGCCCAGCGGCTTCGTGCTGACCTGGCCAAACGAGGGCGGCACTAACGGACACCTGGTGTTGGATCGCGGCGATATCCTGCTGCCAATGAAGTCCTATGTGCAGGAGCCGATCCACGTGACCGTGCAAAACGGCTACGTGACGAACATCGAGGGCGGGCTGGATGCCGAGCTGCTGGCCGACTATATGGCATCGTTTAACGACCCCGAGTCGTATGCGATGTCGCACGTTGGCTGGGGCCTGCAACCGCGCGCCCGCTGGTCGACGCTGGCCATGTACGACCGCGAAGCCACCATCGGCATGGACGCACGAGCCTACGAAGGCAACTTTCTGTGCTCGTTCGGCCCGAACAACGAAGCAGGCGGCAGCCGCACCACGGCCTGCCATATCGACATTCCGCTGCGCCGCTGCACAGTCAGGCTGGACGGCGAGCCCGTGGTGGCCGCCGGCAAGGTGCTGGACGGCGCAACCCATCCCAGCCAGGAGCCCGCTCATGCATGAAGAAGAACAGACGTACCGCCGCCAGGGTTTTGGCACGGCGATGGAACTAAAGGCCCCCTACGGCCTGCTGATCATCGATTTCGTCAATGGTTTTGCCGATCCGGCCGTGTTCGGCGGTGGCAACATCCCCGAGGCCATCGCCGCCACGCAGCCGCTGCTGGCTACCGCTCGACGGATGGGCTGGCCCGTGGCGCACAGCCGGATCGTGTTTGCCGATGACGACGCTGACCACAACATCTTCACGTTGAAGGTGCCTGGCATGCTGACGCTGAAGGAGGACGGCGCGCCGAGCCAGATCGTGCCGCAGCTTGCGCCGGCGCCCGGCGAGTTGGTGGTGCGCAAGACCGTGCCGTCGGCGTTCTTCGGCACGTCGCTGGCCGCGTGGCTGGCGCAGCGCGGCGTGCAGACGCTGCTGGTGGCTGGTTGCGTGACCAGCGGCTGCGTGCGGGCCAGCGTGGTCGACGCGATGTCGTACGGCTTCCGTCCGCTGGTGCTGTCCGACTGCGTTGGCGACCGCGCCATCGGTCCGCACGACGCGAACCTCTTCGACATGTCGCAGAAGTACGCGATGGTGATGCCGCGCGATGCCGCGCTGTCGGCCATCGGCGCGGCGGAGGCCGTGGCGGCCTAGGCCACCCGGCGGGGTCGGCCGCGCGGCCTGCGCGGCGCCCGCGTGGCTTCCACGGGCAGGATCTCGGCTCGATGGCACACGGCATTGAGTACGGTACGCTGGATGACGTCGCGCCAGTGCGCGACGGCCTCCGCGCGCATGATCGGCTCGCCCAGGAAAGCGCTCAGCGTATGGTGGTTCGAGTTGTAGAAGTAGCCCAGCGACGCGATGATCAGGTACACGTCGCGCGCGGTCAGGCCCGCCTGGAACGTGCCGGCCGCGATGCCGCGCGCCAGGATGCCGTCGAGCACCGACAGCGCATAGCCCGAGATCTCGTTGAGCCGCTCGGACTTCCTGGCATGGCGCGCGCGGCTCAGGTTCTCGCTGTTGAGGATGGCGACGAACTCGGGATGGTCAAGGTAGTATCGCCAGACGAAGTCGATGAGCTGCGTCAGCGCGCGAACCGGGTCATCAGGGTCCAGCACGAGTTGCTGCTCGGCCTCGTTGAGCTGCAGGTAGATGGTCTCCAGCACTTCGATGAACAGTTTCTCCTTGCTGCCGAAGTAATAGTAGATCATCCGGTCGTACGTATTGGCCAGCGACGAGATACTCTCGATGCGCCCGCCGTCGTAGCCGCGCTGCGCAAAGACCTTGATGGCGGCCTTGAGGATCTTGGCGCGGGTGTCTTGAGCCTGGCGGGCGCGGGTACCGGGGCGGGCGGGCGCGGTGTTCGTGTCTTTGGGCATGCGGGCCGTAGTCCGGAAGAATTCCAACAAGGCGCCGGCGGACCTGTACGCCGGCGCGGTTGCCAGTATAGCCGCGCATCATGAGCGTGCGGCATGGAAGGACGAACGATGTCAGAGACACCCCGCGCATTGCGTGAAACGTTGTTCCGAGAGGCCGGCGTGCTGCTGGTAACGCGGCCGGCGGCCGCGGCGCCGCGCCCGTCGTCGGGCCAGCCCGGCGCCGCCTCTGATTTCGTCTCCGACCTGCCTGACATCTTCATCGCGATCCGCGCCTCGGGCCAAATTCTGGCCTTCAACGGCCACGTCGACCTGGGCACCGGGATCCGCACGGCGCTGGCGCAGATCGTGGCCGAAGAACTCGACGTCGAACCGGACACGGTCACCATGGTGCTGGGCCATACCGAAGCCACGCCTAATCAAGGGCCCACCATTGCCAGCGCGTCGATTCAGATTTCGTCGCTGCCGCTGCGCCGGGCGGCCGCACAGGCCCGCGCCTGGCTCGTCAAACGGGCCGACGGAGGCACGGTGGACTTGGCAGCGCTGCTCGGCGGCGAGCACATCGAACTGCCGCTGGCCGACGACGTGCCGACCAAGCCGGCCGACCAGTACCGCGTGGTGGGTCGCAGCGCGCCGCGCGTCGATATCCCGGCCAAGGCCACCGGCGAGCTGACGTTCGTGCACGACGTGCGTTTGCCGGGCATGCTGCACGGTCGCGTCATCCGGCCGCCTTACGCCGGTCGCGACAGCGGCGACTTCGTCGGCACGAGCCTGATCGACGTCGACGAGGCGTCGGTGGCGTCGGTACCGGGGCTGGTGCGGGTCTACGCCGAGGGCGATTTCGTTGGGGTGGTGGCCGAGCGCGAGGAGCAGGCCATCGAGGCCGCGCGGCGGCTCAAGGTGCGATGGAAGCCGGTGCCACCGTTGCCGGATCTGAACGCGCCCGAAACGGCGCTGCGCGCGGCACCGGCACGCCGCCGCGCGTTGCTGCAGACCGGCGAAGCCTCCGCGGCACTGGCCGCCAGCGCGCGTCGGCTGGAAAGGACCTATGTCTGGCCCTACCAGATGCACGGCTCAATCGGGCCGTCGTGCGCGGTGGCAGACTGGCGCGACGGCCGGCTGACGCTCTGGTCGGGGACACAGAATCCGCATGTACTCCGTATCGACATGGCGCGCCTGACGGGTCTGAACGAAGGCGCCATCGAGGTAGTGCGGATGGAGGCCGCCGGCTGCTATGGCCGCAACTGCGCTGACGACGTCTCTGCCGACGCGGTGCTGCTGTCGCGCGCCGTGGGCTGCCCAGTACGCGTGCAGCTCAGCCGCGAACAGGAGCATCTCTGGGAGCCCAAGGGCGCGGCGCAGTTGATGGACGTGCGCGGCGGTGCGGAAGCCGACGGCGCGCTGACCGCCTACGAGTTCCTGACGCGCTATCCGTCGAATGACGCGCCGGTGCTGGCGTTGCTGCTGACCGGGCGGGTGCCGTCATCGCCGCGGATGCTGGAGATGGGCGACCGTACCTCCGTGCCCCCCTACGCTTATCGCGCGATGGACATCGCCTGTGACGACACGCCTGCTATTGCGCGCGCATCCTGGCTGCGCGGCGTGTCCGCGCTACCCAATACCTTCGCGCACGAGTCCTTCATCGATGAACTGGCGCACCAGTGCGGCGCCGATCCGCTGGCGTTCCGCCTGCGGCATCTGCCCGACACCCGCGCCTGCGAACTGCTGGTGGCACTGGCGCAGGCCGCCGGGTGGCACGAGGGCATACGCGGATCACGCGGACAGCCTGGGGCGGACGGCCTGCTGCGCGGGCGCGGCATTGCCTATGCCCGCTATATCCACAGCAAGTTCCCTGGCTTCGGCGCCGCCTGGGCGGCCTGGATCGTTGACGTGGAGGTGGACCCCGCCACCGGCAACGTAGGCGTGACGCGGCTGCATGTGGGGCAGGACACCGGCATGATGGTGAACCCGGACGGCGTGCGCCACCAGATTCATGGCAACGTGGTGCAGAGCCTGAGCCGCGTGCTGCGCGAGCAGGTGCGGTTCGATACCCAGGGCGTAGCCAGCCGCGAGTGGGGCAGCTATCCCATCGCTGGCTTCACCGATCTGCCCGACATCGACGTTCTGCTGATGCCCCGCCAGGGGGAGAGTCCCCTAGGCGCTGGGGAATCTGCATCGCTGCCCGGTGCGCCGGCAATTGCCAACGCGCTGTTCGATGCCACCGGCGTCCGCCTGACGCGGGCGCCCTTCACACCGGAGGTGCTCCGGCAAGCGTGTTCCAGCCCCTTTGCAGCCGTGTAACCGATGCCCCGTTCCCGTCTTGCGAAGAAAACGAGGCAAGTGCTCAGAACTTATGGCGGATGCCGACCACCGCGCCTAGCTGGTTGGTGCCGGGCAGCCCGATGGTCGTCGCCGGCCCGTTGAGGCCGATGCGCGCGCCGTCGTCGTTGCGTACATAGGCAGCCTGCGCATAGACGTCCGTGCGCTTGGCGAAAGCATAGTCGATCAGCAGCGCGGCGCTCCACGCGTTGCCATTGCCGCGCCGGTCATCCAGCAGATAAGCCGCACCGCTGAACGATAGCGCCGGCGTGAGCTGGTATCCCACGCCAATCCAGTACAGGTCCGCGCGGCGCGAAGGCACGGTGGCCGTCGTGCCAATGTTGCCGTTAAGCCAGCGGTACCCCGCGTACACCTTGGCATTGGGGAGCTTGTAGGTCGCGGCAACAGCCAGACGCTGGTCCTTCTGGGACGGATTCTGGCCCGCTATGCCGGTGGTGCCTTGCTGCATGTCGTAGATCACCGTCATCCCGACGTTGCCCGCGTTGTATTCCAGGCCGCCGCTGATTGCCCGGTCGCTCTGCGGATTCCCGGCTACTTCACTGGCCATGCCGCCGCCCGACAGCGACGTACCGCGCGCGAACGCATAAAGTCCCGTCACCGTGAGGCCGCCGAATTTGCCGACATACTTGGCCGTGTTGTCGTAGCGGCCGGCGGTCATCGTATCCATCATGAAAATGGAATAGCGCGGGGACACAGCCATGGCGTCGTAGTTGATCAGGATGTCATACAGGATGTTGTTCTGCCTGCCCAGCGTGACGCGCCCGTACGGCGATGACAGGCCCGAGTAGGCCTGGCGCCCGAACAGGCGTCCGCCCTGGGCGGACGTGCCGGCGTCGATGTCGAAGCCGCTCTCCAGCACGAACAGCGCCTGCAGGCCGTTGCCGAGGTCTTCGGTGCCGCGGATGCCCCAGCGTGAGCCGGACAAGTTGCCGGACGCCATGCGCGTCGGGCTGCGGTTGGCGGCATCGGCATGGGTTAGAAACTCGATGCCGGCGTCGGCTACCCCGTACAGCGTGACCGACGATTGCGCGTGTGTCGCCGGCGCGGCGAGCATGGCCGCGGCTAGCGCGACATGCCGAAGAGAAAGGCGTGATTGGCTCATTGTATTGGTATGACGGTTGGAGATGCCCTGACTTCCTCCGTACGTCACGGGAACTCGGCGCGCAGCCCCCCGACGTCTGGACGTTAGGTCCAGATCGCAGGGACGAACGCGCTTTCACGGGGGCTGGCGTGGCGCCCGAGGCGTGACGTTGCGGAGGAAGGGGGAAAAAAGGGGTCGGCCTGCTGTGACCTGGGCGGTGACCCGGCGGGTCAGTCGACCAGCAGGTTGATCTTTGTCGCGAACTTCTGCCAGCGATCGATATCACTGGTCACCAGCTTCTGGAACTCGGCCGGGGTGCTGGTCGTGGTGGCAAAGCCAAGCTGCGCCAGCGTGGCCTTGGTCTCGGGCCGGGCCACCGCCTTCGCGATCTCGGCATTAAGCTTCTGCACGATGTCGGGCGGGGTATGGGCAGGCGCCAGAATGCCGAACCATTGGTCAACGTCGTAGCCCGGCAGGCCCAGTTCGCTGACGGTTGGTACGTCGGGCAGGAACGGCGAGCGGGTCTTGGACGTAACGGCCAAAGCGCGCAGCTTGTTGCTCTTTAGATAGGGCACCGTGTTGGTCAGGGTGTTGACGCTGACGTCGGCCTGACCGCCCAGCACATCGGCAATGGCCGGCGCGCAACCCTTGTAGGGCACATGCAGCATTTCCATTCTAGCGGAGACCTTCAGCAGTTCGCCGGCCAGATGCTGCGGCGTGCCATTGCCGCACGAGGCGTAGCTGGGCGGCGTGCCGCTCTTGCCGGCGGCGAGCAGGTCGTTGAACGTGCGCAGCTTCGACTGGTACGGCACCGCGATCACCGAAGGCACCGAGGCAAAGGTGATGACGGCGCTGAAGTCGCCCTTGGGGTCGAACTGTAGCTTCTTGAAGACGCTCGGGTTGATCGCAAAGCTGCTGTTGACGATCAGTAGCGTGTAGCCGTCCGCCGGGCTTTTGGCCACGAACTCCGCGCCGATATTGCCGCTCGCGCCGGGGCGGTTGTCGACCACCACGGGCTGGCCCAGCGACTTGCTCAAGTCGGCGCCAATCAGCCGCGCAAGCGCGTCGGTGCCGCCGCCAGCCGGAAACGTCACGACCACGCGTATCGGTTTCTGGGGAAACGCGCTCGCAATGTTGGCCTGCGCACGACCGGGCAGGGTGCCAAGCGTACCAGCCACGAACAGCAGCGATGCCAGACTGCTGACGACGGATAGGGGTCTCATGTGTTTACCTCGTCGGTTAGGTTGAAGGAAAGGGGAAAGCCGGTCAATCGGGGTCGATGCGTATCGCGTCAGCGCCTTCGCCGCAGGCCAGCGCCACGGCGGCTGCCAGCGCCTCGGGAGACGCGGCGTGGATTCGGTACAGCGCCTGGTCCACTTCCACATGCGCGCCAATCGTGCACAGTAGGTCTAGGCCGGCACCGGCGTTGCGCGGTGCGCCTGCAGCGCGGGCCACGCCAGACACCTGCACGCCCTCGATGGAGGCCACGCGGCCGGCGCGTTCGGCGCGAATCTCGTGGACGAGGGCACTGGGCAGCACTGGCGCCGCATGGCGACCCTGTGCCGCGGCGATTTGATCGAAAGCGGCCTTCGCCTCGCCCGACGCAAGCAAGCGCGTCGCAATTTCCAGGCCCTGTTCGGCCGAACCGACGCGCGGGTCGAAGGCGATGATCTCGCCGGCAAAGCGCAGCGCCTTGGCGCGCAGGTCCGCTGGGGCCGCCGGGTTGTTGTCGAGGACCTGCATGACGTCGCGCACTTCCAGTGCGGGGCCGATGCCACGGCCGATGGGCCGGCTGCCGTCGGTGGCGATCGCGCGCACGTGCAGGCCAAGCCCCTTGCCAACCTGCTCGAAGAGGGCGCCCAGCGCCTCGGCGTCGGCGCGGCTAGCCATCTTGGTCTGCGGCCCGTAGGGCAGGTCGACCATGACGTGGGTGGCCCCGGCGGTGTACTTCTTCGACAAGATCGATGCCACCGACCAGCGCCGCGAGTCGAGCTGCAGCGGCCGCGTGATCGCGTTCATCACGTCGTCGACGATGGAGTGATTAAGGCGGCCGTTCCAGGCGATGCAGGCGCGCGCCTGGGCCACGCAGCGGCGCACATCTGCCTGCGTCAGGTCCACGCGAGCGACGGTTTCCATCGCGTCCGCCGTGCCGGCCGCCGAGGTGATGGCGCGCGACGACGTCTTGGGCATCGCCAGTCCGTACGCCGCGACGATGGGCACGAGGATCAGCGTGATGCGGCTGCCGGGGACGCCGCCCAGCGAGTGCTTGTCCACCACCAGCGGCTCGTCCCAATCGATGCGCGGCGTAAAGGCTGTGCGCGCGCGGGCCAGTGCCACCACCTCGGCGTCGCTCAGGCTGGCCGTGGCGCCGATCAAGAACTGGGTCAACTCGGCTTCGGTGTAGCGGCCAGCGATGGCGTCGCGCAACACGGCCACATAGGCGGCCTCGTCCAGCGCATCGCCACGAATCTTCGCGCGTAGGTTGAGGTGGCTGACTGGCGGAGTACCACTGGGCGCGCCTTGCCGCAGCGCTTCGACAAAGCGAGCCACGCCCACTTCGAGTGTGCTGTCGTTCGATACAGTGATGCAGCGCACGCCATCCGGCAGCGGCATCGCCTGGCGTGCGACCCGCCGCGCCACCGCTTCGCCCGATTCGCGGCCACGCGCCGCGATGCGCTGGGCCAGCACGTCATGTGGAGCGGTCACCATCACCACGGTAAAGCGGGGCAGCCGGGCCGCAAGCTCCGCCACCACGCTGCGCGAGCCGTTGGCAATGACGTGCACACCGGTGGCCAGCGTGTCCAAAAGCGCGGTGGGCAGGCCATAACGCAAGTCGTGAGCGTCCCACGTGACCAGGAACTCGCCAGCCTCCTGGCGATGCGCAAACTCCAGGTCGGATACGCTTTCGTGATCCTCTCCCGGAGAACCGGTCGGCCGCGTGATCACCCGCCGCGCGAACCGGTAGCCGCTGGTGAGAATCGCGCGTGCACCATCGATCAGGGAGTCCTTGCCCGCGCCGCTGGGGCCTACCACAAGAAAAAATGTGCCGGTCTCTTTCATGATTAACTTAGACGTCGAAGTTGTAGGCTTATGCTAGCACCGGCCGAAACGCTGTCAAGAAAAGTTCGATGTCTAAGTTAATGCAAGGGACGGGCCAGCTCCCGCAAATCCAGTGTGTACGCCGGATCCGGCCGTTTCTCAGGGAAAACGCGCAGGGCGCCATGCGCGCCCTCGGTGCCCCATGCCTCAGCAGCGCGCACGGCGCACTGATGTTGTGAGCGCTACATCGATGTCAAGCGGGAGCGCGCGGCGATGTCATGCCGGAGGCGCTATCATGTGCGCTGCCTTTGTCATTACCCGCTTACGCCATGGCCACAAGAAAGCCGGATAGTCCTGTCTCCATCACGCCTTCCGACGAGATCGAGGAAGAACGCCTTGCCCATCTGGTTAAGGACGCGGCCCGAGCGTATATCCGCGCGCTGCAGTTGCGCCTGGCCGAGCATTCGGTGTCGTATGGCCACTGGACCATCCTGCGGATCCTGTGGCGACACGACGGCCTGTCGCAACGCGAGCTCAGCGAACGCGCCGGCGTGACGGAGCCCACCACGTTCGCTGCCGTCAAGGCGCTCGAAGCGCTCGGCTATGTCGAGCGCACGCACCTGCCGGGCAACAAGAAGAAGGTGCACGTGTTCCTGAGCAAGACAGGGCGAGCCCTGCGGCGCAAGCTGGAGCCGCTGGCGACCGAGGTCAATACATTGAGCGTGGAGGGGGTCAGCGAGGAGGATGTGCTGACCACGCGCCGCGTGCTGATAACGATCGCGCAGCGCCTGGTGGCCGACGAAATGGCGCTGGCCGAGCGGGGTCGGCGCGTGCCGTCCACGCAAGAAGTCGGACGTCTGCTGGCCGATCTCTAGGATCGTCGCGGCTGTCCCGAAGCCAATGCAAAAGGCCCTCGGCCGGCGGGCCGGCGAGGGTGAAGCCTTCTCGGGTGGAAGGCGCGACAATCAACAGGTGGCTGTCAGGCTTCGTCGAGCCCGATGTCGACGGCCGGGGCCGACTGGGTGATCTTGCTCGTTGAGATGTAGTCGACGCCGGTTTCCGCCACGGCACGGATCGTTTCGAGCCGGATACCGCCGGACGCCTCGACCTTAGTCCGGCCGTTGACGATCTGCACTGCCTCTTTCATGTCGGGCACCGACATGTTGTCCAGCATGATGACGTCCACACCGGCCGCCAGGGCTTCGTGCACCTGTTCGAGCCGGTCGCACTCCACTTCCAGTTTGGTCAGCACAGGGAGCTTGCGGCGCACGCGCTCGACGGCGGCTGCAATGCTGCCGCACACCGCGATGTGGTTGTCCTTGATCATCACGCCGTTGTCCAGGCTCAGGCGGTGATTCAGCCCGCCGCCGCACGTGACGGCATGCTTTTCCAGCGCTCGCAAGCCCGGCGTGGTCTTGCGGCTGTCGATCAGGCGCGCCTTGGTGTGCGCGATGGCCTGAGCGTACGTGGCCGTGTGGTTGGCGATGCCGCAGAGCCGCTGCATGATGTTCAGCGCCGTGCGTTCGGCCGTCAGCACACTGCGGGCATTGCCACTCACGTTAAGCAGGATCGCACCTTTCTCGACCTTGTCGCCGTCCACCACGCGCACGTCGATGGAAAGCGACGGATCGTAGCGCGCAAAGATCCGGGCGGCGACGTCGATGCCTGCAATGCGCATCGGCTCCCGCGCGTTCATGCAGAACGAGCCGGTCTCCCCGGGCTCGATCATGGTCTGGACCGTCAGGTCGCAGATGCCGATGTCCTCGGTCAGCCAAAGGTCGATCAGCTTGTCCGTGGCGAAAATGTCATACATGGGTGGGCTCCTTAGCGGGGTTGTCGCACATCGAAATCTTAGACATCGAAGTACATGACGTAATACTAGCGCCTGGCGCGGCCATGTCAATAATAATTCGATCTCTAAGATAAATTGAAGCGGCGACGTCCGGAAGGATTCTCGGGGGCAGGGAGCAAAGGGAAGGGAAGGGCGACGGGCGGTCCGCGCGGCCCGTCGGGTGGCTGGTGGCTGGTGATCAGGCCGGGCTGTCGGATTCGGCGGTGACGTCCGGCCGCAGGTCGTCTAGTTCGCTCATTTTGCGCAGCAGATAGAGCAGCGCCACGCGTTCAGCGGGGTTCAGGCCGCCCATGGTACGCTCGGTGATGTCCTGCGCAAACGGTACCACTTCGTCGATCAGAGCCTGTCCGGCAGGAGACAGCAGCACCACCACCTTGCGTCGGTCGCGCGCGTCGTGGGACACCACGATCAGCTCGCGGGACTTCAGGCGCTCGATAATGCCGCGCACGGTGGCCTGATCGATGGCCGTGGCGCGGGCAATCTCGCTGAGGGAGCACGATCCTTGCTCCTGCACGGCACAAAGCACCACAAACTGACCGGCCGTGAGCTGGGAATCAGGAATGGTCTGCTGGAAGATGGCGACGTGCCGTTGATAGGCCCGGCGCAGGAGGTGTCCCACCTGTTCCGTGAAATCGTAATGGTCGTTCACGCGCGGGTCGAAGCTTTGGCTGTTCACGGATGACGGACGGCGAATCGGCGATGCCGCGAAGTATACCTGCGGTACGCCTTTCCGGCCGGGAATCGTTCCGCGCTCCGGTAAGACCTTGCCTAGAACGCCTCGGTCACCGCAGCAATAACCACCTGCTCTCGCGATTTCCGGTTGAACCGGTACACTCTGCCGGTGACGTCGATCGCCTGCCGGCCGGATGTAAGGTCAGACTCCGGTTTGCTCTGCAACCTTCGAAGCGTCATCAACCTCAATCCCCAAATACCTGACGGCGCTCTCGAGCTTTATATGATCGAGGGAGCAGTTGGACGGCTCCTAGGTTCCGGGTCCGTCGGTAGATTAAAGAGACCCAGTTCGCCGGATTGAATGCGTCCCGAAGCGAAAGTATCGAGGCCGATCGACGCCACCCACCGATGAAACAATCGCGCATACTGTCGGGTCGATAGGTGGGGCGAGGAAAGCAACCGACTGGGAAATAGGGAAGTCGCCGCAGCTCAGCCACGTCGCACGCATCCAAGCCTGGAAGCATTCCCGAGTCTGTCCAGTAATCTTAAACTGCACGGGTCGATGCGTCTTCTGTTGCATGACCGTTGCACGCATGCCAACCTGGCTTCCTACACTGATATCTTGAGCTCGGAGGCGAATCAGGTCGCACCCGCGCAGCTTGCTGTCGAGGGCGAGGTTGAACATCGCCAAGTCTCTCGTGTTAGCGCCGAGCTGCAAGCGCTTACGGATGGCCCAGATCTCCGAAACCTTCTAGTCCCACTCCGCCCCCGAAACCAGCTCCGCTGAAACGACCCCTTCGACGCTCATTTGGTAGAGCTTCCGGTAGCACAGCGGACATGGCACCCAGTCCAAGGCCTCATTGCCTCCGACTTCGAAATGCACTTCGCGAATCCGGACGGGGGCCCCGCATTTGCAGACGAGCTTCTGGGTATGATCATCCATCGCTTACCTCCTTAGCTTAAGGGGGATTGCAGCATGTGACGGCCGGAGATTTCCATGGATTACGCGTTACTGACCGTCCTAACGTGCAACCGGAGGCACCGCAGGGTCCGAAGAGCCGAAGCGTAGGACCAATATTTTGTGTGGGGCAGTTTCGGACATTGCTGACTCCAAGAACGTTGGCATTGTTGCGCCCAGCAGCGTTACGCCCGCACTGTTCACCAGCACACCGATGCGTTCGGCCCGCGCAAATAGGCGGACGCTTGATCGCGGATATCCAACTCGATCAGTTCAACGCTTGGCAGCGGCTGCGCTTTTGCGAGGTCCCGCACGGTGCCGAATACCCGTCAGCCGTGAAGCGCATTCTTCGCTGCGGTGGCGCGGCCGATGCCAGAAGATACACCGGTAATCACGACAACTTTGGAATTGGACATGGAGGTTTCCTTCTGAATGGATAAGGCGAGACGCGGAAACTCGGGTATTTCGAAGCGCGCGGCGCTGGAACCCCAGCCACATTCACGGAGGGACTATCGGCCTGCAACCGCGGTCGATTCGTCAGGCTGCCAGCCACCGCCCAGTGCCTTGAATGCCGCGACAGCAGCGCGTGCCGACTCCGTTTGTGCCTGGACGCGCGCATCTGACGCACGCAACAGGTTCTCGTCGGCCTGCAGGACTTCTATCAGGCTGACCACGCCTTTCTGATAGGCGGCAAAAGAAGCATTACGCGCGCGGCTGAGAGAATTGACGCCTTGTGTGAGCAAAGCTGCCTGCTCTTCGCGCTTGACCAGGGCAGAGAAGGCGTTTTCCACGTCTTCCGTAGCGTGCAGCACGGCGAGTCGGTACGCGGCCAGCATTTCAGCTTCTTCCCCCTTGGCCCGATCGATTTGCGCATTGATGCGGCCGAAGTCAAACAGGCGCCAGCGCAGGCCGAGCACGCCGGCATACTGACTGGCACCGCTGCCGAACAGGCTTCCGGCGCCCACAGATGTGGCGCTGCCGATCAGGCCACTGATCGAGAACTTCGGGTAGAACTCCGCAATGGAGGCGCCAATGCGCGCATTGGAAGCCGCCAGGCGGCGCTCGGCAACGATGAGGTCGGGCCGGCGCCTCAGCAATTCGCCCGGCGATCCGCTGGTCGCGATCTGTGGAGCGGCCGGGATATCGCCGTCTTGTCCCAACTCCGCGCGATGTGCCCCCGGCAGCGCGCCAAGTATCACGTCGAGCGCGTTCATCGCTGCATCCAAGCCGACTTCAAGTTGGGGGATCGACGCGCGAACCTGGGCCAGCGCGCCTTCGGCCTGCCTGACTTGAAGCTCGGCCGCCAGCCCCTTGCCGTACAGCAGGTTGATGGTGGAGAGCAGTTCTTCCTGCGTCTGGACCTGGTGACGCGCCACCTTCAGGCGCGCCTGCAAGCCACGGACAGTGATGTAGATGTCAGCGGTTTGTGCGGCGACGGCCAGCCGCGTGGCATTTGCACCGGCCTTGGAGGCCTGGTATTCGGCGAGCGCTGCTTCCCTGCCGCGACGCAGTCCGCCGAATAGGTCCACCTCCCAACTCGCGTTGACATTAGCCTCAAAGGCATTGCCGTATCGGTCAAAACCGGGCTGCGCATTCAGGACTCTGCCTAACGGCATTTCGACGGAACGGTATGCCCGTGCGGCGTCGGCACCGACGTTCCCGGAGGGCAGCAACGCCGCATTTGCGGCACCGAGGCCGGCACGGGCCTGTTCTACGCGGGCGAATGCCTGTGCGAGATCCAGGTTTCGTTCCAGCGCGAGGTGCACGAAACCTGTCAGTTGCGGGTCATGGAACCCGACCCACCACGCGGACAGATCGGCTCCGGCGTTGGCGGGACGCTGCTCCACGGCGGTCTGTCCCTCGAAACGTCGCGGAACTGACACGTCGGGCTCCATGTAATCTGGGCCGACAGCGCAACCGGTTGCTAGGCTAGCAACGACGAGAGACGCAAGGTAGCGTTTGGGCAACATAAGCTTTCCTCGGGATATCTGGTGACTATAATACAAAATAGTCACAAGTTGTTCAACTTTCCCGACTGGCGTAAGCTGGAGCCCATGAACTCCACCCCTTATCCCGCTCCCGCTCCCGCTCGCGGTCCTGTGGACCATGACGTGCGAGACCAAATCGTGGCGGCCGCCACCGAGCACTTCAGCCGCTACGGCTACGAAAAGACCACTGTTTCCGATCTGGCCAAAGCCATTGGTTTCTCCAAGGCCTATATCTACAAGTTCTTCGAGTCCAAGCAGGCCATCGGCGAGATGATTTGCGCGAACTGCCTGCGCGAGATCGAGGCCGAGGTCAGCGCTGCTCTCGCAGAAGCCGAGTCACCGCCCGACAAGCTCCGGCGGCTTTTCAGAACCGTGACGGAGGCCAGTCTTCGACTGTTCTCCCGCGACCGCAAGCTGTACGAGATCGCCGCCTCGGCAGCGACCGAACGGTGGCGGGCAGTACTCGCCTACGAGGAGCGCATCCAGAAGGTAGTGCGGGCGGTGTTGCAGGAGGGTCGGGAAACCGGAGACTTCGAGCGCAAGACGCCGTTGGACGAAGCCACGAGCGCCATCTACCTGGTGATGCGCCCGTACATGAATCCTCTGCTTTTGCAGCAGAACCTCGACTACACGGACACTGCTCCCGGGCTGCTCTCCAGCCTCGTGCTTAGGAGTCTTTCCCCCTGACGGTCAAATTCCGACCAGCTTTTCTTTGTGACTATTGACTAAATAGGTCACAAGAACCCAAAATGAAACCCCAGCCATCCCTATCGATGGGGCTTTCATGCTTTTGCGCCGCTTTGTTACTTTCACCGTCATTTGGGCGTTGCCGCTCGCATTGACCGCTTGCGGCGAAAAGGCCGCTTATGATCCACGCACGGAGGCGCCGTTGGTGCGCACCGCGCTCGTCCAGCTGGCTGGCACTCCATCAAGTGCTTTCACGGGGATCATCGCTGCCAGAGTGCAGAGCGACATAGGCTTCCGCGTGTCGGGCAAGGTGCTGGAACGCCTGGTGGATGCCGGACAGACCGTCAAGCGGGGGCAGCCACTGATGCGAATTGACCCCGTCGACCTGCTGCTAGCGGCTCACGCCCAGCAAGAAGCCGTGACCGCTGCGCGGGCCCGTGCGAAGCAGACGGCGGAGGACGAAGCCCGTTATCGCGATCTGCGCGGCACGGGCGCTATTTCCGCCTCCGCTTACGACCAGGCAAAGGCCGCTGCCGATGCGGCACGCGCTCAACTCAGCGCAGCGGAGGCACAGGCCGACGTGGCACGTAACGCCAGCCGCTACGCCGAGCTGGTTGCCGATGGCGATGGCGTTGTCATGGAAACGCTGGCAGAACGCGGCCAGGTCGTCAATGCGGGGCAGGCCGTTGTACGCCTGGCGCACGCTGGCCGCCGCGAAGCGGTTGTCCAATTGCCCGAAACGCTGCGGCCGGCGATCGGATCTATTGCAACGGCCACGCTTTTCGGTGGCAACAACACCGGCGTGTCGGCCCAGCTCCGGCAACTTTCGAATGCTGCAGATCGACAGACCCGCACGTTCGAAGCGCGCTATGTGCTGGACGGTGAATTGGCCAACGCGCCGCTGGGCGCTACTGTGACCATCCAGGTGCCCGATCCACGGGCCACTGCGCAAGGCGATCTGCAGGTGCCACTTGGCGCCGTGTTCGACGCCGGCAAGGGGCCGGGCGTATGGGTCATCCACGGGGATCCGGCCACGGTGTCGTGGCGATCCGTCACCATCGTGCACCTTGGCGACGAAGCTGCTCAGGTTGCGGGGCAGCTCAAGCAAGGGGACCGGATCGTCGCGCTCGGCGCGCAACTGCTGCGTGAAGGACAGCAAGTCCGTGTGGCTGGCCAGGGCGGCAGCGCTGCCATCGCAGGGGTGCGACTGTGAGCCCCGGACGTTTCAATCTATCGGCACTCGCCGTGCGTGAGCGTGCCGTTACGTTGTTCCTCATCTGCCTGATCTCGCTGGCAGGCATCGTTTCCTTCTTCAAGCTGGGCCGTGCTGAAGATCCGGCGTTTACCGTGAAGGTCATGACGATCATTACGGCATGGCCGGGCGCCACCGCGCAGGAAATGCAGGACCAGGTGGCCGAGAAGATCGAAAAGCGCATGCAGGAGCTGCGCTGGTATGACCGCACGGAGACCTACACCCGGCCGGGGCTGGCGTTTACCACGTTGACCCTGCTGGACAGCACGCCACCATCGGAAGTGCAGGACGAGTTCTATCAGGCGCGCAAGAAGGTGGGCGACGAGATCGCCAACCTGCCGCCCGGCGTGATCGGGCCGCTGGTCAACGACGAGTATGCGGACGTGACCTTTGCATTGTTCGCGCTCAAGGCCAAGGGCGAGCCGCAACGCATGCTCGTGCGTGACGCGGAGACGCTACGCCAGCGGCTATTGCACGTGCCCGGCGTAAAGAAGGTCAACATCATCGGTGAGCAGTCGGAGCGCATCTACGTCGAGTTTTCACATGACAGGCTCGCGACGCTCGGCGTGAGTCCGCAAGACGTCTTCGCCGCCCTGAACAGCCAGAATGCCCTGACGGCAGCGGGTTTTGTGGAAACGAAGGGGCCGCAGGTCTTCATCCGCCTGGATGGCGCGTTCGATGGCCTGCAGAAGATCCGCGATACGCCCGTGGTGTCACAAGGGCGCACGTTGAAGCTGTCGGACATTGCCACGGTCAAGCGCGGCTACGAAGACCCCGCAACCTTCACGGTGCGCAACGGCGGGCAACCTGCCTTGCTGATGGGCATCGTCATGCGCGAGGGATGGAACGGCCTGGACCTTGGCAAGGCGTTGGACAAGGAGGTTGGTACCATCAACGCCGAGATGCCGCTTGGGATGAGCCTGACAAAGGTGACGGACCAGTCGGTCAACATCAGCGCTGCCGTCGATGAGTTCATGCTCAAGTTCTTCGCCGCACTGCTGGTGGTCATGCTGGTGAGCTTCGTCAGCATGGGCTGGCGCGCCGGCATGGTAGTCGCCGCCGCTGTGCCGCTGACACTCGCCGTGGTCTTTGTGGTGATGGCTGCGACAGGCAAGAACTTCGATCGCATCACCCTCGGCTCCTTGATCCTGGCGCTGGGCCTTTTGGTGGACGACGCCATCATCGCCATCGAGATGATGGTGGTGAAGATGGAAGAGGGTTACAGCCGCGTCGCCGCCTCCGCTTACGCCTGGAGCCACACCGCGGCGCCCATGCTGTCGGGCACGCTCGTGACGGCTGTCGGCTTCATGCCAAATGGCTTTGCGCGATCCACCGCGGGCGAATACACCAGCAACATGTTCTGGATAGTAGGCATTGCGCTGATTGCGTCCTGGGTTGTTGCAGTGGTGTTTACGC
The DNA here is from genome assembly GCF_003854935.1 of Cupriavidus pauculus. Lineage (NCBI taxonomy): Bacteria > Pseudomonadati > Pseudomonadota > Betaproteobacteria > Burkholderiales > Burkholderiaceae > Cupriavidus > Cupriavidus pauculus. The sequence continues at coordinate 88,413 of NZ_CP033971.1, forward strand.
CTTACCTGGGGGTGAAGATGCTGCCCGACTTCAAGAAGGTCGAGGGCGGGCACGATGCGATTTACGATACCCCGCGCTACAACCGCTTCCGTGCACTGCTGGGGCGTGTGATTGCGCGTAAATGGCTGGTCGCGGCTTCGGTTGTCGGGCTCTTCGTCTTCGCCATTTTAGGCATGGCGGTGGTCAAGAAACAGTTCTTTCCGATCTCGGATCGACCCGAAGTGCTGGTCGAGGTGCAGATGCCCTATGGCACTTCGATCAACCAGACCAGCGCCGCCACGGCCAAGCTCGAAACGTGGCTGGCCAAACAGAAGGAAGCCAGGATCGTGACGGCTTACGTTGGCCAGGGTGCGCCGCGCTTTTATCTGGCGATGGGCCCGGAGTTGCCCGATCCGTCGTTCGCCAAGATCGTGATCCGGACCGATAGCCAGGAAGAGCGTGATGCGTTGAAGCAGCGCATGCGCAAGGCCATCGCCAACGGCCTTGCGCCCGAAGCGCGCGTGCGCGTCACTCAACTCGTGTTCGGTCCCTATTCGCCGTTCCCGGTTGCCTATCGGGTGACCGGCCCGGAAGCGGAAACGTTGCGCCGCATCGCGAGCGATGTGCAGCAAGTCATGGACGCGAGCCCAATGATGCGCACGGTCAACACTGACTGGGGGGTACGCGTACCGGCCCTGCACTTCACCTTGCAGCAGGACCGCCTCCAAGCCGTGGGACTGTCGTCCAGCGCAGTCGCACAACAGCTGCAATTCCTGCTCAACGGCATTCCGGTGACGACCGTCCGTGAGGACATCCGTACCGTACAGGTGACTGCGCGCTCGGCCGGCGAGGCCCGACTCGACCCCGCCAGGATTGCGGATTTCACGTTGGCGGGCGCCAACGGGCAACGCATTCCGCTCTCGCAGGTGGGCAAGATTGATGTTCGCATGGAAGAGCCCATCATCCGCCGGCGCGACCGCATGCCGACCATCACGGTACGCGGCGATATTGCCGATGGCCTGCAACCGCCCGACGTATCGACAGCCATCAGCAAGCAGCTTCAACCGATCATCGACAAACTGCCCGGCGGATACCGCATTGAACAAGCAGGCTCCATTGAAGAATCGGGGAAAGCGACGAAAGCCATGCTGCCGCTGTTCCCGATCATGCTGGCGGTAACCCTGCTGATCCTCATCTTTCAGGTGAGGTCGATCCCGGCGATGGTGATGGTGTTCCTGACCAGTCCGCTCGGCCTGATTGGTGTGGTGCCCACGCTGATTCTGTTCGGACAGCCGTTCGGCATCAACGCGCTGGTCGGCCTGATTGCGCTATCGGGCATCCTGATGCGCAACACGCTGATCCTGATCGGCCAGATTCAACACAACAAGGACGAAGGGCTGGACCCGTTCAGGGCCGTCGTGGAAGCCACTGTCCAGCGTGCGCGGCCGGTTATTCTGACGGCGTTGGCCGCCATTCTGGCCTTCATTCCGTTGACCCATTCGGTGTTCTGGGGAGCCTTGGCCTACACGCTCATCGGCGGGACGTTTGCCGGGACGATCTTGACCCTGGTGTTTCTGCCGGCCATGTACTCCATCTGGTTCAGGATTCACCCGAGCAATGCAGCCGATGCGCGGCGCGCTCGACATTCGGCTATGAAGTCCGACGGACAACTGCTACCCGAATAGTGCTGACTAGCCTGGGCATTTCCTTCCCACATTGTGGACAAGTTGGAAGCTTAAAGGCGGCGCATCGAGGCAGGGACTCTTCGATCCGCTCAACATTGGCACGGAGCCGCCCCCCCCCCGCCCCGCGGTTCGACAAGTTACAGATTGGCCCTGAATTCGTCGCTGCGATGAGGGAAGCTACGTAAGCAGAGACAAATTTTGTTTGCACGCGCCCGCCCATTTTTTGTCTCCGTGGCTCTCTCGACCTTGGGGCGGGCTTTTCCTCCCACTTTTCCGATTGCTTCCCGGCCGATGTCCGATGCAGGCACCTCTGCGGGGCCGAGGTACAACCCATCCTGCCTGGCTAGTCGCCTCCCTCATGTGGCGAATCTGCCGCGTTCAGCCTCCCGGCTTTCTTGCATGTTCCGGCCGCCGCTTCGGCAGCCACGATGAAGAACGCCGACACGGCGAGAGGCATAGCGGCCGCCGTTGACGGTTGGCACTTGCATCTTTAGCACTCACCGGGCGTGCTGCAGTGGGATTGAATGGCGAACGAGAGACTGTCTGAGTACGTCGTTGCCGGTACCACGATCGCGTGCCAGCCGTCGGAGTCGCCGCCACTGTGCTTGACGGTTCGCGTTCGCAAATTTAGATTATTCGAGAACGTGCATATGGAAGATGCGAAGGCGCTGGATCGCCAATAGCCTATATTGTTTGTTCAATCGGCAGAGTATCGCTGAACTGGAAGCTAGCGGTCGTAGGCTTCCCGGCATGCTTTCTTCTTACCGTACCCGCCCGGGGGCAGCGAGACTAGGATGGACCGTTCAGTCACCCATGCTAAGAAATATGTGAATGTCGCATTGATCGGAGCTGCAGATGTCAGAGAAGCGGCCTCGCACCTTGTGCGTAGGCCGGCGGAGCGAAGCCATTCCAAGAATTATGGTGTCAATGTGGGGGACGAGTGGTTCACCCCACGAGACCTTTTGAGGGCCGCAAGCTCCAAGCTAGGGATTCCCATCTCGAAGGCGGTTGTGGGCCAGTACGACCAAGCTTGGCGTCAACGCCTCGCCGAGCTTGGTTTTCCAATCCAAAGGCGCAGCGTGGGATCTCTGCGGCGAGTGGACGCTCAGTCAGGGATAGATCCACGCGAGTCGCTGCCGTTGGCGCGCCCTGATTACATTTTGGCCGAGCATATCGTTGCCGCTGCCAGGGAATGGAAGCAGGGAAAGATTAGGCCTTCCTATAGGCCTAGTTCGCGCTACAACGTATGGATATCTGTCGATCTTGAAAGCCCGCCGGAGCCGTTCCCGCCCAAAGCCATACTTGGTTTGGCATCAGCGCATTCCGGGCAGCGCCCTCTGCAACCAAAAGATTTCACTTTCACCATCGGCGGAAACTGGCACGCTCGTCTTGTTGCGCTAGGCTTTGAGGTCCTCTTGAGAGGCGATCAACCGGGGGTATTCACTTCAACGGCCCGCTTCGCTGAACGTAAGACGCTGGACGGGAATCCAACTGTGGCGTTGGAAGACGCAATGCTCCTTCCATGGTCCGATCCTCTATCTGGAGCTCTGCGTGAGGCGTTGATGGAACGGCATATGGGGCGGTGTCAGGTTTCCGGTTTAGGGATCCCCGAGATTCTCTGCGCCACGCCAATCTCCAGGCAATCCGGAGACGCGCCCCCGAGGTTGCTGAGAGTGGATGAGGCGCTCTTACTTGCTCCTAACATTGCCGCATTATTTAATATCGGACACATAGCTTTCTCAAGTAGCGGACAGATGTGGATGTCGCCAAAAATCGTGAAGCTTCGCGGGATGCTCGGCCTCCGGCGTGGCATGAAGTTGGCCGTCATTTCCTGCCGCCAAAGGGATCTCCTTCTCAAACACTACGAGAGCGCGCTGCGACTCAGTGCGGTGCGCACTGAAAACGAGCTTGAGTATGGAGAACGCTTTGTTCCCTTTCCCGCGCCCAAATAGTGGGCGCCACTAGCTACCCGCCACCCCCGTGCGGACTACAGGCAAGCGCGCGGTCGTAGATCGGCCGTGAAGTGTGTCGCGGGCTCATAGGGTTCGATCATTCCACCTCAGTGCCATCCAATGCGGGTCGCCGGAGACCTGATGCAGACGGGGAGCAGGGCGAATTTCGACGCGTTGTGGAGTAGTATAAATGTGACGTAAGAACACCGTACGGGCTGAATCCGTTTCTTGGCGATTCGCCAAACCTGCCCACTTGAAATTTGGGTGGCAAGCTACATTTTCGCTCAGGCAGTCGACGACCAACGCGCGCGCTGCGTGTTTCTGTTTGTTTGCCAGCAGCTTGGCAGGTCGATGGGAGCGCGTATGCCATTCGCCTCCTCGCTGCATGGAAGGAGGATACGACCATGAGCAACCTTTCCATTGGGCTGACCTCTTCAACGAACTCGACCGCGTCCAAAGGCAGGTGGCGAGCTTGTTCGGCGGCTTCCCGTCAAGCATTCGCTCCGGCCGCTTTGGGGCATCCCCCCCGGTGAATATCGGAGCCACGGACAATTCCATCGAGATCGTCGCGCCGCCATTTCGTGTATCGGCACTCACGTGCCAATTGTGCAAGTTCGAAGACTTGGCGTGGGGTTGAGGAAGGGAGATGGTCTTGGCTGGGGCCCGAGCGGCAGCGGTTCGGTGAAGATCATAGCTTGGATCTTCTTTTCAGCCTCAATCATCGAATGAGCACTTGTTTCCGGAGCCAGGTCGGATTGAGCGGTACGGCCTGCGAAAGTGCGTGTGTCGGTAGGCTGGCTCACGCTGAGACCCCCATATATGGCGGGTAGCAGTATGTCGCGGCATGACTAAAATGGTCCGTCGGGGAGCTTCCGCGGAGATCATGCCCGTCGGCGCGGCAGGTGGAGATGGACGGGGTCCGTGCCTCGGCGTCGCGCGGTGGCGAATGGTGAAACATTCGTGGCGCGAGTGGAAAAATGATCGACGGAATACCTCCCCACTCCCTAACCACTACGCGGCTATACGGACTCTTACCCACCCTATCCCTGCGCGGCTCCTTCCGTTTCGTATTCCCGGCGATTTCGCCGCTTTTGCTGTTCCAGATAGAGGCCTGCGCCGCATACATGCTTAAGGGCGCAGAATAATAGACTTCAAACCTTAATTGCAGATTAGGATGGCCGCCCTGCTGTAGGACGTACACCTACCTCTTACGTCCGCTATCGAACTCCGAGTGATAAGTTCAGTATCTCGGTGCTGGAAACAGCAACTCGACCCTAAATCTTGCGCCGCAGCGTCGTCTGGCTGCGGCATTTTTTTGCCCGGGAGTTGTTCATCGCTAATCTCTAGCGATACGCCGCCCGGTTCAAGCTTTAACCGGGTCAACTATTCTATGGAGGCATCATGGCGAACCGAGGCATCCATGTGGTGCCCTCAGGCGAGGGATGGGCGGTCGAAGTGCCGGATGGCGGCGCGCACTCTATCTTCGTAACGCAGGAGGAAGCCATCGCGGCAGGTACCGAGCTGGCAAAACGCGAGAAGGCCGAGTTGCTCATCCATGGGCGCGATGGGCGAATCCGTGTAAGGGAATCTTTTTGCCATGGCCGGCCCGTTCATAGGGGCTAGTCACACCATCAGTACCGCCCACGGCTTGGGTGCTGTTCTTGCCGCTGTTATCCGGGAAACTTCTGCCGGCTTGCGCCCATAGTCCGTTAGCGAACGGAAACCGCGCCATGCCTCCAGCAAAGTGGCTGCAACAGCCAAAGAACTCACCATGCCAGATGTAGTCCGCAAAGCTGCCCACGTTTATGACGTGCTTGCTGCAGCCCTACAGCAGGCCGAAGAATCGCTGGATCACAACGACGTTGTGATTGCGATCCAGCGCTTTGGGATGGTTCGCATCCCGTGCCCCCACGAGGGCCCGAATGTGGACGATCGATTTGAGTATCGCGACGCCGCTGGCGATAGCGTCACCATGTGGTGTCATCTGGACAATCGGAACGCGCATGCACCGCGCAGCAAGTTTGTTCTCGAATTGCGCAGAGCCGATTCAGATCGCCATCGCGTCACTAAGGTGAGTTTTCCCGCCACGTAGGCAGAGCGAAGGTCTTACACCTGTGTGTCGTTTCTTCATAGTGGGCTACCAGTAAAGTTAACGCTCAATTGCAGGAAGTGTGCGCTGATGCGCGCCTGCCCCTTCGCTCGGCATTGGTACAAGCTATGCGGACGAAGGTCGGGGGACGGGCTCGTCCGACGGACCTCTAGTGAGAACAAGGAGACGAAGATGATGAAAACCCGAACAATGGCAGCGACGTTTGCAATGCTGGGAGCGGTACTGGGCGGCTGCACTGCAGCAGGTAGCGGAACAGGCTCCGGCTCCGCAGCGGGGTCAGGTAGCGTTGCGCCCACCGATTCCCGCAGCGGAGGCAGCCGCCCTGGCACTGCTCTTGACGGGCACTAGCGGTACCAGTAGCGGTAGTGCAAGCGGTAGCGGCGCAACATCAGGAGCGACAGGCTCCCGATAGGAAGGGGCAATGCCGGTTCTATGGATGCGCCGGCTTTCGTGCGAAGCTCGATCCTTGAATGGACTACAGCGTTCGCGGGTAGGAGGAAATTAAGCACCTGGGAGATGTCGGCTGGAAACACAGATCCTGTCGTGACTTTTTAGCACCATTTCACGTTTATGTCAACACGTGCCATGCAGGCGTGACAAGAAAGTGGCCACCTTTGCATTTAGCCACGACCACCCCGGCCGTGGTTTTTTTTGTTAAAGGACCGCGCAGGCCGGCCCGCCGGATACGCTGGCAAAGCCTGCGAAATTATCGCGGGGCGCTCCACAGTCGGTCGCGCGATAGTTAGGGGTATACATTGCACCTGGACTTGTGCAGCCGCTCTTGGGACTATGACTTCTGAATCACGCTGCTTGGACGATTCCATAGAAAGCGTCGCTTTCAGCGGCTCACCTGGCTATCTACCCAGTCTTTGGCCCAAGCAAGCCCCAGTGCTTGAGCTTCCTCGGACGTGGGAAAGCATGCGAGTGCCCCCGAGGCGCCCACTCGACGGCTAGCGAGGTCTACGCCGGCCGACGCCTCAAACTGTTCATTCCACAGCTTCCATACAAACGCTCTTACTGTGTAGCCTTTATAGACGTCCGCAAGCATGGAGTTCTCCGATCATGAGACGGCGCAATACAGATTCTTTTGAGAAGAGCTTGCTCTTCCAACTCGAAATTGGACGTGTGTTGTCGACTTGAGAAAAAACGGCCCTTGTGCTAGCGGTGCGGCGCAAAGCGCAGAGAATGAAGAGCTTTGAGAGCAAAGCGTCGGCAAGTGTATGAAGGACCGCCGACGCTACGGTACGTAGCATGCATTTTGCGGGCCGGCTACAACCCCGCCCCCATAGACCACAACGATTATCGGCGGCGTACATAACGTTGGCGTTTCGAACGGTCTCTTCCAAAGGGGGGTGCGGTACATTCCCTGCAAAGGGGGAGGGAGATAGATGCGACGCGTGATCCTACGAGACCTAATCGTCGTGGAGCGGTTTCGAAAACAGCTGGCAGCGGAAGTTGCAGGGCAAAAAGCAACCATCGAAGCTCTTGCGTCGGCCGGGGCTGATATCACTGAGCAAACCCGAATTTTGGCCGCCATGGAGAACGCGCTGCGTGCGCTAGAGGTAAGGGCTACCCAGCTCCAGCGAATTAAAAATCACGGCGCCGATCTTCAACGCTCTCAGCGTCGGAGCGGCTAGACAGCCGCTTTGCTAGAGAAGTGGTTTTTTCTTCGGCGTACTGAATTGCATCAGGAAGCAACACGACTTTCGTGAGTCGTGCTTCGGGTCGCCAGGCATGTCCATCGCCTGCAGCGCCACGAATGGCCGTTGTTGCGCTCGGCAATCCCAACGGTGTTCCACTGCAGCAGGGCAGTGGCGCTGGCCACGATTTTCGGCCTGAAGGCTGAACAGGTCACGATCGACGTCGTCGTCGTAAGTCAGACTGAGGTGGATACGCATTTTGGCGTTTATGAGCGCATGCTGGCAGAGAAGCTCGGCACCGTGCCGCCCATACAGTAAAGCGCGAGGCCTGATCAATTGCGGGGCAATGACGCGGGAGAGATACAACATCTTTCCTGGGCGCAAGTGTCAATCAATTCTATAGGCGGTCAGGGTGCTGCCCGTAGAATTGGCCAAATCGTTTCCCTGAAGTCGATTCTACGACACCATGTCATTAGCCCTCACCTCCGCCGCCAGGGCATGGGCCCACATTGCCGCAATATCGGCGGGCAAGCCGGTCGATCCGGGTTGGCGTGTAACGCTGAACTTCCACCCCGATCGAATCTTTCGTGGTCGGCCTCTACTGGCAGTGTTGGCGGAAGATGGCGTGTATCGAACTCAGTTCGAAACTGGCACGAGCAATGGGGGGCTGTCCGCCTATCCCGGTGGCGATCGCTGGCAATGGGAAAGCCGAATCTTCGGGCAGGCTTATGACACAGCACCCGCTTCCGAGCGGCCGCGCTATGGCGCGCTGAATGTAGGCCATGCATCCGCTGGCGCGGCGCCCCGCTTTGGGTCGGCGCATTTACGGCTTGCATCCGGCGTGCTGTCTCGTACGACGTTTTGCCACCCGGACAGCGTCTACGAGCCGAGTCATTTTGGCGTGGCCGGCCGTTTCGCCCTTGTCGAACGTCTGGCTGCTGCGGTTACTCATGGCGACCCGCTTGACCATTACATTGAGGCCCATGTTCATGGTGGCGTGGTGATTGAGCGCGACGTGGAGGCTATCGTGCTTGACCCATCGTTCCGGCATAGCGACGTCGAGGCGCTTGCTCATGCATTGCCCTGTCGTGTCGAATGGCACGCCGGGTTTCGCGCAGAAGCGGATCTGCTGCGCCGACAGTCCGAGTACCGTGGGTCGGCTGTCGCAAAACTAGCTGCGTCCCTGGCCGGCGCACACCCACTCACGCCGGTACGGATTGGCGAGGCCGCGCGCAGCGGCCAGTATGATCCTCAGATGCTTAAGCAGGTGTGGCACTGCCTGGCCCGTTTCGGCAACAGCAATCACCGCTAAGCCACGTCCAGGATCGTTCGCTCGCCCACGTGACTGATGTTCTGCGCCGCGCCGGGCGGATTGGAAGTAGGTTCGGTGGATGACGGCTACTGCCTGACGCGGCCGGCGCCGGCGCCGTTCCGATCGGTACCGTTTGTACACCGTCGTCGAGGAAAGCATGGACGGCGCAGAGGGGAGCGTCTCATTCACGTGGAAGTACTGTGCATTTCGCTCAACGAGTAGGCGCAGGCTTTACTCCAATGTGCAGCCGGTACAGCACGTAGGGCTTCACGCGCATATCCTTACCGCCTTGAAATCCCGCCTGGCGATGCAACTGGTTGGCCGTGACATAAAGATAGCCGTCTGGGCCAACCGAAAGCGTGTCGGGCCAAAGTAGCCGGTCATCCTGCACAAGAGTTTTCCACGTACCGGACGTGCCTAATGTTCGGATGGCATTGTTTTCATAGTCGCTGGCGTAGACCGTGCCATTAGCATCAGACTCCAACCCGTCGGATGCGCCTTTCTCGCCAAGGTCTGAGACCGCCTTTCCGATCTGCGCGTCCGTCAATGTCGGATCGCGCAGCATGGCGGTCGGCACCGAATAGAGATGTCGGCTGGATAGTGGAGAGTAGTAAAGCGTCTTGCCATCCGGGCTTAACGCAATGCCGTCGGAGGCCACGGTAAACGGGCTGATATTGCCGGAAGCGTCTCGCGCTTGCATTGGCTTGCCTTCAACGACCGGGCGGAACGATGGATCAGCCGACGTCGAAGGATGGCCAGTGAGGCGGCGGACAGCCTTACCCGTGTCCAGGTCTACTACGATCAGTCCCCCGGTGCCGGAGAGCGAAGAATCCGTGATATACGCGACGCCGGACCTCCCGATGCGCAAGTCGAAGCGCATGTCATTGACGTAGGTCCGATCAAGCATGACGTCGGGAGGGAAGACGATGGTCTTTGCAATCTGGTCAGTTTTCAGGTCGATTGCGACCAGCTTGGCTCCGCCTGGGGCTGGGTTGGAGAAATTCGGAGCCCCGGTATCAAGTACCCAGACCCGCCCCTGGCCGTCGGCCACCACGCTTTGAACACTGAGGAAGGTGTCCCCTGGCCGCGAATTGTCGGGTTTATTGACTGCTGCATCGGGGTATGCGCGCACCTGGCCGTCCCGAAGCTCTCCGACGGTGAACGGGACATCATCGCCCCAGCGCGGAAAGTTGACGAAGATCCGGCCGCCTTCGGCGACCGTGACGCCGGTGGGCATGGCTCCGTTGAATATTGCGACAGCTTCCAAAGCTGGTGATGGGGCTGCGGCAAGGGAAGCGCCGAGCGGAGTCAGCCAGGCCGCCGCCGTGGTGACAGCGCCCACTAGCAGTCCCCGAGTGTAGCGAGCCCAAGTTCCGTCGTTCAGTGTTGAGTTCATCATAAAAGTCCCAGTCGATTGTCTTTTGGTTGCCAAGCTTTCCAGTTCATTCGCGTCTGAAAATTCAAGGGCGGCGCGATGAGTTCGTGGGGATATCTTCTGCGCTAGCAGCTTGTCGAGAAACATGAGGAATGCGGCAGGACTTTCACTCGTATTGTGAAAATGGAGTGTCGGTCGGCTGACCACGGACGCCGAATGGGACCGAGAGCCGTCCTAGTAGCCCTACTGGGGCCGGGTGGCGCATACTGTGCATTTGTACAGTGCGTGTTTTCCGGCCATTGGGTACCAAAATCGGCCGCGGTCTGCCGGTGCCATCTCCGGCCCCCGACATTCCAATGGTCCGTCAAGTGGCGATGCGCCTGCTTGGGGCCTTGGACCAGGTACACGACGGCACCGAGGTACCGCTTCCATGGCTGGGGGAGCGGACTGGAAGAGCGGGCCGGAGATCGTGTGTGGGGGAAGTCCGCCATGAAGCTGAGGTGCTTGTGGCCAGTACGCCAGCGCACAGCAGACTTAATCACGGGCGCAAACTTCGAGCCCGATACATTCGGGCGTGTCTGGAAATCCGAGACGGTTCAGAGGGCGGCTAGCTTCTACATAGCGCGGCTTGGCCGAAGCTGTCCGGGCCCCGTGACGGCCGGATTTAAGAGCAAGATTACTTTGACTACGACCGGCGGCATGCGAGTGGCTGAGCGCCACACCGTCATTGGGCTCTAGATTCCGCTAGACAAAGGCATTCGGGGGCCGAGAGAGGGAGTACGAGTTTTCGCATCCCTGACAATGCAGATACTAGCCTGACCCGATCGGGCTATTCCCAGTAGAGGCCGCGCGTGACATTCTTTGTTTGCCAAGAGATTGGCCCTTTGCATTCAGCCACGACCATCCGGCCGTGGCTTTTTTTTCGGTTCTGTTTGGCGCCGCTTCTGGCTACCTGAGTGCAAAACGAGCGTCAGTTCGTCCTATTTCCAGGAGAGTGGCTATCTGCGGCGTTTGCCTCGCGTCGCTGATCGCTGTCGAAACCTGATCTGTCCCGCGTCTGGACCACCGAAGCGGAGTCGTTCAAAAGCGACAACCAAGGCAAGCCTCAGCGGTTCTGACCCAACAGTCTATGGGAGCAGGCTAGCGTCATGCTTTCGGCGATATACGCCCGGCGGCCACGCTTGCGTTCGACGGTAGTCAACCGTTCCCAGTGACCGGCGCTCCAATAGCCCAGAACGCGGCGTTGGCCGAACTACGCGCCGACTTTGCCGTCTAGGCCGTTGGCTACGGTTGCGTTGCGCTACACAGGCCAGTTCGGCGGCGGCAACCAAGACCAAACCGGCCCGGTGGCTTTGCGGTGGAGGTTCTAGAGAGGACGCGCGCGAGAGAGCGACAGGCGGTGTGAGCCGACCTCTCCCGCTTTCAGCGCCAGAACCGGACAGGTGGGATGGCGGGAGCAGGGAAAAGCCTGGGTCTGTTACTCTAAAACGTTCCAGAGAAACCGCATACATACAACGATAGCGCTAACTCTCGGCGGGGCTCAACGGCCAATGTTCGAGACGCGTGTGGATCCACTCCAGATAAGACAGTTCAAGATCGGCTCGCATGCCGACCCTCGGTGCTGCCGCGGCGAACGAAGTCTGCCCTGGCGGGAATCCATGCCAGAGCGAACAGAAGACAGGCAAATGGAGTTACGAAAACAAAGCCAATGCTTTGGAATCCAGCCGCACCAGCCATGCCACCGAGAATAAAAGACAACAGCAGCCCACCGCTACGCTGCAGACGGGGCACATCGGCGCGTACCGAGACGTGCTTAGACACTTCACGCCGGTTCCAATAAAGCATCTTCCCCAGCTCGATTCCGACATCGGTGATATTGCCGGTCATATGCGTAGTCCGGACTGTTCCGGCCGACGTCTTGGAACCGATGGCGTTCTGCAATCCCATAATGAAGCAGAGCAGCAAGACAGTGGCCGGCGCAGCGAACGGTGTTTGCCAGCTTAAAGTCGCTGTCCCGAGGACCCCGAAAGGGAACAGCAGGGCGGCTTCCAACAAGAGAGGCAAAGCGTAGGTATTGCGGGCGCGGATGCGGCGGGAGAAATTCACAAGCATCGAGGTCGTCGCAGCCCCGATGGTGAACGAGACAAGCGCTGCCGCGGAAGCGACCCCCAATTCGAAATCGCTGAGAACCACACCGTCTGCAACCTGGGAAGCAAAGCCGGTCATGTGCGACGTATAGCGTTGCAGAACGATATAGCCGCCCGCGTTAATAGCGCCCGCATTCAGCGCCAGCAGCAGGCCAAGCGCGAGGTTGGAGGAAGGTGTGCGGTGCCGGTGGGTAAGATAGCTAAAGCGTCGCATAATCCATATACGGTCGGCTAGATTAAGGCATGAAGTGATTTTCTATCACGCGCTCGCCCCAATGCAAACCAGTATTGGGTGCGTAGGCCAACGTTAGTGAGGCGCATATACGCCATCAGCGCTCTAGGCAAGACCGGCACTATCGGTAGCCGTACTTCCAGCAATAGGACAGCCAGATTGTGTCGGATTGGCTGAGCAGTCCGGTGCGACATGTCAACCGCCGTGAGGCAGTTCAGCCTATCGCCGACATCGTGCTGCTTCGGTCGTTCCCTGCGCGGTGTTGAGCGTTATGGGCGCACATGAGCGCGGCGGGACGCGGCGATCATCAGGCGGCATGCGGGAAGGCTCGGTGGCTCAGACCGCTGAGTGAGGTTGTTTCGCACCGGGGCCTGCGCATTCGCCGCAGCTGGACGCTTGTTAAATCGCCACAATTGGGGGGTGAGGCCCGTGCCGCGCATCAGGTTTCAGGTACGGTCATGATCGGCTGACCTGCTGGGTGATTGGCTGACACCGCGGGGGCTATACGGTCCCCTTCGCGCCGTGCCAGGGAAGGCGCGCTGCACAGCGCTAAGTACTTGGTATCCGGCCGGTGTAAGGCATGCTGAAGTGGACGCGACCGATGCATTTGTAATGTGTACCAAGTTGCGGGCGGCAAGTGCAGCCAGATCGCGCCGATCGATATCGCGGGAATATCCCAGCGAGCCGAGCACCATCAATGCGGCGATTTCATGGGCGCTCAACATGGCATGTCTCCCTTGGCAGCGGCCATCGAGTGTTTATTGCCATGCGAACATAGCCGCTGCTAGAGCGTTATTGGGTGCAAACTTGCATCTGGTTGACGACGATCAAGCCGGCCTAGATGCTCCCACGTCATAAGATTACGAGCGTGCACAAAGCTCTCATGCAAGAAGCCATGCCGCTGCGGACACCTCAAAGCATGATTGCCGGGGTTGCACGGGGTGGTCAACGGGCACAGTCGGCGGCAGCTGTCAGCAGGGCAGGCTAATAATGAGGAGTTGCCAACAACCCGATTTGTTCTTGCTAGCTCGGAACTTGTTTTTGAACACAATTTACCAGCGGGGCTGCGCGCTGAAGCGCTACACGCACCATTCATCCGTGGCTGTATGAAGATGGCAGTTAGGAGCGCGACACGGGAGATCCGGCGATCATATTTAATAGAGTTGGTGGACCCGCGTGTGCCGGCATGGCGAGAAAGGGAGCAAGCTCCCTTTTCTGGTTTGGACGTCCCTCGCGGCTTATAGCGCGGCGTCCTTCAGTTTCTTCAAGGGCCGCACCTTCACCTTCACCGATGCAGGCTTGGCCGCGAACCACTGCTCCTGGCCCGTGAAGGGATTCTTGCCGAACCGCTTCTTTGTTGCTGGCACCTGGACGGCAGAAACCTTGAAGAGGCCCGGCAAGGTGAATTCGCCTGCGCCCTTTTTGTGCACTGCGCCCACGATCGTGTTCTCCAGGTGAGCAAGCACGGTCTGAACGGTCTTCTTGTCCAGTTGGGTTTGTTCTACCAAGTGTGCGAGCAGACTGGTCCTATTGAACGTGTCCTTCAGCGGCTTCGCCACTGGGGCGGCTGCTGCATTCTTGGCCGCTGCGGCCTTCTTTGCGGGGGCGGCCGTTTTCTTTGCCGCAGGTTTCGGGGCGGCCATCTTCTTCGTTGCCATAAATCTCCTTAGTTTCTTAGTGCCGGCCTGTGCATGCTGGCCGGATCCATGGAGCTTAGCGAATTCGCCCCGAAGTGCGCAACGGGGTGAATCGCTAACTGTCTGAGCCTGGCATTCCAGGCGGTACTGTCGGTCACGAAGGCTTCGATACTGCTGGCGCAGGCTGGCCTGCCGCTGAGGCGGGTTGGGCCGCCGCATGGTGGCTTCCACGTTTCGGGCCTGGTCGGGCAGCGCTTCACATACAGTAGCCCTGGGGTGGAACCGCGACGGGCTAGTCATCGTGACGCTGCGGGGCGATGCCGCCGAGATATGAGTCGAGCGGGAGGCGAGAGATGCTTGTTCCTGCTGACCGACCGAACCGCTATTGCCGACGGTGGATACCGCCCTCCTGCAGGGGGTGGAACAAGTGCAAAGCCATCCGGACAGTGTGTGCAGCACCTTGCCCGCTCGCCGGCGTTTGATGAGGGCCTACACCATTGCAGCTTGCGCCAACAACAATCAAGCACGGCGCAGCGCATCGCTACTTTCCCATGCGAAGCTTGGATCGTTCCGGATAATCCACCGCAGTCGACGAGAAGCGCGGCCAAGTCGGTGAGGGCGTAGACGGCCAAAGAGAGAGTGGTGACCATGTGCCCCCCTTGTTCAGCTCGTGTATCCAGGAGGTTTTGGCTGGCGAGCATGGCGTACCTGCGCAACGAGGGCCTCCCGGCTGAAGTAGGGTTGGCTGGGCTATGAATTCGTCATGGACGAGGAAGTCGTGCAGATTTACCGGGCGGCGAAGTTGGCTCAGGATCTGACCAAAAGCGGCCTCGGCTTTCGCGTAGACCATGCTACTGTTGCGGTAGAGCGCAATGTTTCACCTTCTATGGAGGCGTTATGGAAACGACTCGGCGTCTGCTGACTGTCGCCTTGCTGGTAGCCCTGCTTCCCGGGGGCGCGGCCAGGGGGCAATCTCAGAACAATGGAAGCGCGGCGTCGGCGATCTCTGAGGCCGTACAGGAAGGTAGCAACCCCTATCGGCCGCCATCCGCGGTCAACCCGGAGAACAAATCGGACGCAAGCTACGAGGAGCAGCGCCGCGCTCGTTGCGACCAACTGCGACGCGACATCGAAGAGACCGATCGGAAGCGCACCTATACGTCCCCTGGCACCGCGACTACCAGTGCGCAAGGGCGGGCCATTCCCAAGCTGGAGCGCGATAAAACATTAAAGCGGTTGCAGCAGAGCTATCGTCAAAATTGCTCCTGATCGGCCCCCCGAGAACCGGACGTCAATACGTCGCGCGAGAGGGAGGCCCTTGGGTATGGCGTCTCCCGGTAATCAATGTTCGTGTCTGGCCGGCGCTAGGTGTCATGATTGGGGGAAGCCCGGCCCCTGCTAGGCAAGAGTGCCTATAGCTATGCTCACCGTTCCGACGGCGCCATGTCCAACTCCGCGAGCCCGACGCTAAAGCGGTTAGCAGCTTCACTGTATTAGCGAATAAAGGTATCGAGCGCGTGGCGGGAGGTGTCGTGTTGTGGGTCATCAGTGTCGACCCGAACGGAACGAACTCCCAGACACCCAGCGTAGGGCGGGGATGGCGTGGACGCGTTAAGTAAAGTGCGCTAAGAATCGGGGGGCGATGAAATTTTCATGGACTCCGACCATGGCCTAAATGACGTAGATGACCCGCTTCTAGGTCATGGTGCGAAGGGGCGTCGATATTTGCAAAGCGTCCGTTTCCTATTTTCAAGCGTGAAAGTCAAAACAAAATTTGTGATCTTATGTGCGCCCCCCGCGCGCCGGCCTATGGTGAAGATTCCTCGTCAAAATCTGCTGGATCCCCTAGGTCGAACACCCGTGCAAAAACAAGGACAACCGGAAGGCTAAAGGTCGGTCATAGGGTCCGCTTTTCGATGGCAATTCTCAGTATGCCGAGAAGGCCAAGGCCACGGGCAGCCCTTCGCCAGTAAAGGTTGCCACGGTGTGCAGTACTGCGGCCATGTGTGAAGTTCATTGCTTGGTCTATCGCCCTAACCGTCTTCGCCCTGTTCAGTCTTGAGCTGTCCTTGTATCATGTCTTCTCAAGAATTTTGAGAATTCTCAATTTGTATGAGATCTACTGAGAAGAATCTTCCCGATCCGTGGCATTTTGCTCGGCCCGAACTGGCGCAGGCGTATCTGAGCGCGTTCGAGCTCGGCCTGTCAGCCGCGCGTGGACTCTTTGCTCGCCGTCGCATGGGAAAGACTGAGTTCCTGCGTCGGGACCTCCTGCCAGCGGCCGTGTCAGGGGGTTACCTGACTGCGTATACGAACCTTTGGGATAACAGGTCCTCCCCGGAAACAGCCCTCGTTGCGGCACTTACCCACGCGCTCGAGCCCAAAGGCGCGGGTGCGCTGATGGCCAGGCTTGGCGCACCGGTCAAGAAGGTAAAGGCGAGTGCCAAGCTGACCGGCGTAGGGGAGGGGACTCTTGAAGCCGAATTGGGGAAGTCGGGCTCGGACCGGACCATCGCACTGCATGAGGTGCTAAAACAAATAGACCGAGCGAAGAAGCCGCTTCTACTTGTCATCGACGAAGCACAGGTGCTTGCCGGAACGGACCACAGCGATTTTGCGCACGCGTTGCGGGCCGCGCTTGATATCCGGAAAGATCGCATCAAGGTGATCTTCGCCGGCAGTTCCGAGACAACGCTGCGCGCAATGTTTGCGCGAGCATCTGAGCCGTTCTATAACTGGGCGCCGCTTGAGCCGTTTCCCCTGCTCGGCGACGAATTTGTCTCCTTCACGGTCAAGCTGCTGAACAGCATGGCGCGCCAGAAGCTCACCCTTGAGCAAGGCAAGCGTGCCTTTGAGGAACTACATCGCACGCCCGAATTCTTCAAACGATTCATTGAGCGGTACATGATGTACCAACCTCAGGGCGAGGCTGCCGCGCTGGCTTACACCAAGGCCTCGGTATTTTCCGATGAGCATTCGCTGGCGCAATGGCGCGATATGAAACCTGCCGACCGCGCCCTCTTGTATCTTCTGGCCCGAGGTGAGTCCGACCTGCATTCCGCGGCGACTTTGGAAAGGCTGGGCAAAATGATTGGCAAGGTAGCGACGCGCAACACTACAGGTCACGCGCTGAGGCGGCTACTAGCGGCAAACCTCGTCACGCGCCTGGCAATGGGGGACTATCGGATCGAAGACGAAGCGTTTGCCGAGTGGATTCGTAATCGGTCAGAACCTGCTGCAGACGCGTGACAAGCGATCGTTAGACAGACATTGCAGTTAGCCTGACGTCCACTTTCAGCTTTCATTCAGAAGCGTAGGGTTTGAGCATCCAGCGATCGGGATGAGGTCGCAGCTATTGCAGTCGACATCGCCACACGCAGGAATCGTTGCTCGAGTGGGGACGGAGCGCCAGGATTGGAGCGAGCCGATAACCGCGTCCCACAAGCTGCGCACCTCTGCCCTTGAAATGCAATCTCGAGGGGCTTGGGCCAAATCGAAAGACATCTCTCCGAGGCTGCTGCTTCCAAAATACATCGTTCTCGAGCCAATGTTTGAGCGCAGTTGCGACACGAATGTCAAGCTCTGTGACGTTGCCTACGTCACGAACGGGCGAAGCGTTGCATGTGGATGGCGCCATGATGGAATCCTTGCGTAGTTAGCGAGTACGTCCAAGCTACCTGGATTCGCGCCAAGTCAAGTTCGGCTAGGCAGCCGATTCACGCGGTTGCTCATTTGCCCTCTTGTCGCCGCAACAGTGCCGTGAGGGTTGGGAAAGGCCAGTCCTCGTCGTCGTATCCGGGCGGCAGGCCCAAGTGGCGATCACCGTCGCCGCATTTGAGCTTGTCCCCGGGAAGGACGACCTCCGTCACCAAAATGCCCGGACGGTCCATCTCGAGCAATAGACGGCAGCAGACCGGGCAATAGCCACGATCTCGCGGCTCATCCTCGCCAAGATCCATGAGGTATTCGTGGATCTGCACCTTGACCCCACATTGACAGATGATCGGTTCGATAAAGTTCATGGACTGGCTCCGGAGGTAGAGTGCTCAGTAAACTGGCTTCGAGCACTGCGGTCCATGGATGATGAACTTTTAGGGTCAAATTGCCATCGCCCGAACAGGGCACGAACTAATCTGTCAGGTCAGCATTGGTGCTTGCAGACGCCGCAGGCTAGCAGATAACGCTCAGTTGAGTTCGATCACGCCGTGTTGCTATCGCTAGGGTTTGGGTTTGGTTGGATGCGCGCCGGCAACCCAGGCGGCATAGCCACCAACCAGATATGTTGCGTCGAAACCTACGGCTTCCAGTAGGGCGGCGCAGTTTTGACTGACCTCCATTCCATGGACGCAGTACAGAACGATGGACCGTTGGGCGTCAAGCGTCGTAATCCACTCGGCGAGATGCTCTGGATCCCGCCACTCCGATTCAGGGATCATGCCGTCGCTAGCTTCAAATGCTGGCTGGCGGCGAACGTCGATAACATATGGCGAGTTGGATTGCGTAAGCGCCCGAGCGAGGGCGTGAGGGTAGGTGGCATTAGGCATAATGCTCCGCCTTCGGTATCAGTCAATGCCGCAACAATGGGTAGACTAACAGACCGATCAGCGCCGCACCCGCGACGATCATCGGTTCGGACAGTTTCTTGAACCGCAACAGCAGCACGACGGCGGCCAAGGCCAGCAGCGCCGTCGGCAGGTCGATGATCGAGCGCCTGGCCAGCACGATCACGGCGCCGGTGATGGCGCCGATGGCGGCTGCGGTGACGCCGTCCACGAACGCCAGGATGGCCGGCAGCCGGCCGTACTTCTTGAAGTACGGCGCCGGTAGCACGGTGAACAGGTAGCAGGGCAGGAAGGTGGCCCCCGCCGCCACGCAGGCGCCGGGCAGCCCCGCCACGAGATAGCCGATGAATCCCACGGTGATCACCACCGGCCCCGGGGTAATCATGGCCACGGCCACCGCGTCGACAAACTGCTTGTCGTTCAGCCACTGGTGCTCGGTCACCACGCCGCCATACAGGAACGGGACGATGGCAAGGCCCGAGCCGAACACGAACGCGCCCGCCTTGGCAAAGAACACGCCGACCTGCGCCAGCAGCGGCCAGTCGACGTAGCCCAGCGCCCCGGCGGCCGCCGGCACCGGCACCGCCGCCATGGCGTGCAGGCTGCCGCGCCGCAGCCAGCGCGGCGGCGCGCGCCAGAACCAGACCAGGACGCCGGCGGCCAGGAACATCCACGCCATCTCCGATTCGGTGACCACCGTGACGACGGCCAGCACGAGGTAGATCGCCCATAGCAGCCAGTCGGTCCCCACGCTCTTGCGGGTCAGCTTGTAGGCGCTGATGGCGATGATGCCGATCACGGCGGCGCCCACGCCGTAGAACACTGCCTGCATCCACGCCAAGCCGTTAAACCGCACGTACGCCCAGCCCAGCGCCAGCACCATCAGGAACGATGGCAGAACGAACGCGATGCCCACCAGCGTGGCGCCCGTGACGCGGTAGTGCACATAGCCCAAATAGATCGCAAGCTGCGCCGCGAGCGGGCCCGGCGCCAGTTGCGCCAGCGCCAGCCCTTCGCGGTAGTCGGCATCGGACACCCAGCCGCGCTGCTCCACGAGGTCGCGGTGCATGTAGCCGGCCAGCGCCACGGGCCCGCCGAAGCCCAGCGCGCCCAGCCGCAGGAAGTACAGCACGAGCTGCTGCAGCGTGTAGCGCGGCAACTCGCGTTCGGGCGGCGGCGGAACAACCACATTGGACGGGGGCGTCGGGAGCATGGTCGAGATAAGGTTTCGGGGTTAAAAGGTGTGCCGACAGTCCCGTTAGCGCAGGCGGGGACGAGCGAAGTGGGCGTACAGCGAGTCGAGGACCCGACCGATTTCGTCAAGCAGCGCCGTGTCGTCGGACAATCGTTCGCGTGCGCCGGCCAACACGGCCTCGAAACCGCTGGCCTCCGCCACAGGGATGCCGCCGACGTCGAGTGCATGCACCATCTGCCCGATGCGGGACAACGCCCGGTCCTCGTCAAGGCCAAAGCTGGACACCAGTACCTCGAACGTGACCCGGTCGCCGATGTGCGTGAATGTGGCACCGTCGAAATCGAACCCGAGCGCGTCTGCAGGGCAGTCCCGGACATCTTCCAGCCACAGGAACGTGGCGTGTGGATCGATATGCCGCAGAATCAGCCAGGCACTGGCCACGCGGTCTACCCACAGGTGGCGCCGGGTCGCCCAATGCCGGCCCTGGTACTGCCCCGGGTCGCGGCGCGGAGTGCTGCCGCGCGCGCCCTGAGGCTCTCCCGGGGACAGCAGGCGGTCGATGGCACCATGGAAGTCGCGCCAGTGGGCGTCAGCGCGTCGGGATGCCGCATCGGGGAAGTAGTCGATCCGGCGGATGGCTTCGAGCGATCGGGCGTACCGGCGCGCCAGACGCAGCAGTTCTGCCTCGTCGGCGTCGCCGATGGCGGCCCGGGCCGTAGCAAGCTCCTGCGTCCACGTCGCGTAGTCGCTGGTCCGGTCGAACAGTGCGCGATAGCTACTTTCCTGCTCCATGTCCGTGGCGTAGACCGACAGCACCCAGACTCTGCCATCCTCCCCCGCAGCATCGGCGGCCAGGGCCTGCAAGGCATCCTGGAGTCCGGGGAGGTCAGGCAGCAAGTAGACGCCGTCACGTAATGCGGCGGCGCCCAATGCCTTGACGCCGCGCCAGAGGCGCATGCGGGCGGTAGCGGCCGACGTCGGCAGGCTGACGACGAGTAGCCGCCATGCCTGCGAATTGGATAGCGAATTCATGCCCACAGGTTACGGGCCTGTAGTGGCCTCTGCAACCGTGTAGAGCTCGCTACAAAAATGATTCATCCGGCGTAACGGCCGGTCGCCCGCCTCACCCTATTTCACCGCGAACCGCACTGTCACCGTCTTCCCGTCGGCAAACGTTACCGTGGCCACGGCCTTGGCGCCGGATGGCAGCGCGATGGGGTCGCGGGCCACCAGGGCGTTTTCCCGGGACGGCACCAGCGCGGTTTCCTTCTTGTCCGCGCCAGCCAGCACGGTCAGCTTGCCGGCGGCGCCTGCAACCGGCTTTCTACTGTCGTGATCGTCGACATACAGGCTGACCTGGCCGTCCTTGCCGACCAGTTCGAACTGCAGGTCGCTGGCGGTCTGGACCACACCGCCGTACTGCGCCGGCCTGGCACCGTGCGCGTGGACCAGGCTAGCCGAGCCGAGCATGGCAGCGGCGGCGATGGCAATGGCGATCAAGTTTTTCATCGGAATGCTCCTGGAAATGGGCGACTTGCGAGGGCGTCGCCGCTGGACCCTGTGATTTCAGTACGGCGCCTGGCCGCCTTCGCGGACCATCCGCTCGATCGGCTCGCGGCCAAAGCGCCACACGATGACGGGTGTCAGCACTGCGTCTAGTAGCGTGGAACTGAGCAGTCCGCCAAAGATGACCACGGCTACCGGATGCAGAATTTCCTTGCCGGGTGCGTCGGCCGAGACCAGCAGCGGCACCAGCGCGAAGGCGGCCACCAGCGCGGTCATCAGCACCGGCGTGAGCCGCTCGAGCGACCCGCGCACCAGCATCGGGATGCCGAAGGGCTCGCCTTCGAACCGGCACAGGTTGATGTAGTGGCTGACCTTGAGAATGCCGTTGCGCGTGGCGATGCCCGTCAGCGTGATGAAGCCCACCATCGACGCCACCGACAGCGTCAGGCCGCCGATCCACATCGCCGCCACGCTGCCGATCAGCGCCAGCGGTATGTTGGCCATGATCGCCAGCGCCAGCCGGTGCGAGCGGTAGCGCGAGTACAGCACCAGGTAGATCAACGCCAGCGACCCCAGAGCCAGCAGCGCGATCAGCCGGCTAGCCTGCTCCTGGGCCTGGAACTGGCCCTCCACGCTCACGAAGTAGCCGCCCGGCAGTCCCGCGCCGGCGATGGCCGTGCGCACCCCGCCGATGATGCGCGACATGTCGGTGCCGTCGGTATTGGCGTACACGACGATGCGGCGCCGGCCGTTCTCGCGGCCCACCTGGTTCGGGCCGTCGGACGTCTCGACCGTGGCGATGGCCGACAGTGGCACAGGGCCGCGCGGCGACTGCAGCATGACGCGGGCCAGGTCCTGCGGTGTCCGGCCGGCATCGGGGAGCCGCACCACCAGGTCGAACCGCTTGACGCCCTCGATCACCTGCGACACCCGCGTGCCGTCGGCCAGCGTCTGCAGCGCGCCCAGCGCGTCGCCCGGGGCGATGCCGTACTGTGTCGCGCGGCGATAGTCGAGCCGGACGTTGACCTGCGGGATCAGCACCTGCTTCTCGACCGAAATGTCGACCAGCCCGGGGACGCCCGTCAGCCGGCTGCGCAGCGTTTCGGCCAGCCCGCGCAGCGTGTCTAGGTCGTCACCATAGATTTTGAGCGCGATCTGGGCGCGCACACCCGAGAGCAAGTGGTCGAGCCGGTGCGAGATGGGCTGGCCGATGGCCACAGACGCCGGCAGCGTCGCCAGTTGCGCGCGGATCGCGGCCATCACCGCCTCGCGGCTGCGACCCGCGCGCCGCAGGTCGACGTCGATCTCGGACGAATGCACGCCTTCGGCATGCTCGTCCAGCTCGGCCCGGCCCGTGCGGCGGCCCACTTGCACCACTTCCGGCACCTGGCGTATCAGCGTCTCGGCCAGCGCGCCCATGCGGTTGGCCTCCGCCAGCGACGTGCCGGGCTGGAGCAGCAGTGACATCACGAGTGATCCTTCGTTGAAGCTGGGCAGGAATGCGCGCGGCAGATAAGGCACCGTGGCGGCGGCCAGCAGCACGGCCGCCCCGCCCGCGGCCAGCACCAGCCGCGTGCGCGGGAAGGCCCAGTCCAGCAGCCGCATCTCGGCGCGCTTAAGCCAGCGCACCAGCGGGCTGTCGGGATGGTCCAGGCGCTGCATGCCGGGCAGCAGGTAGAACGACAGCACCGGCGTCACCGTCATCGACACCAGCATCGACGCGAGAACGGAGACGATGTAGGCAATGCCCAGCGGCGCGAACAGCCGGCCCTCGATGCCCGGCAGCGCGAACAGCGGCACGAACACCAGCACCACGATCAGCGTGGCATAGACGATGCCGGAACGGACCTCGACGGACGCGCGCCAGATCACGTCCAGCACGGGCGGCGGGGCGTCCATGGCGCGGCGCTGCCGGAGCCGGCGCAGGATATTCTCGACGTCGACCACGGCGTCGTCGACGAGCTCACCGATGGCGATGGCAAGCCCGCCCAGCGTCATCACGTTGATCGACTGGCCGAGCAGGTGGAATGCCAGCGCCGTCACCGTCAGCGACAGCGGGATGGCGATCAGCGAGATCGCCGTCGTGCGCGCGCTGAGCAGGAAGGCGAAAAGCACGATGGCCACCATGATGGCTCCGTCGCGCAGCGCATCCACCACGTTGTCGATCGACGCCTCGATGAAGTCGGCCTGCCGGAACAGGATTTGCGGTGCGGCCAGGCCGGCCGGCAGCCCCTGCTTTAGCTCGCCCAGCGCGCGTTCCAGTTCGCGCGTGAGTTGCACCGTGTCGGCGGCGGGCTGTTTCTGGACGCTGACGATCACGGCCGGCTGGCCGTTGAATCCGGCGTCGCCGCGCTTGATGGCGGCCGCATGGCGTACCGACGCCACCTGTTCGAGCAGGATCGGCGCGTTGTCGCGGTAACCCACGGCCAGCCCGCGCAGGTCCTCCAGCCGCGTAGTGCGGCCCAGGTTGCGGATCAGGTACTCGCGCCCGTTCAGGTCGATGAATCCGCCGCTGGTGTTGGCCGCGAAGTCGCGCAGCGCACGGGCGACGTCGGCCAGCGCCACGCCGAACTGGGCCATGCGCGCCGTGTACGGCTCCACGCGGAGCTGGCGCACTTCGCCGCCGATCGGGATCACCTGCGCGACGCCCGGCACCGACAGCAGCCGGGGCCGCAGCACGAAATCGGCATACTCGCGCGCCACCATCGGGCTAACCTTCGCCACGTCGATGGGCAGCGCGACGAGCATGATCTCGCCCATGATCGACGACACCGGCCCCAGGATCGGCGTGAGCCCGCCCGGCAACTGCTCGCGGACCAGCGCCAGCCGTTCCGACACGAGTTGGCGGTTGCGGTACACGTCGCTGCCCCAGTCGAACTCGGCGTAGACGATCGACAACCCCACGCCCGACACCGACCGCACACGGGTGACGCCTGGCATGCCGTTCAGCGCCGTCTCGATGGGGAACGAGACCAGCAGCTCCACTTCCTGCGGCGCCATGCCGCCGGCCTCGGTGATCACGGTCACCAACGGCTTGTTGAGATCGGGAAAAACGTCGATGGGCGTGCGCCAGGCCATGAACGACCCGTACGCCATCAGCATGGCTGCCACGGCCAACACCAGCAGCCGGTTGCCCAGGCTCGCGCGAACGATCCAGTTGAACATGGCGTGCCCCTACCGGATCTGGTTGATCAGGGCCGCGCCGCGTACGACCACACGGTTCTCCGGCGACAGGCCGCGCGTTACCACCACCGTCTTTGCGTCGAGCGTGCGCACTTCCACCGGCTGCGCGATGAAGCGCTGCGCGCCTGACTTGATCCAGACCACCGGTTCGTTGTTCGGATTGTGTACCACGGCCTCGCTGGGCAGCGCGATGCCGGGCATCACGTCGGACAGCCGCGCCACCACCGTGACCGGCTGGCCTACCGCGAGCGTGGCCGAGCCATCGGCCAGGCGGAACGTCAGCGGCACGGCGCCGTTGCGCAGGCTGCGGCCGGCGCCGATAAAGACGAGCTGGCCGCCGGTGGCCAGCACGCCGTCGCGGATGCGGCCGGCCAGCGCGGCATCGGGGCTTTGCGCCTCCACCATCAGGCGGTGTGGGTCGACGATCTCGAACAGCGTGTCCTGCGCGGCCACCACCTGGCCGGCCACGGCGTTGGCCGACGCGATCACACCATCGGCCGGCGCGCGCAGCGTGTCGGTGGGATGCAGGCTCGTTGCCACGGCCGCACGCTGGCCGGCCAAGCTCTGCACGTCGGCGCGCGCGGCGTCGACGTCCTTGCGCGGGATGCTGTCCTGCAGCGATTCCAGCCGGGCCAGCCGCTGCCGCGCCAGCTGCAGGTTGGCTGTCAGCGTGGCGAGCTGGGCCTGCTGGTTGCCGATGTCGAACGGCTCGTTCTTGTGCCGCAGCACGGCCAGCGGCTGGCCCTTGGTCACGCGCTGGCCCAGCACCGGAAAGCCGTCGCGCGGCGCTTCGATCCAGCCCGGATGGCCGGCCTGCACGCGGCCGCCCGCGTTGGGATCGATCACCACCGCGGCATTGAGTGGCACGGTCTGCGGATGCTCGCCCGCCTGCGGCAAGGCGGTACGGATGGCCATGCGGCGCTGGGCCAGCTTGGGCACCTGTACGCTGCCGTCGGGCAGGCGTGCGAGGCCGGTGGCCGGGGCGGGCGCGCCCGGCGCGTCCAAGTGTTCGCCCCCGGGGCCATGGGCGCCCGGCGCTGCCCCGGCGTGCAGGGGATAGCCGGCCAGCAGCGTGGCGAGGGTGACGAGGGCAAGCAGCAGCAAAGTCTTGTACATGGTCGCGTAGCCTTCTTCAGCGAGGAGTGCGGCGGCGGCGCAGGCGCCAGGCGGTCACGGCGGCCGCCAGCACCGCGAGGCCCGCCAGCACGGCGGCGGCCAGCTTGCCGGCATGCCATTGGCCGCGCGCGTCGGTGTCGGGGGGCGTGCGCAGCGCGCCTTCGATCAGGTCCGTGTCGTGGCCGGTCACCAGCGTGAACACGAGCACGTGTTCGCCCGGCTGGCGCAGCGCAGCCAGCAGTTTCGGATCGGCAAAGGAGAAATCGCCGATGTCGGCGTGGAGCCGGGCTTGCGCCTTGATCGGCCCGAGCTCCACTTCCAGCGTGCCGGTGGTGACGGGCTCGTTGGTGTCGTAGCGGTCGACCAGCACGGAAAACTCGTCGGCGTGCAGCGTGCCGACCAGCTCGAAGCCCTCGGTGCTGGCCTCGATGCCGGGCCGCGCGGCGCCCGCCGGCACACCGGCCGCGGGCGCGTCCAGATGCTCGCCGTTGGGGCCGTGGGCGCCCGGGCCGGCCAGGGCAGGGTGGCTCAGGGCCGCGCAGAGGCAGAGCGCGGCAAGACAGGTTCGGATCATGGCAGTACTCCCAGTGCCTGGTTCAAGTTGGCGATGGCAAAGCCGCGTCGCGCGCGGATACGGGCCAGTTCCAGGTCGGCGTCCAGCGCCTGGTTCTGCGCGCGCAGGACCTCGGCCAGGCCGATCTCGCCCGCGTCGAACGTCTTGCGCAGCAGCGCGGCGCGCTCGGCCAGCGTGGCGCTGCGCTCAGAGACAAGGGCCAGTTGCTGCTCGGCCAGCGCCAGCGACTGCCGCGCGGCATCGATGTCGGACTGCACCACGCGCTCGGTCCGGTCGCGCTCGGCCCGCGCGGTCATTAGTTCGGTCTGCGCGGCGGTCTCGCGGGGCAGGTTGCGGGCATCGGTGGCAAACGGAAAACGCACGAAGACGCCGACGGTCTGGTCGCTGGGCAAGCCGCCGCCCGCCGCGTCGCGGCGGTAGGTCACGCCAACTTCGGGCGCATCGCGGCGGGATGTCCGCAGGTAGCCCACCTGGCGCTCGCCGCGCTCCACGGCGCGCCAGGCCGCCTCAATGCGCGGATGCGGCGCGCCGGGCAGGTCCGGCGCGGGGCGTTCGTCGTAGTGCTGCGGCAGGCCCTGCACGCCGGTGGCCTGCAGCAGCCGGGCGCGCATCTCGATCACGCGCGCCTCGTTCTCGGTCAGCAGTGCGCGGCTGGCTAGCAGGTCCTGCTCCGCGAACAGCAGGTCGGTGCGGGCCAAGTCGCCGGCGCTCACGCGGCCCCGCACGTCGTCGCGCAGGCGCTGGGCAACGCCCACGCGGCGGCGGGCCACGTCGCCCTCGGCCTCGGCGGCAGCCAGTTGCCAGACCCGCTCGCGGACTTCGGCGGCCACGGCAAGCTGGCCCAGCAGCATCGCGGACTCGGCCTCGGCGGCCTGGGCATCGGCCAGAGCGCCGCGTGCGCTGCGCTGTCCCGGCAACCAGACCGGCACGCCCAGCGACACCTCGGTCTCGCGCACGCCGCGCCGGTCGGTAAGCTGGTCGCCCCGGTGGCGCAGGTCCACGGCGGGCGATCCCGCGATCAGCGCGTCGGCCTGCACCCGGCTGGCGGCGGCTTCCTGGCGCCGGCCGGCAGCGGCCTGCATGGAGACCGACCGCTCCCATGCGGCCTCGAACAGCGCGTGCAGATCCGTCGCCGGTGTTTGCGCGCAAACGTCGGCCAGCATCGCGCACGATGCGGCCAGCAATACAAGTAACTTCTGCATGACTTCCCCAAACGCCTAGGCTCGACCAGCGTCGCGGCGGGGCACCGTGCCTGAGCGGCACGGCGAGCAGGAATGGCTAACGCCCCGCCGTCAGGCGGGTGCGTGAGGCGGACGTAAGGGAGGACTTGTGGCCGGGTGCGGCACTGCGCGGCCGGCAAAGACGGGCGCGGGCTGGCGGCAATCCAGCAGTGGCGGGAACGCCACCGTCATCAGCGTGCCGGGCAGATTGGACATCAGGTCGAAGGCGAGCTGATGCGTGGCGGACGACAGCGAGTCGTCTTGTTCGACGCTGCCATCGTCGTCATGATGGTGCGGCACGTGTTCGGCGTGCGCGACGAGGTGGTCGATGGTGTCGCCGGCCAGATGACCGAGTTGCCGCTCCGCCGCGGCAAACGCCTGCAGCGGAAGGACCAGCATCATCAAGATGGCAACGATTCGCGACATGGGCGCGATTCTACATCACCGATTCGGTATCCGGCACCAATCACCCAAGCCTTCCAGGGAGGAGGATCGGTTCTTAGGGCAATGCCCATTTTGTCACGGCCGTTGCAAGCACAGTCGGAATATCAGTGGGGAGCGACATTGAGCCGGCGACGGCAAGAGAGAGGATTGACTAGCTGCTGGGCGTCTAATCGCACAATTTTTCAGCGGGATGCGTGATCTTCCTGTTTCACTGCAGTAGATACTCTGAGCCGCTGATGATCCTCGCGCGCCGCAGGTCCGGGCGTTCCGTCTCTGGCTTGCGGCTTGACGAATGTGATCTGGCCGGCTCGTTCCAACACCACCTTCCACTGGCGGTCCCAGCCGGGCGCGTGCATGCTGGCGCGTGCATTGGCGTCGAGGTCCTCGTCGCTCAACATGGCGCGCTTGCGCGCATGGCGGTTCTCCATGCCGTCGAAGACCAGCACGATTGGCCGGCCACCGACGATTCGGTCGAAGGCTGGCCACCGAGCCGACAGCATGCTGATTGCGCGATGCATGAAGACAAGTACTGCCGCCCCGGCCAGCGTACCGAGCATGGGGCTTGCTCCGACCACCGCGCGCGACAGGATCGCGCCCAGCAGCAGCATTATGCACAGGTCGAACGCGGTCTTCTGCGCGAACGTGCGTCGACCAGCCACCCGTAGCAGCACCCACGCGGCCATAAACACGAGCGCGGCCCGCGCGGCCATCTGGTACCAGGCCAGTTCCTCGCCCCTGCCGAAGACGGCCTGCATGGCCGCCTGGATGCCATCTGCAACCACGGCCGATTTACCCCTTGATCGATCGGGGATCATGCCCGAACGAGTTGCGCGAGCGGATCTGGCCGTCGCGGCCATGGATGAACAGCTCCGACTGGTTGCGCCGGGCGATCTCCATGGCGGCCTCGATGGCGTCCTCCTGCGTGGCGAACAGCTTGCGGCCCGCCGGGGTCTTCGCCTCTTCCACGGCCCAGCCCTCGGGGGCAGGGACCACGTGTACGTCCTTGTTCATAGGTCACCATCTGGTGGTTGTCACATAGCGTACTTATTCACCCAAAGCGACCTGCGGGGTAGTCGGCCAAAGTCTGACAACCGTGTAGGCCAAATGGCGATCGAGAAGGATCGGCTCACAATCTATGGCGTCACCGGTATCGTGGCGGCGATACGGGCAACAGTCCTATTGCTAACGAGACCCAGCGTCGCGCTGACCGTAACGGCGGCGATCCCACGGATCAATAGGCGCCGGCAGTAAGTGTTTCGGAGAGTCCTTGGACTTATGTTGTCCGCTTCGTGTCCAATCGCGTGGCATGCTTCGCGCACTATCTTGCCGAGACTCATGTCGGTTATCGGGGTTCCCGCGCGTGTTAGTGCAAAAAGCAGATCGCTCTCGGCTTTCCATTTGCGCCGGGCGGCAGCCCAGGCGGTAAGGGGTTCAAGGGCAAAGGGCTCCACATGCACCGTTCGGGCATCCTTGGGCCGCCGTGCGGGTACGTGGAGATATGGAGGGGCCGCATCAAGATGTAGATCGCGACCTCTAGCGCCGCGGCCCTCGTTGGCAGTGACACCAGTCCCGAGAAAAAAGGCGACTATTGCTCGTTTCTGGAGTTTCGCTGGGTCCTCGTTCGGTGCTGGCTGCACAAATTCCTGCAGCGCCAAATCCATCTCTTGGCTAAGGAAATAAACGTCCGGATCTGTGAGGGGCCATTGGTGGCTTGAGGCCAGTTCGCCGGCCGGATTTGAGTCGCGAACGCCGATGGTGACGAGATGTCTGCACAGACGGTCGATGAGCTTGAGGTAGCGCATGCGCGTTGCCGCAGAGTAGTGGACCGCCTCCCCATCGAGCCAGAACCCGTCTAAAACGTCAGAGCCAAAACTGGTCACCGTAGCACCGCGGCCGATCAAGTATCGATGGAATCGATCGAACATGGCTCGATGCTGGATGATCGATCGAGGGGAGAACGGACGGCGGTCCGCGCCAACGGCTTCGCCATCCTGCCAGTCGGCGTAGGCGCGAGCAGGATCCGATAACCACAGTCTATCCATCTTTGAATTTATATACTGAAATTGACCGACCTCACAAACAAATCGTCGCTTCGCGCCGACATTTGCATTCAAGCAAGGGCCGGCGAACTATGGAGACCACGTCAATCAGGCGCCACGCGAGCGGCCAGGTCCCGGATGTCGACAATATGAACGCTCAACTGGAAATGGCCAGGGAAGCCCGAAAGTCCTAATATAGATTTCCTTTCCGGCGGCAACGCGGCACACGGACATCCTTACTCCGTCGTACTCGCACTCCAGAATGCTTGACTGACAACGCTAGTGCCCCCCAGCCGGGTGACAATGCGGTCGAGTACGTCGCCGTCGACAGAGGTCGCGGCCAGCGCCGCCTCAATTTCCACTTCCTGTTCGCCGAATGCGCGGACTTCCAGGTCGCTCGGCGGATAATGGGCGGCCTTCAGCGCGTCCTCCAGCAGCCTTAGCGCCGTCTTCTGATGATCGCGTGCGGCGATCACATGCACCGTGTGTGTGACTTCCACGGCCGTCGTGTCTAATGGCTGGCGGTTAATGCGATCTACAACGGGGCGCAGCAACGTGTTGGCGGCCAGGATGAACACCGCGGCGATCGCCGCTTCCACAATCATGTCGGCGCCGGCGCAGGCGCCCACCGCGGCCGAGCACCAGAGCGTGGCCGCCGTGTTCAGCCCGCGCACGTTGCCTTCCTCGCGCATGATCACGCCCGCGCCCAGAAAACCGATGCCGGAAACGACGTACGCAACCACGCGCACCGCGCCATCGTGTCCGGCGATATGGTTTGCAAGGTCGACGAAGATCGCCGCGCCCACAGCCACCAGCACGTTGGTGCGTAGGCCGGCCGTGCGTTGGCGATACTGGCGCTCGAAACCGATCATGCCGCCCAGCACGAACGCTGCGGCCAAGCTTATGGCCGTATCGAGTAGCGATTGCGGGTTGATATTTTGCAGCGCTTCCAGCGACATGGACATATCCGTCTGGGCAAAAAGTTGGGGCGATTGTGGCACAGCGGCCGGGTGCCCGGTCCAATCCTTAGTCGCGCCCACCGTCTTGTTCATGCCGCTGACGACGAAACGCTCCGCATTGCGTTAGCTGCCGCCTCCACTACGGCGACCAGTAGATCAGACCGGCACGCGGCACGCCAGGTCGTGCAAAGATCACGCTATTGCTTGGCTCCACGTTTTTCCGTTGCCGGTTATTCGACTTCGCCGCCATCGGTGTCTCCCGTCTGCGCCTCGTTTTCGTGAGCCATGGCTGCTGCCGCGAGTGTCAGGGCGTTGGAGGGCGCGACCTCCTTGCGCTCGCTGTAGCGATCGGTCAGGTAGTCGCTGCGGTCCCGCACCAGTAGCGTGAACTTGTAGAGTTCCTCCATGACGTCGACCACGCGATCGTAGTACGACGACGGCTTCATACGGCCGTGGGCGTCGAACTCCTGATACGCCTTGGCTACCGACGACTGATTCGGAATGGTCACCATGCGCATCCAGCGGCCCAGCAAGCGCAGCGCGTTGACGGCGTTGAACGACTGCGAACCGCCGCACACCTGCATCACAGCCAGCGTGCGACCCTGCGTCGGGCGAATGCCGCCCATCTCCAGCGGCAGCCAGTCGATCTGGTTCTTGAAGACGGCTGTCAGCGTGCCGTGGCGCTCGGGACTGCACCAGACCTGGCCTTCCGACCACTCGGAGAGCTTGCGCAGTTCGACCACCTTCGGGTGATCGGCGGGCACGCTGTCGGTCATCGGCAGATCGCGCGGCTCAAAGACGCGGGTCTCTGCCCCGAAGTGCTGCAGGATCCGTTCGGCTTCCAGCACAAGCAAGCGGCTGTAGGAGGTCTCGCGCAGCGATCCGTATAGCAGAAGGATGCGCGGCGGGTGGGTGCTGACGTGTGCTGGCTTCAGCTTGCGGAGGTCCGGCGTGTCGAGCACCGCAGGGACGATGTTGGGGAGATCGACGGTCATCGAATCCTCCGGCCCTGCGCGTCGGTGACGGCCTCGCCGTCCTCCTTGGTGAAAGCGCCTTGCTGCGGTGCCGGCAGGATGTCCAGCACGACTTCGGACGGTCGGCACAACCGCACGCCAAGCGCGGTGACGACGAAGGGGCGGTTGATCAGGATGGGGTGGGCCAGCATGGCATCGAGCAACTGGTCATCGTTCAACGCAGGATCGGCGAGACCGAGTTCGGCGTAAGGCGTGCCCTTATCGCGGATGGCTTCGCGTACGGTAAGGCCGGCATCGCGGATCATTGCTTGCAAGGTCTGCCGATCGAGTGGCGAGGTCAGGTACTCGATGACGGTTGGCTCAATCCCCGTATTGCGGATCATCGCCAGCGTATTGCGCGACGTACCGCACGCCGGGTTGTGATAGATGGTGACGGTCATGGGGTATCTCAATGCGATTCGTACCAGTGCTGCGAACGGTTGACCACGCCAACCACGAGAAGCATCACCGGCACCTCGATCAGCACGCCGACGACGGTGGCGAGCGCCGCGCCGGACTGAAAACCGAACAGGCTGATGGCCGTGGCCACGGCCAGCTCGAAGAAGTTGCTCGCGCCGATCAGCGCCGATGGGCCCGCCACGCAGTGGGCGACGCCGAGCTTGCGATTGAGCAGGTAGGCCAGCCCGGAGTTCACGAGTACCTGGATCAGGATGGGCACAGCCAGCAGCAGGATGATCAGCGGCTGCTCCACGATCGCGTTGCCCTGGAAGCCGAACAACAGCACCAGCGTCGCGAGCAGTGCGGTGATCGAGTAGGGACCCAGCGCTCCCACCACGCGCTTGTAGGTCGCCTCGCCCCGCGCCAGCAACGCCTTGCGGATACCCTGCGCGATCAGCACCGGTACCACAATGTAGAGCGCGACCGAGGTGATGAGCGTGTTCCACGGTACGGTGATCGACGACAGGCCCAGTAGCAGCGCGACGACGGGTGCGAAGGCCACGACCATGATGGCATCGTTGAGTGCCACCTGCGAGAGCGTGAAATACGGATCGCCCTTGCAGAGCTGCGACCAGACGAACACCATTGCCGTACAGGGCGCTGCCGCCAGCAGGATCAGGCCGGCGATGTAGCTGTCGAGTTGATCCCCCGGCAGCCAGCCTGCGAACAGGTGGCGGACAAAGATCCAGCCCAGCAACGCCATCGAGAACGGCTTGACCAGCCAGTTGACGAAAAGGGTGACGCCGATGCCGCGCCAATGGCCCGCGACCTGGCCCATGGCGCCGAAGTCGATCTTGATTAGCATCGGGATGATCATGATCCAGATCAGCACGCCGACGGGCAAGTTTACCTGCGCAACTTCCATGCTGCCAATGGCGTGAAAGACCGGTTGCAGCCATTGGCCGAGCAGAATGCCGGCGACGATGCAGAGTGCCACCCAGACGGTCAGGTAGCGCTCGAAAAAGCCAATGGCGTTGGACTGCACCGTTGCGGCGGACTGTTGCGTCGTGCTCATTTGCCAGCGTCCACAGGCTGCTCGCCGATGGCCCGCATTTCGCGGTGGATGGCGTTGCGGTCCAGCACGTGCAGGGGCAGGTTCACGAACAGCGTGACGCGGTTCAGGATCTGGCGGAAGACCTGGTCGAAGACCTTGCGCTTCTCGTCGTCGGAGCCCTGAATGGCGGCCGGGTCCATGAAGCCCCAGTGCGCGGTCATCGGCGTGCCGGGCCAGATCGGACAGGTCTCGCCGGCGGCCTGGTCGCAGACCGTGATGACGAAGTCCATCTGCGGCGCGCCGGGCTGGGCGAACTCGTCCCAGCCCTTGCTGCGCAGGTTCGCGGTGTCGTAGCCGATGGACCGGCACAGGTCGACCGCCATCGGATGGACCCGGCCGGTCGGCTGGCTACCGCCGCTGTAGGCCCGGAAGCGGCCCTTGCCCAGCACGTTGAACAGCGCCTCGGCCATCACGCTGCGGGCGGAGTTGCCGGTGCAGAGCACCAGCACGTTGTACGTCTTGTTGTCGGACATGGCTGCCTCGGGATGCGGTTGCGGGGGCGGGGGGCTCAGCAGCAGCCGGAGGCCGGCGTGCAGCCACGGGCCGGGGTGGCCGGCTGCGGCACGGCGTCGAACTGGCGGGGCACGCAGCAGGCCGACGCCTCGGCGCCGCGGTCGCGCGATTCGCCGTAGGTGGGCGCGTCGCCGAGCGTCTGGAACGATTCCCACGCGATGCCGGTGGGGTCCACCGACCAGTGCTTGCTCGATCGGGCGTAGCAGCAGTTGGTCTCGGCCTGCGTCTGCATCGGAAGGTCGGCGCTGGCCAGCCGCGCCTGCATTGCCGCCAGTTCGTCGGCCGTTTCCACCTGGATGCCCAGGTGGTCCACGCCGGGCTGGTCGGTGCGATTCGAGATCGCGAAGTTCACGTGTGGGTCGTCGAGCGCCCACCTGGCGTAGTCGTCGCGCACGACGGTGGGTTCGGCGTCGAACAGGGCCGAGTAGTAGCGGATGCTGGCCGACAGGTCGGCCACGCTGACGTGGACGTGAAAGCGCTTCATGGTTCAGGACTCCGCGGCGGCGGAACAGGCGGACACCGGCGAACACGGCGCGCCGCCGCAGCAGTTCTCGGTGAGGTAGCCCAGCAGGGCATTCATGGTTTCGAAGCGGGCCATGTAGACGATGGAGCGGCCTTCCTGGCGGCTGGCCAGCAGGCCCGCGCGGTGCAATTCCTTGAGGTGGAACGACAGCGACGAGGCCGGCATCTCCATCAATTCGGCAATGCGGCCGGCCGGCAGCCCGTCGGGGCCGGCCTGGACCAGCAGGCGGAAAACGGCCAGCCGGGCGGCATGGGCCAGCGCGGCGAGCGCTTCGATGGCTTTACTGGTTTCCATTATTCGAATGTAGTCGAAATATGGAAATTCAGCAATCGCTAGCGCAGAAGTTCGTGGCCCTGCCGATCCTCAAGGGTCGGGAGAACGTGGGGAACGTGCGGCCGTTGCGGTAAAAAGGACGGCGCGCCTGATGTCCCTGGTGGGCACAGGGGACAAGCAAAAACAGGGCGGATGGGTCGCCATGGCAACTGATTTTCATGGCGGACCCCGTTACCCGAAAGCACCGAATCCGAGGACCGCAGCCAATGCGTGCACATTTCATGACTTGGAAAGGGACCGCAGGCGTGGAGATAAAGTTCAATAGTGCCCGGTGCGTGAAGTGCCTTCGCCGTCGCTTGTGGAGAATTTGTGTCCTACAAGTGAAAGTCGAGCGTAAGTCCCCATAGACCGCGATGTATCCCATGTTGGCGAATCCAAATGGTCGTGAGTTCCAGCGGGCTATTGATAATGACCTAATGTCCGTCGGCGGCAAGCCGGTGGGACAACGCGCGACCGATGCCCTTTACTGGCGCCCGTAACCAAAAATGTACGTCTGAGCATTGCAAAAATCCTATAGATGTAGAAGTGAGCCCGTGGGAAACGCAGTCATCCCCAGCGGGAATTCAGAATGATGCTGCACAGATTAGCGCGCTCGAAGCTTGGGTCCTTGTGCGCCAGGAAGTCGTCGTTGAACGTGCCGAACGTGGTGCCTGGGCGATGCTTCATACCGTCGTAGAAGGCATCGATCATCTTTCCGGCGAAATCGGTACCGCGGGGATAGGCAGCGACAACCGACGCGCGCTGTTCCTCGATGAACGCGTCGAAGTTCCGTCCTGCCAAGTCCATTCCAGCTCCTGCCTGCACCAGTGCGATTTCACCGTGCATGTGCTCGGGAATGCCTGGCGTCGTATGGAGCGCCACAGCGGTCCACACTTTCGCTACGTCAGCCTCGTCCACCTGGTGGCTGCGCAGAAAATCGCGCGCCGCGTTGGCGCCGTCAACTTCGAAACGCAGTTCGCTTTCGCGATAGGACGAGGTCAAACCGATATCGTGGAACATTGACGCAACGTAGAGCAGTTCCGGGTCGAACGCTACGCGCTTTCGCTCTCCCAGTAGTGCGCCCCATAGATAGACGCGCGTGGAGTGGTTGAAGAGCAGTTCGCTTTCGGTGTCCCGAATGAGCTGCGCGACCTCGCGCGCTAGCTGGCTGTCGGGGATGACGACACCAAGACTTTCGATTGCGGGCGCTGCCTTATCCTGCTTCATCGGATTCCTCGCGTTGTTGAGAGCGTGCGATTCCTGCAGCACGCTTGATTTCCGGAGCCCGCCGCGTGAGTCATTGAACCCGAACGGGCCTAGCGGCATGACACCGACAAAATTACACCTCTCCTTGGGTCATGGAAAAGGCCTAAGATTGGACAATTCGAATGTACTATGCGCGTCCATGACAAAGCTTTCTATCGGCCTCGATCGGTCCGGGCGCATCTCTCTATCGGCGCAAATTTACGGCTCGATTCGAGAAGCGATCGAGTCGGGCCAGCTTGCCGCTGGCGCACGGCTGCCGTCCTGGTCTGATCTTTCCACCCAGCTCGGCGTGTCCCGGGGCACAGTGCGGGCCGCCTATGAACGGCTAATTGACGAGCAATTCGTGATCGGCCTTGGCGCGGCCGGCACCCGAGTAGCCGCGCGGCCATTGCCGGCGACGACGGGATGGTCGCCGGAGGCGCCGCCGCTTCCGGATCTGTTCTACGACTTCAGCACAGCGCCGTTGGCGTTCCAAATGGGGGTCCCCTCCCAGGACGCCTTTCCATTCAAGCTCTGGTCGCGCATTCAGGCGCGTGCGGCCCGCCGAGCAGCAGCGGCTCCCGTCGGCTACCCCGACCCACGTGGCGAGCCGGATTTGCGCCAGGAGATCGCTGCGTATCTTGGCGTCTCGCGCGGGCTTCGATGCAGCCCCTCCCAGGTCTTCGTCACCGCAGGGTTCTCCGGCGCGCTCAATCTGGCGATTCGCGGGCTTCGCTTGGAAGGTCGCCAAGCCTGGCTGGAAGAGCCCGGCTTTCCGCTCACACGCGCGGCGCTCGGGCTGGCCGGCATAACCGTGGCAGGAGTGCCGGTCGATGTGGACGGGCTCAATGTCGACGCCGGCATTCAGATCGCTCCCGAAGCCGCCCTCGCGGTGGTCACGCCGGGCCAGCAGGCGCCGTTCGGAATGACGATGTCGCTTTCTCGAAGAATCTCACTGCTCGGCTGGGCCCAAAAAAACGATGCCTGGATTGTCGAAGACGATTATCTCGGCGACTTGCAGCTGAAAGGGCGGGCCGCGCCGGCGCTGGCGTCGCTCGATTCGGATGGACGGGTGCTGCACATCGGGACCTTCAGCAAGACGATCAGTCCGGCACTGCGTTTGGGGTTTCTCGTTGTCCCGCCTGCCCTGGCACGCCACTTTGGAGACGTCGCAGCGTGCCTTGCGCCCGCGCCGACTACTTCCGTGCAACACGCCGTTACCGAGTTCATGCACGACGGACACTATCTTCGCCATCTGCGGCGTATGAAACGTCTCTACGCTGCTCGACAGGAATCACTCGTTCGTTGTCTGAAGGGCCTGGCCTCGCAATCGATCAGAGTGCAGGCGGCCGCCGGCATGACCGTCGTGGTCGCGACGCCCCCTTCGGCCTCTGATGTCGATATCGCTGCGCGGGCGCGAGCTTTCGGGCTAGCCCCAGTTCCTCTCTCACCTTGGTACACGAGCCATCCGGCGCAGCAGGGGCTACTGCTCGGCGTCACGAATATCGATGAACGAACCCTTGCGTCCAACTGTTCACGCCTGCTGGAACTGGTTCTCGGACGCCACTGATGGACCCGTGGCGCTAGATCTTTCGTCGCGTCTTGGTACATCGAAAATGTTCATTCATGGTGCTTTCTGAGTAGCCGCCTGTCGCACGACAATTCTGGGAGGTAAATCGGAGCCCCAACTTCCATGAACATTCGACGTATCGTAGAAGCCGTCTGCACAGCTGTGGCCTTTGGCATCGCCCTTCCTGCCAACGCGCATGACACGACGGAGACTGTCACACCAAACTTTCAGCGTGCCATTCCCAACATCCCGGGCAAGTCCTTGATCGCTGTCGTCGTTGACTATGCACCGGGCGCAGCGTCGCAGGCGCATAGGCACGCAGGCTCGGCTTTCATCTATGCCTACGTCGTATCAGGCGATATAGAGTCACAGGTCGATGATGCCCCGAAGCGTGTCTACCATGCTGGCGAGAGCTTTTTCGAGGAGCCAGGCGCCGTTCATCGCATAAGCCGCAACGCGAGCGAAACAAGGCCCGCAAAGCTGCTCGCCGTATTCGTCGCGGACAGCAACGACAAAGTGCTGACCACCCCTATCAAGTAATTCCGTACCTCAAGGAGTCACCTCGTGAGCAAGCGTCTTGACTACGTTCAGATTGCGCCGGAGGGCGTCAAAGCCCTTGGCGGCGTCTACGGCTACGTCATGCAGAGCGATCTTTCGCCGGTTCTCGTCGATCTGGTCTACCTGCGCGTCTCGCAGATCAACAACTGCGCCTATTGCCTCGACATGCATACACGCGACCTGCTGAAAAAAGGCGCTACGGTCGATAAGCTGGCGCTGGTGCAGGCATGGAGGGAAGCGGGCCATCTCTTCGACGAGCGCGAGCGTGCGGCACTAGCGTGGGCCGAATCGGTTACGCTGGTTGCACAGACTGGCGTGCCCGACACGGCCTACGAGGCGGCACGCGCCGTGTTCGATGAACGCGAGCTTGTTGACCTGACCATCGCCATCAGCCTGATGAATACCTATAACCGCATGGCGATCAGCTTCAGGAACACGCCTCAGGCCGTAATGGAGTTGTAGAACGCCGTCGCTTCCGATGGGCGCGACAGCTGCCGACGGGCATGTGCGACGGCAAGACAAGGTGTGTCGTGCAGCGACTCGGATTCTGGAGGGAACGAGCGCCGCCGGACGGCGCGTCCCTTCCATGGCGAGGTGTCTGCGATCGCCCGCCGAAAGGAGCCTTCCGTACTCAGCGCGTTAACGGGATTCTTGACAGCCATACCGTTCTCAATGGAAGCCGGAACGGCAGATGCAGCAAGAATTTCTGATTGACCGAGTATGACTTCAC
This sequence comes from Cupriavidus pauculus, assembly GCF_003854935.1. Lineage (NCBI taxonomy): Bacteria > Pseudomonadati > Pseudomonadota > Betaproteobacteria > Burkholderiales > Burkholderiaceae > Cupriavidus > Cupriavidus pauculus. Next base: position 127,257 of record NZ_CP033971.1, read on the forward strand.
CTGTATAACCGACCTCGCAGGATCTTCAAGCTAGTCTCGCAGCGTCAGTTGCAGCCCGTTAGGGCCACTTTCTCTCCATGCATCTTCCTTGATCGTCGTGCCTCGTCTGCATCCTTCGCCGGCGAGAATCTTTAAGGAGTCCTCACATGGAAACCGGTACTGTAAAGTGGTTCAACGATTCGAAAGGCTTCGGCTTTATTTCCCCCGACGCAGGGGGCGAAGATCTTTTCGCACATTTTTCTGAAATTCAAGGCGCTGGCTTCAAGAGCCTCCAAGAAGGACAGAAGGTTCGTTTCGTAGCAGGCAAGGGCCAGAAGGGTCCCGCAGCAACGAAGATCGAGCCAGTCTAATCAGTTTCCTAGATTTATGAAAAAACCCCGCCAGCGATGACGGGGTTTTTTTCATTGCCCCGAGTGCAAACAACATTGTGGACGGCGCTCTTTTGCACTGCGTAGGTTCCTACCGAAGCTCTAGTCTGCAGAAGGCATATCTATGCTCGCAACTGAGGGACACCCCTCGCCACCGTCTCGTCAGATATCGTTCGTCTCCCGGATCGCGCCGGCAGAAGATCGCGTCATGCCAGCGCTGCTTGAAACGCTAAGGTAGCGCGATTCAACGTCCGCGATCGGTTGACCCGCTCGCGGCACTCTTTCAAAGCGTCGCCGGCAAGTCGGTCGCGATACTGCGCCGAAGGAGAGGCGCGGCCGGCGAGCCTTCTAGATTTATTCCGCCACGGAAACTATCGAACCACAAAACTTCACTAGGCTGCCGTCCGGCCGGCGCTGATACTCGATCCGCAGTGACACCACGATGACGAGGAAATCAGCATGAGGAAGACAGCAATTCAAGCACTGGCTGCGGGGATCTTCGGCACGCTGCTGCTTGCGCCGGCTGCGGCGCAGGCGGCGTGGCCGGAGAAGCCGGTGCGCTTGATCGTACCGACCGCGCCGGGCGGCGCACCGGACATCGTTGCGCGCTTGTTTGGCGACGCGTTGTCGAAGCGGCTTGGCCAAGCCGTGATTGTCGAGAACCGGCCCGGAGCGGGCGGCAATATCGGCATGCAGGCGCTGCTGGCCGCGCCGGCGGACGGCTACACGATCGGTTATGGCAACAACGCCACGATGTCGACCAACCGTTTCCTCTATACCAAGCTGCCCTACGACCCCGACAAGCTAGTGCCCATTGTCGGCTTGGTGACGACCTTCAACATCCTTGCGGTCAACCCCTCGCTTCCGGTCAAGACCACGCAGGAACTGGTGGCTTACGCCCGCGCCAATCCGGGCAAGCTGTCGATGGGCTCGGCCGGCAACGGCACCACCAGTCACCTGGGCGGCGAGCTGTTCAAGGTCATGGCCAGCCTGGACATCGCCCACGTGCCCTACAAGGGCAGCACGCCGGCGCTGCAGGATCTGGTTGGCAACAACGTGCAGCTCATGTTCGACAACGTGCCGTCGATCGGGCCCTACGTGGCGTCTAACCGTGTGCGGGCGCTGGCGGTGACATCGAGCAAGCGGTCGCCGCAGTTCCCGGACCTCCCCACTATGGCGGAGGCCGGCCTGAAGGGCTATGAATTGACTGCATGGGCTGGACTGGTGGCCGCGCCAGGGACGCCTGCCGAGGCCCTCGACCGCCTGAACCGGGAAGTCAATGCCATCATCAAGGATCCGTCTTTCCGTGCGCATTTGGACAAGCTCTCGTTCGAACCGGTGGGTGGCACCGCGCGCGACTTCCAGCAACTGATCACGACGGAGACCGTCAAGTTCGGCGAACTGGTGCGCAAAAGCGGCGCCAAGGTCGACTGAGGGGGAGCGTCATGCAAAAGCACTATGACCTGATCATCCGCAACGGCGACCTGATCGACGGCACCGGCGCGCCGCGTCGCGCCGGCGACATTGGAGTGTTGGACGGCGAGATCGCCGCGATCGGAAACCTCGTTGCGGCGCGGGCGGACACCGAAGTGGATGCTACTGGGCTGATCGTTGCGCCGGGCTTTATCGACACCCACACACACGACGACTGGATGGTATTCCAGTCCCCGGAGATGCTGCCCAAGGTTACGCAGGGCGTCACCACCATTATCGCAGGCAACTGCGGCATCAGCCTGTTCCCCCTGGTGACTGACGCCATCCCGCCGGCCCCGCTCGACATCATGCGCGGCGGCTACCGCTTCGATTCAGTGCGGGCCTACCGGGAATCATTCGCGGCGCAGCCGGCCGCGGTCAATGTCGCGGTGCTGGTGGGCCAGTCCACGCTGCGCGCCAGGCATCTGCGCCAGCTCGGCTTGCCCGCCAGCGATGTGGAGATCGAAGGCATGCGGCAAGACATCGAGGCCGCGCTGCGCCAGGGCGCGATCGGTGTGTCCACCGGCACGTTCTATCCGCCATCGGCCGCGGCATCCGAGGATGAGATCGTGCGTATGTGCGAGCCGATGAAGCGGCTCGGCGGCGTGCTGGTCTCCCATATGCGCGATGAAAGCGACAACGTCGGCGCATCGATCGACGAGACCGCGCGCATCGGCAAGGCCCTGGGAGTATCGACGGTGATCTCGCACCACAAGCTGGTGGGCAAGCAGAACTACGGCCGCAGCCGCCACACGCTGGCGCAGGTGCGGGGGCTGGCCAAAACCATGCCGCTGTGCCTGGACTGCTATCCGTATGCGGCATCGTCGACTATGCTGCGTCCCGAGCGTGTGTATCAATGCGACCGCATCCTGATTACTTGGTCCGCTGCGCATCCTGAAGCCGCCGGACGTTACCTGGAGGACCTTGCGCAGGAATGGGGCCAATCACGCCGTGAAGTTGCCCAGGCGCTGGTGCCGGGGGGTGCCGTGTACTTCATCATGCACGAGACAGACGTGCGCGACATCCTGGCCTATCCCGACACCATGATCGGCTCTGACGGCATTCCTTCCGATGAAACGCCGCACCCGCGGCTGTGGGGCACGTTCCCGCGCGTGCTCGGCTTGTACGCGCGTGACCTAGGTCTGTTTCCGCTGGAGCTCGCGGTCCACAAGATGACCGGTTTGCCGGCACAGCGTTTTGGGCTGGAGCGGCGTGGGGAACTCAGGACTGGCTATGTCGCCGATATGACCGTCTTCGATCCGGCGACGATCCAGGATCGCGCCACCTTCGATGATCCACAGCAGCCTTCCGTTGGCGTGCGGCACGTGTTCGTCGCTGGGGAGGCGACCCTTCGCGACGGCCAGCCGGCCAGCAGCCGACCCGGTCGCTTTGTCACCTCTACCCTGGTAAAGACGCAGGGGTAGCAACTAGCGTCGGTTTGCTTCCGCGCTCTGCTCCAGCAGCCACGCGATAAAGGTCTCCATGGCGGGGCTGTCCCGCTTATCCTCGCGACAGATGAAGTAGTAGGCCTTGGGCGAGACATAGGGCTCGTCGGACAGGCGCAGCAGACGGCCCGCCTTGATGTCGTCGCCAGCAACATACTCCGGCAGCAGCGCCAGGCCCAAGCCGCCGAGGGCAGCCTGCAGGCCCATGGTCAGCAGGCCGTAACGCGAACCGTCATGCGGGTGCGCGAGCTTGATGCCGGTCTGCTGGAGATAGGCCGGCCATGCTTCCAATGCGGCGTTCTGGTGCAGTAAGGGCAGGATTCTCACCGCTTTGGCCAGCGGAGTGCCGGCCGGCATCAATTCACGGGCGCAGACCGGATACAGTTCCAGCGGCATGACCTTCAGGCTGAAATGGCGCGGTGGCGGACCCGCGCAATACATGATGGCCGCGTCGAGCCCGGCGCTTTCGAGGTCTACCGGGCCGACCTTGGTGGTGACGTTGAGTTGGATATGCGGCTGTTCGCGCGCGAACCTGAGCATGCGCGGCAACAGCCAGATATTGCCCAGCGACACCGGCACGGACAGGTTCAGTCGCCCGCCCGAGGCCCGTCCCGATTGCACCTCCATCGTGGCCTCCTCGAGCATGGCAAGGGCCTTGCGCACACTCTTGAGGTACTCCTCGCCGGCAGGCGTCGGCGCCACAGCGCCCTTGCGGCGGTTTAGCATGCGCGCGCCGAGGAAGGATTCCAGCTCGGTGATTTGCTTGCTGACCGCGCTTTGCGTCAGGCACAGTTCTTCGGCGGCGCCAGTGACGCTACCCGTGCGCGCGGTAGTCTCGAATGCAATCAAGTTCGCCAGCGCGGGCAGGTGGCGGCCGTTGGTACTCTTCATGTCGATAGGCTGGGCTAGGCAGCCGGGTCCGGTTGCGGGGTGCGTGCCGGTATTGTCGTGCATTCATTCCGGGATGGAAAGATGGATCGACAAAACATCCATTGCCTACCGGGCATCGGCGGGCCAATACTGCTTAAATACCAAATGCTCGACGATGACCCCCAGTTCTTCCGCTGCTCCGACTGACAGTTTCGATCCGTTCGAAGCCTCCCTGCGGGAGCTCGCGGCCGCCATGCGCACCGGCACCCTTTCGGCGTCCGGTCTGGTCGACTTCTACCTCGCCCGCATCGCCGCCTTCGACAAGTCCGGCCCGCTGATCAACGCGATCAGTTGGGTCAATCCCGTCGCCTTGGAAGAGGCGCGTGCCCTTGACCAGGAGTTGCGCGCAAGCGGCCCGCGTGGGCCGTTGCACGGGATTCCCATGGTGGTGAAGGACAATATCGATACCGTCGGCATGCCGACCACTGCCGGGTGCTTGGCATTGTGCGAAGCTTATCCGAGCGCGGATGCGCAGTGCGTGGCGCGCCTGCGCGAAGCCGGTGCTATCGTGCTGGCCAAGGCCAATATGTCGGAGCTAGCTGCATCCAACGGCCGCTTCGGCTACAGCTCCGCCAATGGCCTGACGCTAAATCCCTATCGCCTGTCGCGCAATGCCAGCGGTTCCAGCAGCGGCACCGGCGCGGCAGTGGCGGCCAACTTCGCGGCCTTCGGGCTTGGCACCGATTCATTCGGTTCCGTGCGAGGCCCTGCCTGCGTGCATGCATTGACTGGCGTGCGGCCCACCCACGGGTTGCTCGATGCGGAGGGCGTACTGCCGCTGGCGGCATCGTTCGACACCGTAGGGCCGGTGGCGCGCTGTGCCGCCGATGCGGCCGTGGTTCTGGATGCACTGGCCCCAGGCGCAGGTTTCAGCGGCACGCCAACATCGATGCCCGGCCGCAGGCTGGGCGTCGTGGCCGACTTCGCGGGCGGCAATGACGAGATCGATGGGCTCTTCCTTGCGGCGACGCAGACGCTGCGTGGGGCGGGCGCGGAGACAATACCCGTACGCCTGCCAGCGGGTGCGCGCACGCTATACACCGACCTCCTTGGCGATATCGCCCGCGCTGAATGGGTGTTCGGGCTCGATAGCTGGCTGGAACGATTGCCTGGCGGCGCCCCCGCCGACACCTCTGCGTTGCTTGCACGGATGGCCGCAACGGATGTCCGCCGTCCGGTGAACCCGCTTACCCTTCTCGCGCTAAGGCAAGCGTACGAGACACGAGACCTGCCACCGCGAGCCGATCGCCAGGCGGCTCGCCGCTTTGGCGCCATGCTAGACGAGATATTCCTTGCCAATGGGGTGGAGGCATTGGTATTCCCCACGCTGTCATGCCCCGCATCGCCGCGCTTCGACATGGTCGATGCGACCTACCACTGCCGCGCCGAACAGCCCCTAGCGCCGATGCATATGGCGAGCGCCGCCGGCTTTCCGGAGATCAGCGTGCCGATGGGATTCACGTCGGCCGGCGTTCCCGCTGGCGTATCTTGGCTAGGCCGGGCAGGCAGCGATGTGCTGCTCTTGCGGCTGGCATCGGCCTTCGAGCAACTGACCCGGCACCGCCGTCCACCGGCCAGTACGCCGCCGCTGCGGCTTGGTTAGACTGAACGCGACACAGGCATCGCAGTAACCTACGTAGCAGCATTCGTAAAGTCGTCGTACACCCTGCCAATCCATGCCGCCGCGCTCATCGTGCAACGCAAGCACCAGTGCGGCCGGATTGTGCGGCATGCTTCTTCCGACATTTGATTCCGAACTACGACACTAGGATAATCGGCCACACGTACTGTTCTGGCTTTGCCAAAACGCCATACGGGCAGCCATTCAAAGGTGTCCGCTCGGGGTGCGGCTTGTGCGGGTTCGAATGATCGAAGGGTGACGGTAGGGCGGTGGTGCTGGTCGTTGCCACCTAGCGGGTAGCACGGCGGAGCGAGATACTTGCCGCGGGCGCCGTCTTAAAAGGAATAGCTGGTTGGCTGCCAGTTAGGAGCTCCAGGATGCCCCATTGCGAGGGGTAGGGCGCCACGTCGCAGAACGACCCTGTGGCGCCCTCCGGCGGTCTTCTCTGTGAATGACCGAAATAATCGGGCGTCTAAGGGTGGTCTTGCCGTGCGCGGCAACTCCAAGGCCCACCGCTTAATAGGCCCGGGCTAGATATCAGCCTGCAGTCCTGCGTAGACCATTCTCGTAAATTGATCGCCGTTGAACACGAAGTTTCCCCATTTGGCGTCGAAGTTTGCCGTTGGCTTGGCAGCCACAATTTCCTCGAGCGTCTTCCCGGCCTTCTTGAGCGCCGCTACGTTGTTGCGCACGGTCACCAGCATGTCGCGAAACTCAATGAGCTGAGCGCGAGTGCCTACAGTCCCATGCCCCGGAATGACAATCGTGTGGGAGGTCGTCCGAGCTACCGCCTTGCTGGCCCATGCGATCGCGCCGTCGATGCTTCCCCCGTCTTCGTTGTCGATATACGGATAAAACCCGTTCCAGAAAGTGTCGCCCAGCACCAGCACGTCGGCGTTCTTGAAGTAGACCCACAAATCCCCGTCCGTATGACCTTGGCCGAAGTTCTCCACTTCAATCACAGCACCGCCAAAGTTGAACGTCATTTCGCCGTCGACTAGCAGCGTTGGGCGTGCTGATTGTTGCACGGGGTCAAATGTCCAGTTCCAGGCGTTCACGTGTGTTCTTTCGGTAAGATGCCTGTAGGTATTACTTTGTGCGACGATCGTGGCCCCTGCCTCGTGCAACCATGCATTCCCGTCCGTGTGGTCCCAGTGCCAATGCGTGTTCACGACGTACCGGAGCGGGCGCTGTCCGATTTCTTTGAAGGCCGCCTGCAGTTTCTCCCGTGACTTGCTGATGCCGGCATCGACCAGAAAGTTTCCTTCCCGAGTCGCGAGCACAGTGATGTTGCCCCCCGAGCCCATCAGTACGGTGATATTACCCCGCAGCGGCTTCTTGACGAGATCGTCGTCGGCACGGCGCAAATACCTTGCGCCCGCCCCAGTATGAAAATAGTCGTCGGGCAACACCTTCGTGCTGGCAACGCTTGCCTGGATTGCATCGGAAGCCGATGCAGCGAAGGGTATGAACGCTGCGGCCGCGAGGCTGATTCCTATCGGCAAGAGGCTGGACACGATACTCGTGGTTGCTCGGGACTTCTTGAATTTGGAAGGGATGGTCATCTGATACGTGTTGTGCAGTGTTGCCTTCGAAGTGGCTGAGGCCCGGTCCGGTCGGACGGGTTTATGCGAATTCGGCCGTGGGATTACCGACCGGCCGCGGCAGAAAACCCGAATAGGCGGGCGAAGTCCTGCACACGTTCGCGTGGCATCCTCGTCTGATTGACCTCGGCTTCGGGTTCGCCGAAGCCCAACGACATACCGAAAGCGGTAACTTCCTCGGCAGGCATGCTCAAGTACGATGCAATCTGCTCGTGGAACGGTGCGAAGGCGACCTGGGGGCATGTGTCAATGCCTCGCGCTTTCGCGGCAATCATGAGGTTCTGCGCGAAAAGCCCGATATCGATCCAACTGTGGGGTTTCAGTCTGCGGTCTATGCTGAAAATTAGTCCCACCGGAGCACCAAAGAACGAGAAGTTCTTTTCGGTCTGGCGCGAGCGGGCCGCCGTGTCGTTGCGATCGATACGAAGCGACGCGTAGTAGCGCGCGCCGAAATCAATCAGTCTTTTGCGAAAAAGTTCGGGCAATGGCTCGGGGAAGTGAGCAGGAGCAGGAGCTGCCCCAGCTCTGTAGGCAGCGACCAGGATGTTGGCAAGTTCGTCCTTGACCGCACCTGTAACCACGTACACGCGCCAGGGCTGAATGTTGGCTCCGCTTGGTGCGGTGGCTGCTTCCTGCAGGATCTGTTCGACCGTTTCCTGACACACGGGGTCTGGCTTAAACGCACGGACTGAACGCCGCGAGGACACTACTGAGGCAACACATTGCGCGATCGCCTCCTGAGACCATTCACTTGCTGTCTTCACCATGACTCACTCCTGCGGGGCTTCGTGATATGAAATACGCCCCGAAGGCAAGAAGAACAGCGCGATCACGGCGCCACCCTTTGCTTCGGGGTAGTGATGGCTCCCGGGAGCCGGGGCGGTCCAGCCACCCGCACACCAACCATTCGGACCGTTGAGTGCCGCCCCGGCGTTCAAAGGAACGACCATGTTGAACTCCCCATACGGATGGCCGTGGTATTGCCCCCGAAAGCGACCATCCGAGTGTCCCTGGGCATTGCCAGCGCTGTCCATGTACACGGCAGTGATGCTGAAGTGCAGCGTGCGTTCGGAGGGCTCCGCGATGCGACTACGGCGATAGGTTGAGCCTTCAATGTCAATATTGGCCGCCCAGCCATCCTCCACACCCTTGCGCACAAGCGAGGCCAATGTCTTGTAGAGCTCGCTGTCAGGTCCGTATTTTTGGTTGAGCCAACTCTCCACCTCGGTACCGGTGGTGAGGTCCTTTACTTCCTCAAGGAAGGGGATGCATCGCTCGATCAGTGCTTCGCGATCGTTTTGCAGCGTTTCTGAAGTCATGGTTCGCCTCCTGTCCAATATTGGAAGCCATGATGCGCCGCCATTGAATGGAATGGAATTGATGTCTGTGCAACTGCATAATGAGCGGCATTCAACTACGGGGCGCCATCATGAGCATCGGACGCACGGACCTGAACCTTCTGAAAGTATTCGAGGCCGTCTATGAAGAGCGGAATCTGATCCTGGCCGGTAAACGTCTGCACCTCACGCAATCTGCGGTCAGTCATGCGCTACGCAGGCTGCGCGAGCTGGTGGGGGACGAGCTTTTCATACGGAGGGGCAAGGGCATGGTTCCGACCGGCCGTGCCATGTCGATGGCGCCAACGTTGCTGGATTCGCTTCGCAGGATCGAAAACGCTTTGGGCACGGAACCGTTCTCGCCAGGTCAATCCAAACGCAGATTCGTGATTGCGGCGAACGATCACGTCACTGAAGTAATCGTTGCGCCACTCTCCCGCCTGCTGGAGAAGTTGGCGCCCGGCGTGGACCTCGTCATTCGGCCGTCAACGCGACTGGATCTCGCGGAGCAGATCGACTTGGGCCGTATCGACATCGCTATTGGCATCTTTTCCCAGGTTCCCCCTCGCCTTAACTCGTGCGACTTGATGTCTCTCGGTGAATCGATCTTGATGTGCAAAGGACATCCGGCCTCGCGAAGAAAGCTCAGGCTCGAGGATCTGGCGAAGTACCCCCTTGTCACACTGTCAGTAGGCGGGCAGGAGGAAGGGGCGATAGGTGGATTCATCGTCGAGCGCGGGCTGGCTCGCCAGTCGGAGATGTTCGATCGACGGGCGTTGGAGGAGGCGCTCCTTGCGTGTGGAGAGACGCCGCGACTAAGAGTCACTACCCCACACGCGCTCGCCATTCCAGCCCTGCTTCGCCAGACCGACATGCTGTCGGTCGTGCCAGCGTCGCTTGCTCTCGCACTCGCGGACCGTGGGGGTCTAGCTCGTCGCGTACCACCTTACCCATCACGCACCGAAATCATGCGCGCGGTCTGGCATGGCCGGGACGATGACGATGTGGGGCATGCCTGGCTGCGCGAGATGATTTTGAAGACCGCAAAGACGTCAGAGAAAGCGCTGAAATAGTCCGCTTGCCTCTCTCATAGTCGGAAGTTGGCCGATTGGCTCATATAGCGTTGCCACATGCGTCAGTCGTGGTTCGTCGCGTCGATTTTGAATGGCCGAGCACTTTCCGTGCACGTAGAATCTTCTGTTGCCCTCCTGTGGATGGCGCTAGCGGTGGCTGCCATGCCAATGCACATATGCCTTCGACGGCTAGCATCGTTGCGTCGGTGCGGCAACGCCGGCGTGCAGGAGGTGACGCTGACTAGCGTGGGCGAGCGCAAGCGGATCCACGGGTATTCGGAGACGGACCGGAAGTAGGGTGGCTATCCGCCGGCCTCTGAATCGCCGGGCGACAGGAAATGGGCCCGGTACTGCTGCGGCGTGATGCCCAGCCGCCGCTTGAAGACCTGCCGCATCGTGTGCGCATCGCCAAAACCGCATTGGCTGGCGATGCGCTTCAATGGCACGTGGCTTTGCTCCAGCAGCACGCGCGCTGCATCGACCCGCGCACTCTCGACGAATACCGCGGGCGTCATCCTGGTCTCCTGCGCGAACACGCGCGCGAAGTTGCGCAGGCTCTGCCGGGCGACGCCGGCCAGCACGCCGACGCTCAGATCCTCCGCCAGGTGTTCCCGCACGTACGCCTGCACCTGTGCCACCGGTGACGCGTACTCGGTGTACGGCATCAGGTAGGGACTGAACTGCGACTGGCCGCCGGCGCGCTGCGTGAAGACCACCAGCCGCTTGGCCACGTCGAGCGCGATGGCCTTGCCATGGTCCTGCGCCACGAGGTACAGCGCTAGGTCGATGCCTGCCGTGACGCCGGCCGACGTGTACAACGCGCCATCCTGCACAAAGATGTTGTCCGCCACGACGTTCGCATCCGGACACAGCGTGCTTAGCGCCGTCGCCGCGTTCCAGTGCGTGGTGACCGTACGCCCGGCCAGCAGGCCGGCATGGGCGAGCACGAAGGCCCCGTTGCAGATCGACCCATGGCGCCGCGCCGCCGTGCAGAAACGTCGCAGCCATGCGTAGACATCGACGTCCCAGGCATCGCCCTGCAATCCGGCGCCGCCGGCGGCCAGGACGAGGTCGTACTGCTGCTCGCCAGGGGCGACCTCCGAGTAAGCGTGATGCGGCTGCAGGACCAGACCGTTGCAGCAGGCGATGGGGCCCGGCTCGGTGCCGATCACTGTCAGGACATAGCGTTCGTCGTGCGGAAGAAATCGGTTGGCCTCGGCAAAGACGTCCATGGGGCCGGTCACGTCCAGCGCCTGAACGCCGGGGAAGACCAGCAGCGCAATGTGTCGGGTCATAGGGTGGCTGGAGCGCCGCGGCTCCGGATTGGCAAAGCTGGCCCAAAGATAACGGAAAGGACCCACCCGCGCCACCGCCGAAAGTCACCGCTATTTGGCCGAATTCGTACGCACGCGGCGCTAGCTTGCGGCACCGGTTCTGCGCTACGCAACCGGCATCTTCTGCCGGCTGGCGCGGCGATGCCCGGCCCGATCGGCATCACATGCCGGGATGCGGTGCGTAGAGTCTCCGAAAACACTACGGAGACAATCAATGAACAACCTGCGGCGCGTCCTTCTGATCGCACCGATTGCCATGGCGTGCACCGTGGCTGCGGCGCAAACGACACCGGCCTACCCCAGCAAGCCGGTGAAAATCATCGTGCCGTTCGCACCGGGCGGCACCACCGACCTGCTGGCCCGGATACTCGCCCAGCGCATGACCGTGGCATGGGGCCAGCCGGTGATCGTGGAGAACCGGCCAGGCGTAGGCGGCACCATTGGTGCCGGGATGGTGGCGCGGTCGCCCGCCGATGGCTACACGTTGCTGCTCGGCACCGTCCATCACACCATCGCGCAAGCGGTGTACAAGAACCTGCCCTACAACTTCGGGCGCGACTTCGCGCCGGTCAGCGTGATGGCGATGGTGCCCAACGTGGTCGTGGTGAATAACGCGGTACCGGCGACCACCATTGAGGCATTGGTGGCGCTGGCCAAGTCCCAGCCCGGCAAGCTCAATTACGGCACGGCCGGGGCCGGCACCGCCCATCACCTGATCGGCGAGATGTTCAAGACGCGCGCCGGCGTGGACCTCGTCCACGTGCCCTACAAGGGCAGCGGGCCTGCCGTGGCGGACCTGATGGGCGGCCAGGTGCAGGTGATGTTCGACACGCTGACTTCGGCGCTGCCGCAGATCAAGGCCCACAAGACCCGGGCGCTGGCGGTCACCACTGCCCGGCGTGCCTCGGCCATGCCCGAACTGCCGACCCTGTCGGAAACCGTGCTGCCGGGGTTCGACGTCGGCACCTGGTTCGGCATCGTGGCCCCGAGCGGCACGCCCGCGCCCATTGTCGACAAGATACAGGGCGAGATCCGCCGCATGGTCGCCGCGCCCGAGGTGCGGCGGCAACTGCACGACATTGGGGCCGAGCCCGTCGGCAGCACGCCCGCGCACATGGGTGCACAGATCAAGGCCGAACTCCAAGCGTACGAGACGCTCGCAAAGCAGGTCAAGCTCGTCGTCGAGTAAGTCACCGGCCACTTCCGATTTCACCACTACTGGAACCACATACCCATGCCATCGAACAGGGAACCCCGGACGCTTTACGACAAGCTCTGGCAGAGCCATCTCGTGCACGTGAACGACGACGGCGAAGCGCTGCTCTACGTCGACCGTCACCTGCTTTACGAAGTGACCAGCCCTCAGGCCTTCGAAGGTCTGCGCGCGGCGGGCCGTGCGCCGTGGCGCCCCGAAACTGTGGTCGCCACGGTGGACCATAACGTGCCCACCACTCGGGCCGAACGCACGAGCGTTGACCGCATCGCCGATCCCTTCTCGCGCCAGCAGTTGCAGCAACTTGGCAAGAATTGCCGAGAATTCGGCATCTCGGCATTCGAACTGGGCGATGTCCGCCAGGGCATCATCCACGTCGTGGGTCCGGAGCAGGGTGCCACCTTGCCCGGCATGACGGTGGTGGCCGGCGATTCCCATACCAGCACGCATGGCGCATTCGCGGCGATGGCATTCGGGATCGGTACGTCCGAGGTGGAGCACGTGCTCGCGACGCAATGCCTGGCCATGCGTCCCATGAAGACCATGTGCGTCAAAGTGGAGGGCAAGCTGGCCACGTCTGTCACCGCGAAAGACCTGATCCTGGCCATCATCGGCCGCATCGGCATGGGCGGCGCCACAGGCCACGCCATCGAGTTCGCGGGCAGCACCATCGCGGCGCTGTCGATGGAAGGCCGTATGACGCTGTGCAACATGGCTATCGAAGCTGGCGCGCGGGTTGGCTTGGTAGGCGTCGACGACACCACGATCGACTATCTGCGTGGCCGGCCGTACAGCCCGGCCGGCGCCGAATGGGACCGGGCCGTGCTCCATTGGCGCACGCTGGTCAGCGACGCCGGCGCCCGCTTCGACCGCACGGTGGAGATTGATGCGAGCACCATCGGGCCGATGGTGACGTGGGGCACGTCGCCCGACATGGTGGTCGCGGCTGATGGCCGAGTGCCAGACCCGGCCCGGGAGCCCGATCCGATTCAGCGTGCGAGCATGGAAGCCGCCCTGGCCTACATGGGGCTCGCGGCAGGCACGCCCATGCGCGACGTCGCGATCGACAAGGTCTTCATTGGCTCGTGCACGAATTCGCGCATCGAGGACCTTCGCGCCGCCGCGGCCGTCGTGGCGGGCCGACGCGTGGCCGATTCGGTGCGCCTGGCCTTCGTGGTGCCGGGCTCTGGCCTGGTGAAGGCGCAGGCCGAAGCCGAGGGGCTGGACGGGATCTTCCTATCGGCCGGCTTCGAGTGGCGCGAGCCGGGCTGCTCGATGTGCCTGGCGATGAACGATGACAGGCTGAGCGAAGGAGAGCGGTGCGCGTCGACGTCCAACCGCAACTTCGAAGGCAGGCAGGGCGCCGGCGGGCGCACCCACCTCGTGAGCCCGGCGATGGCCGCCGCGGCAGCCATCGCCGGCCATTTTGTTGATATTTCCCGGGAGACACGTTGAATGGAACCGTTCAAGACGCTAGACGCGGTGGTGGCGCCGCTGGATCGCCGCAACATCGACACCGATGCCATCATCCCGAAGCAGTACATGAAGTCGATCTCGCGTACCGGCTTCGGCCAGCACCTGTTTGACGAATGGCGGTATCTGGATCGTGGCCGCCTGGGCCAGGACGCATCGACGCGCCCGCTGAACCCGCGTTTCGTGCTGAACCAGCCTTGCTATGCGGGCGCGCAGATCCTGCTGGCCCGCGAGAATTTCGGCTGTGGTTCAAGCCGGGAGCACGCACCGTGGGCGCTGCGGGATTTCGGCATCCGCGCACTGATCGCGCCGAGCTTTGCCGACATCTTCCACGCCAACTGCTTCAAAAACGGCATCCTGCCCATCGTGCAACCGTCGGCAGTGGTGGACGACCTGTTTCAATGGGTCGGCCAGCAACCGGGCTGCACGCTTCAGATCGACCTCCAGGCGCAGATCATCTCACTGCACGGCCGCACGATACCGTTTGACATCGCCCCAGGGCGCAAGCACCGCTTGCTGCACGGGCTGGACGACATCGCCGTGACGCTGCAGCAGGCAAATGCCATCCGCGCCTATGAAGCCAAGCGCAGGGTATCCGAGCCTTGGCTCTTCGCCTAGGGGGCATGGGGACTTGGCGCGGCCAAGATTTCCCGTTGCTGCCACGATGTGATCGAGCTTCCGCGCGGCTGATAGCTCTTCGCCGATCGAAGTTTCTTCGGAATGGACAGATTGGCCGAAGTTCGACGACGCATCTTTCGATACGGCCGTTGGCAGGCCCCGGCCGTCGGAGTACCGGAGCTAACCACGCAGCAGCCAGAGGTTCGGCCGAAGCGGACTCCCTGATTTAGCCCGTACACAAGGACTGTCGAGGCTTTGCGCAAGAAACTTAGGGGGCAATTTCAGATGTGGGTACGGGCGCTTCCCGACCTCAAACGCGTGATCGCATAGCACCCGGGCCAGCGCCGGTCCCTTCCACTCCAATGAGACACAAGTCCGCCAAGTGGACGTCTGGCGGTACGGTACAGCGCTTGACCGCTTGACCGCTTGACCGCTTGACCGCTTGACCGCTTGACCGCTTGGACGTGCAGCCTATGCTGTAGAAGAGCCGTCAAAAGCGCCGCTATTCTTATGAGGATCGGCTGCTGAAGGATGGCGGGACGCAGCGCCAGCGCACCGTCCCGCAGGTCAATCGCGGACCGCGCATGGTTCGCAGTCGATAGCAGCGCTCGTAGCATCTGCTCATTTAACACTAACGATCCAGACCCGGAGGAATCCGTTCCCGTGATTGCATGCTTTCAGCGCAGCGGATCGGTGCTGCGACACAGTGCGGCGCTACTGCCATGGCTTTTCCTCCAGGCCATGCTCGTTCCAGTCGAAGCGTTAAGCATGGAGTTCCGCTTCTATCAACAGCCCGAGCTTAACCGGCGAATGATCATAGCGGAAGGACGCATCGATGAGGGCGATGCCGACAAGCTTCGCGCGGTTGCGCGACTCGCGGACCGCGATGACGACGGACTTGTGACACTGATCCTGAACAGCCAAGGCGGCAACGTCGAAGCAGCGTTCAGACTCATCGATGTCATGGACAAGATTCGCGTCTATACCGTTGTTCCAGACAACGCTCAATGCGCGTCCGCCTGCGCTTCGATTTTGTTTGTCTCCGGGGAGCGCCGCGGCATTCTGGGATCGGGAAGGCTGGGATTCCATAGCTGCTACAAACGGACTGGACAGTCCTACGTGAGCGATTCGCTCTGCAACGAGATCGTTGCCGCAAACGCAATGCAACGAGGCGTCAGTCATGCCGCCATCAACCGCTTTGTCGCCGATCACGGAGCGCGCGACATGGCTTGGCTCGGACGTGGCGTCGCCTGCAGATTGTTGCAAGGACTATGCAAGCCCGGCAAGTTGGAGGATCTTCCGGCAACCCGCAACGCCGTGATGCGCAGCCTAGATTGCAGCAAGCTAAACTCCACCGTCTTGCAGCTAATCTGTGGTGACACTGAGTTGGCTCGCGTCGAGCGCGACCTCGCCGATCTATACAGGGAAAAGCTGTCTGAAAGCCGCACCAAGGCGGCAATCCGAGACGATCAACGTGACTGGGTAAGGCGTTCGCGCAATCAATGTACGGACAAGACCTGCTTGCTTCGTGCATATAGGCTTCGCATCGAGGAACTGCGACGGGCGCGGTAGCGATAGCGCTTTTGCGGACGCACGCAGAGTGCTTCTGTTCCGTCCGTCTAGTCACCCCTGGTTGCGGAACGTGCGCCAGTCTTTAACACCAATTTATCACCGTGCGATCGCCGCTGTGAGAGACAGGAGCGAACGGAATCGGGCAGGCGATGGCGAAGCGGACGTCACAAAATTGTCTCCCCCTGGCTTGCCCTCAATTGAAACTCCGGGGGCACTGGAACGCCCACGGTGTCCTGAGCCCAAGGTCCAATGGCAAGCCAAGCGAGCATCGTGCAAATTAATGTCGGAATTGTCGGCTCCGTGCGGTCCTTGTGCGCAGCAAGCGACATCCGAGGCGACCACGGGAGACGGAAGATGAACACGCGGGGAGCAATGGCGAAGGCCGTTACGGTTGCGATTGTGTTCCTGAGCAGCATCTCAGCCGCAGCTACTGAGCAGGCGCAGCAGCGTCGTCAAGGCAGGGATGTGCGCCAGGACACGAGGCAAGATGCACGGGAGAATAAGCAGGATTGCCGGGCGGCAAACCAGCAGAGCAATTCACAGTGCCGCCAGGACAAACGGCAAGCGAAGCAGGGCGGGCGTCAAACGGCTCGCGACATCAAATACTAGATGGCTCGGCACGCTCTCAGCGTGCGCAAACGTCGCTTTTATACCGTTCAGATCATGCGACGTGTTAGATAGGTCTGGCTAGCTCCCATCGGACGCCACGGTCTTGTTTGTGGCGTTCGGCAGGCTTGTCAAGGTCACACCCCTTGACGTTTATCGTGCGCCCCCTCGGCAAATCGGTTATCCCACGCCCCGTCTCAACCCTCGAACGCGACGACTGCTGGTCCTTTAGTCGGGCCAACCTGCAGCGGGACTTGTCGACACTCGCGGCGATTCCAGGCCAATCGACGTCATTCTCCACGTCCCAGTTGCATCGGCCGGGAAGAGGAACAGAAGCCCGCGCCGACATGTAGACGGCACTTTGGGGCAGAGAGCGCGCTTGCACCACTGCGACGGCAGCCTATGCTGAACGAGAGTCGTAGCCCCAGCTTGGCGCTCTCTTTCGCCTGCCCAAAGTCGCTGGGTAGGCATAGCCGTGCAAGACTCGAAAGTGAACGGTGCAACGTGATGCAAACTCCTCGCAAGTGGCTTCGGTCCGGACTTGTCGGCGTGGCTCTGTGGCTGTCCGGCACGCTTTCGGTCCTCGTATGGTCCGCCCTGCCGTCCGCACCAGCGTCTGCACCACCAGCCCCGAACACCGCCAGAAGGCTTGACCTGACCGTGAAGCCCTGGCGGGGCGACTTCGACGCGATGCTCGAACGACGCGTGATCCGGGTGCTCGTCCCATTCAGTCGCTCGCTCTACTTTAATGATCGGGGGCAGGAGCGTGGGCTAACCGCCGATTTCGCGCGAGACTTTGAGCGATTTATCAACAAGACTTACGCGGGCAAACTGGACAAGCGGCCCGTGACAGTGGTGATGATCCCGACAACACGGGACCGTTTGTTGCCGGCCCTTAACGAGGGTCTTGGAGATATCGCCGCCGGCAACTTGACCGTCACCGACGAGAGATTGAAGCAGGCCGATTTCGTTACAGCAAGCGCGCGTAAGCCCACCCGGGAATTGATACTGACGGGGCCGAAGTCGCCAGCGCTCACCACCCTCGACGATCTGAGCGACAAGACTGTCCACGTGCGCCGCCACAGCAGCTATTACGAAAGCGCGAACGCGCTCAATGGCCACTTCCGCCAATCGGGTAAGCCGCCGATGAAGATCGTGCTGCTGCCCGATGCGCTGGAGGACGAGGATGCGATGGAGATGATGAATGTGGGCCTTCTCCAGATTCTGGTGGTGGACGACTGGAAGGCGCGCATGTGGGCGCAGATGCTGCCACAGGTAAGAGTCCACGAGAACATCGCCGTGCGCGAAGGTGGCTATGTGGGCTGGGCCATACGCAAGCAGAGTCCCCAGTTGCAGGCGGCCGTCAGCGACTTCTATGAAAACTACATCAGGAAGCAGAGCATCGCAGAGATCCGACTGAAGCAGTATATGCAGGGGATCAAGCAGATCCACAACAACTCTGAGAGCACCGAGCTCAAGCGGTTCACACAGACGGTCGCAATTTTCGAGAAGTACGGCCAGCAGTACCGCTTTGATCCCCTGATGTTGGCGGCGCAGGGCTTTCAGGAATCGCAACTCAGGCAGGACGCTAAGAGCCGGGTTGGCGCGGTCGGGATCATGCAAGTGATGCCCGCCACCGGCAAGGAGTTGAACGTTGGTGACATCAAGGTGGCTGAGTCGAACATCCACGCCGGAGCCAAGTACCTGGATCAACTCATGAGCCGTTACTTTCAGGACGCCAAGTTCTCCGAGGTTGACCGCCCGCTATTCGCGTTCGCCAGCTATAACGCGGGGCCGGGAAACATCGCGAAAATGCGGAAGCTGGCGGTAGATCGCGGGCTCAACCCCGATGTCTGGTTCAACAACGTCGAGATTGTCGTAGCGGAAAAAATTGGAGTGGAGACGACGACATACGTGAGGAATATTTATAAGTACTATGTGTCTTACCGGCTGCTCAAGGACGCTGAGACACAGCGGCAGCGTGCGGTACAGCAGATCAACCGCTGACCGCATCGGTTAATGCGCGTGGGAGTGCTTGGCCGACCTGTGATGGCGGTGGTGTGCGCAGTGTTCGCTTGCTGCGAATTACTCGCAAGCACAGGTAAGGTCCGCGCGATATCCGGCTGAGTTGAATGCCGCTTCACCAGAGGAACCGAGCAGTCCAGCTTCGCGCCTGAGACGCGAGATAGCCACTGGCAGAAGAAAGGCATTCGCCGTCGCCCGGGATACGATGTCGGGCCAGACTTGCGCCTTGCAACGCGGTCGGGGACGCATTTACGGGGATTCCTATCCGAGGAACTGGCATCTAAAATCGGAGCCGTTGGGCTGAGGGCAAGTACGGACGCGCGACCACCTCCCCCCTGATGAAGGGGGGGATTGAGTCCCGGCTGCGCCGAGCCATCCAAAGGGCTTGCTAGGGCAACGAGGCACCGCCGAGACGTCCTGTCTTCGCAAGACGGAATCCCAGGATACCCCGCCTTTCCTCCTTACGAGGCGGATGCTTGTGTGCACGATAATGGCCGAAGAGCTCGTTACTAAGGAACTCAATGCGCATTCCGCCAATGAAGAGCATCGTTGCCTTTGAGAGCGTTTCCCGCAACCGAAGCGTCAGTAGGGCAGCAGAAGAACTTGGTTTGACTGCGTCGGCGGTCAGCCATCAACTCGCCAATCTGGAGGAGGCTATCGGCCAGCCGCTGTTCTTTCGCCAAGGCCGGGGTCTTGTCCTTACGCCCGTCGGTGAGCAGTATCTCCGGGACATCACCGGAGCTCTCGCGGAGCTCAACAGGGCGACCGAGCGTGCCTCCACCCCTGCAGCAATTGACATCCTGCGCGTTCATACCAGCCCAAGCTTCGGACTTATGTGGTTGCTTCCGCGGCTGGGGACTTTCCAGGCTGACAATGGCGATATTCAGATTAACCTGTCGTGCTCCTACGAGGATGTGTCCTTCACCGCCGGCTTCTATGACGTGGACGTGCGGCATGGCCACGCACACTGGCGAGATCTTGAGGTTAAAACGCTCCGACACGAACGAATTCTTCCCCTCGCGTCGCCTGAGTACCTGAGCAAGAATCCGGTTCAAAAACCCGCCGACCTTGTGCAACGACGGCTTATCAACTCCGAAACTCCGCTGATTCGGTGGGAGCAGTGGTTTGCGCGGTTCGGAGTGCCCGCGATGCATAAGAACTTCGACTTCGCTTTCGACCGTTCATACATGTCACTAGAAACGGCTGCCCTGGGTCTAGGGGTGGCACTTGAGAGCTCGCTCCTCGCATCGGTGATGCTACGGAAAGGGACGTTGGTTCCTGTGTTCGAAGAGCAATATTCAGTGGAGGTCGTCAGCCATCACGTGGTGTATCCAGCCCAAAATGCCGACTTGCCGCGGGTCCAGCGTTTCCTGACCTGGCTCGATCGGGAGGTCAATCGCCGTCAGGAGGGTGCGGACTAACGGGGTTTTCCCTAATCTCGTGAACCCTCGATATCTGAAAATTTCTCAGCAATAGTTGAAACCGAATGCATTGATTGGAAGTGCTCCAGAGACAAAACTCGACCCATCAACACACCACGCATAACCAAGGAGACATGAGATGCTGGTCGAGAACAAAGTAGTCATCGTCACGGGAGCAGCCTCGCCTCGTGGTATCGGCAAGGCAACTGCCCGCGCGCTGGCGGAACAGGGCGCAAAAGTAGTCATCGTCGACCTGCAGCTCGATGCAGCCCAGACAGCGGCCGCGGAACTGGGTGACGGCCATCTGGGACTGCGCTGCGACGTCACGGACAAAGCATCATGCGACGCTGCGGTGCAGGCCACTATCGAGCGCTATGGCCGCATTGATGGTCTCGTCAACAATGCCGGTATTACACAGCCAGTCCGCACGCTCGATATCGGTGCCGCCAATTTCGATGCGGTTGTTGATGTGAACCTGCGCGGTACGCTTTACATGTCACAGGCGGTACTGCCGCAGATGAAGGAGCAGAAGAGCGGAAGCATTGTCTGCATGTCGTCAGTTTCCGCGCAACGCGGCGGCGGCATTTTTGGCGGCCCGCACTATAGCGCCGCGAAAGCCGGCGTTCTCGGGTTGGCTAAGGCCATGGCCCGGGAATTTGGCGGCAATCGTATTCGCGTGAATTCCGTTACTCCTGGGCTGATTCAAACCGACATTACCGGGGACAAGCTGACCGCCGAAATGCGGGCAGACATTATCAAGGGTATTCCGCTTGGACGGCTTGGCGATGCCGCTGACGTAGCCAACGCTTGCCTGTTCCTGGTCAGCGATCTTTCCACATATCTCACTGGCATCACGCTGGATGTGAACGGCGGCATGCTGATTCACTGATAGCGGCCCGAGGGCCGCCTCCCCACCATGTCAAAGCACCCGGGACCACCCGGGGCACCGGCAGGAGACATTCCATGAAGACCAAGTATGCAGCGTCGGCCCTTGGGGCCGGCATGGTGACAACGCGCGCCGATGAAGCCACGTTCGAGTCTCGCACCTACGGCAAGGTGATGCGGAGGCTGATTCCGTTCCTGATGCTGTGCTACCTGGGAGCATACCTTGATCGCGTCAATGTGGGCTTTGCCAAGTTGCAGATGCTGAACGATCTGCAATTCAGCGAAACCATTTATGGCCTTGGCGCCGGTATTTTCTTCCTGGGTTATTTCATCTTCGAAGTGCCGAGCAACGTCATCCTGCACAAGGTGGGCGCGCGCAACTGGCTAGCGCGCATCATGCTGACCTGGGCGGTCATCTCGGCGGGCTTCGCTTTCGTCAGCACGCCAACGCAGTTTTACGTACTGCGTTTCATGCTCGGTGTCGCCGAGGCCGGCTTTGCACCTGGTGTCATCCTTTACCTCACGTATTGGTTCCCGTCGGAGCGCCGCGCGAAGGCATTGTCGATGTTCTTCATGGCGATTCCTTTGGCCGGCATCGTGGGTGGACCGCTGTCGGGCTGGATCATGCATGAATTCCACGGTGCGCATGATCTGGCCGGCTGGAAGTGGCTGTTCCTGATCGAGGCATTGCCTTCTCTGGTTCTCGGTATTGCCATTCTGTTCTATCTCGACAATGGCATCCAGGGCGCAAAATGGCTCACTGATCAAGAAAAGGCGTTACTCCAGCGTAATGTGGAGGGTGACAACGCCCAGAAGGTGCAGCACGTTTCGATTCGTGCCTTTATGGTGGATCGCCGGCTGTGGTTGATGGCTGCCATCTACTTCTGCGTGGTGCTGGGCCAGTATGGTTTGACGTTCTGGCTCCCGACGATCATCCGCAAGACTGGTGTCGCGGACCCGCTATGGGTTGGCATCCTCACCGCTGTGCCGTATCTGTGCGCCATCGTTGCACTGCCCCTGATTGGCCTGTCGGCCGACCGTCGGCGCGAGCGCCGTCTTCACTTGGCCATTCCGATGCTGGTGGCTGCTATTGGCTTTGCCACGCTGCCAATGCTCGGCAGTGTTACCGCAGCAGTCATTTGCCTCTGCATTGCTGCTGCCGGAATCATGACCTCGTCATCACAGTTCTGGGCACTACCCACGGCCGTACTGGGCGGGATGTCGGCGGCAGCAGGTATTGCTGCGGTGAACTGTGTAGCGAACCTGGCAGGCTTCTTCTCACCCGCCATCGTAGGCTGGCTCAACGACTTCACTGGCAAGTCAACTGCGGGCCTGATCTTCATCTCGGCAACGGTCGTTTTCGGCGCGCTGCTCGTATTCCTGGTGCCGGCGAAAGCTGTGAATCGCTGAGCCAACCACCATCCAACGGAGTCAATCATGAGTCGTACAAATCTCGAGGCGCCTGTCTCGCTGGCAGAACGCGCCTATCGCATCCGACGCAATGCCATCCTGATGGGCGAAGTCCAAGGGCAGGGCTATGTCGGCCAGGCTCTCGATATCGCGGACGTGCTTGCCGTCGCCTACTTCGGTGCCATGAAGTACCGTCCAGAGGATCCGCAATGGGATGGCCGAGATCGCTTCCTGCTTTCCAACGGTCATTACGCGATTGCGCTGTATGCCGCGCTGCTCGAGGCGGGCATTCTGCCTGCCGATGAACTCGAAACTTACGGAAGCGATGACAGCCGATTGCCCATGTCGGGCATGGCTAGCTACACACCGGGTATGGAGATGTCCGGTGGGTCGCTTGGCCAAGGCCTCACGATTGCCGTGGGTCGTTGCCTGGGCCTGAAGCGCAAGAACTCGGATGCGTTCGTCTACACGCTGTTTTCGGATGGAGAACTGGACGAAGGATCGATCTGGGAAGGCATCCTGTCCGCCAGCCACTGGAAGCTGGACAACCTTATCGCCATGGTTGACGTGAACAACCAGCAGGCCGACGGACCGTCGGCGCAGATTCTGGCGTTCGAGCCACTGGTTCCGAAGCTGGAGGCGTTTGGCTGGTATGTGCAGCGTGTGGACGGCAATGACATCGATGCGGTAGCCACGGCCTTTGACAACGCCCGCGCGCATAAAGAAGCGCAGCCGCGAATGATCGTCTGTGACACGCGAATGGGCTGCGGTGTGCCGTTCCTTGAGCAACGCGAGAAGAATCACTTCATTCGGGTGGATGCGCACGAATGGCAACTGGCCCTGCAGGCCCTCGAAGATGGGAGAAAAGCATGAGCAGCAGCATTCAATCGGGCAAGCCCCGCCTGAAGACCTCGGCCATGATTGCGTCGATCGCTGGCGAAGGGCAGACTACGCGGTCGGCGCCATTCGGTCACGCGTTGACGGCACTGGCGGCCGAGCGACAGGACATCATCGGCATGACGGCTGACCTGGGCAAATACACCGACCTCCATATTTTTGCGAAGGCCTACCCGGATCGCTACTATCAGATGGGCATGGCGGAGCAACTGTTGATGGGAGCGGCCGCAGGCTTTGCGCACGAAGGTGCAGTTCCCTTCGTCACGACCTACGCAGTGTTTGCAACGCGCCGCGCATACGATTTCATGCATCAGACGATTGCAGAGGACAACCTGAACGTCAAAATCGTCTGCGCGCTGCCCGGGCTTACCACCGGCTATGGCCCGAGCCACCAGGCTGCGGAGGACTTGGCGCTGATGCGTGCGATGCCGAGTATGACGGTCATCGACCCATGCGACGCCATCGAGATCGAACAGATGGTGCCAGCCATTGCGGCACACGACGGCCCGGTCTATACCCGCCTGCTACGCGGCAATGTGCCGGTGGTCCTGGACGAGTATGACTACAAATTCGAACTTGGGAAGGCGAAGCTGCTCAGGGATGGTGCCGACGTGCTGATCATCTCGTCCGGGATCATGACGATGCGCGCCTTGGAGGTTGCGAAGGAATTAGAAGCTGACCGTGTCGGCGTGGCCGTGCTGCATGTCCCCACCATCAAGCCGCTCGACACGGAAACCATCCTGCGTGAGGCGCAAAAGTCGGGTCGGCTGGTGATTGTGGCGGAGAATCATACCGTCATTGGGGGGCTTGGAGAGGCGGTTGCTGGAACATTGCTGCGCGCGGGCGCGCACGTGCCTTTCAGGCAAGTGGCTCTGCCCGACGAGTTCCTGGATGCCGGCGCCCTCCCGACGCTCCATGACCGCTATGGCATTTCCACCAACGTGGTTATTCAGTCGATCAAGAAATGGCTTAGCGAGTAGAAGGAGTTGGAATGCGGCACCGACAAGCGACGGTGCCGCATATGCCGATATGGTCTTAAACTGGCGAGCCTGATTCAAGACTGTTGGGAACTTCTCACGCGAGTCTTCCGAAAAATCGGGTTAGCTCTCGAGCGCGAAATTCCCGTATCCGAGCGTCCGAAGTTCACTGCCATCCGGCAACTGAAACGCTGCCTCTGTACGACCGAAATTGGCCGGCCTCGGCCCTCGGTCCACCTGGGTAGGACCTAACGGCCCGTCAGATTGCTCCAAACCGGGCAATGGCGCGGCGCCTTGGGCTCACTTGGAATCAGAGCCTGAGGTTCGGTCGTGCCTGCCGGATTTCAACTCCACTCGTACCGAGAGCGTGAGCATTAGGGTGGGTAAGCCAGGCGATGTCATTTCTGGACGACAACTTTCCAACCCATACAAAACCTACGCCCAGCGAGAAGAGGCCTAGGCGTCACCGCACGACGCATTCTGACATGACTCAATCAGCTCCGGAATCAAGTAGAGCATGAGTACCTCTTGCCAAGTCGGCCGGAGGTTGAGACCCTCATCGACGTAACAAGCTTGTTTGCAGCCTCCACGCAACGGTAAATCGCCAGCCTAGCCAAATCGGGATGCACCAAGCCATAACCATAGACGGAACCCGCGCCGTACGCCCACTGGCTGGAACGCTACCGCGCGCAGTCGGCCTGAACCTGAGCCAGCGCTGGCCGGGTCAGAAAGATCCGACCAGCGTACCCAGCACGATCACGGCCACAAGCGCCAGCAGCGGCCCAACGATGCCGACCATCACGATGCCGCCGTAGCTTTGCTTGTGCGTGGTGCCGCAGACGGCCAGCAGCGTGACCACGGCGCCGTTGTGCGGCAGCGTGTCGAGCGTACCGGCGCTCATCACGGCCACGCGGTGCAGTACAGCCGGATCGAGCCCGATTTCGAGCGCACGCGCCAAATAGGTGCTGCCCAGCGCGTCGAGCGCGATGGTCAGGCCGCCCGATGCCGAGCCGGTCAGCGCTGATAGCACATTCGTCGCGACGGCCAGCGATACCAGCGGCCCGCCCTCAATCGATAATACCCAGTCCCGTACCACGGCAAAGCCCGGCAGCGCGGCCACCACGGCGCCAAATCCGACCAGGCTGGCCACGCTGAGCACCGGCAAGGCTGCCGCGTGCGCGCCTGCACCCATCGTTTCGCGCAGCGCGGTCAGGCGACGCCAGTTCAGCAGCACCAGGCAGAGGATGGCCGCCGCCAACGCCACGATCACCGACCACACGCCGCCCACGGCCTGCAAGGTGGTGGCGCCCCATTCGGGCAGGGCCAGATAGTCCGCGTCAAGGCGCGGCAACACGACCAGGCTCATGGTCAGGTTCACGGCAATCACCACGATCAGCGGCAGCAGCGCCACCAGCGCCCCGGGCGGCTCGGCACTGCGCTGGCCGTGACGCGCTTCGGCCGGATCGAATTCGTGCGCGGTGCTGGCGCGCTCGCGGATCAGCGGCCGTTCGGCCACCTCGGCCACTTCCGCCACCCCGTCCACGCCGGCAGACCCCCCGTCGCCATAGCCCTCGCCTTTGCGCCGCGCGGCGCCTTCGCAACGCGTCAGCCACCACATGCCGAACGCCAGCATCAGCAGGCTGGCGATGATGCCCAGCCCTGGCGCTGCGAACGGCTTGGTGCTGAAGAAGGGCATCGGGATCGCATTCTGGATGGCCGGCGTGCCGGGCAGCGCCGACATCGTGAAGGTCGAAGTGCCCAGCACGATGGCCGCCGGCATCAGCCGGTGCGGGATGTCGGCCGCACGAAACAGCGCATGGGCCATCGGCGCCAGCACGAAGAACGCCACGAACAGGCTGACCCCGCCATAGGTGAGCAGCGCGCCGGCCAGCACCACGGCCAGCATCGCGCGCCGCGGGCCCAGCGTGCGTGTCATCCAGTCGGCAATCGCGCTCACCGATCCACTGTCGTCCATTAGCTTGCCGAACAGCGCGCCAAGCAGGAACAGCGGAAAGAACTGGGCCACGAAGCCCGCCGCTGTGCCCATAAAGGTTTGCGTCCAGTGTGCCAGCAGAGGCTCGCCCGCCGTGGCGGCAGCCAGCAGGGCGGCGGCCGGGGCAATAAGAAGGATGCTCCAGCCACGGAATGCCATCCAGATC
Organism: Cupriavidus pauculus; assembly: GCF_003854935.1. Classification (NCBI taxonomy): domain Bacteria; kingdom Pseudomonadati; phylum Pseudomonadota; class Betaproteobacteria; order Burkholderiales; family Burkholderiaceae; genus Cupriavidus; species Cupriavidus pauculus. The sequence continues at coordinate 153,698 of NZ_CP033971.1, forward strand.
ATCGCCGCAAGGGCGATGACGATGCCTAGCAAGCCCATGGGTCAGACCTCCTGCAGCAGTTCGTCGAGATTGAACGACGAGCAGTTGCCCAGCGCATCGCCGTGCATCCCCAAGAACTGCTCGGCCGCCGCGCGGCCTTCGTCGCGCAGCATGCACAGGAACGGCCATTCGGCATTCATCTTCGACGACGAACCGAAGTCGGCCATGCGCTCGCTGGCAATGCGGTGGATGCGCATGTCGGCCCATTGGGCACCCTCGGCGTCGCCGGGGTCGGCCACGCGTTGCAGTACGGCGATCATGCGCAACTCCTTGAGCAGGGCGGCATTGAACGAAATCTCGTTGACCCGGCTCAGGATGTCGCGCGCGCTGCGGGGCACGCCGGCGCGGGCCACCGGATTGATCTGCACAAGGATGGTGTCGCGCGACTGGCATTCGCGGACCAGCGGCGTGATGGTGGGATTCCCGGCGTATCCGCCGTCCCAGTACGGCACGCCGTCGATCTCCACGGCCTGGAACACTGTCGGCAGGCAGGCCGATGCCAGCAGCACGCTGGCCGTGACCTCGGTGTTCTTGAACACGCGGCCGCGCCCGGTTTCCACATTGGTGGCGGTGACAAACAGATGAATCGGCGCCTGGGCCAGCACATCGAAATCGATGGTGGCCTGCAGCACCTCGGCCAGCGGATTGCTGCCGGCGCGGTTCAGGTCGTAGGGCGACCAGAGGCGCGCGGCCAGGTCGGCGGCAACAAAAAGCGGGGAGTTGTCGAGCGTCCAGCGGCCCAGGATCACGTCGAGAGGGGTGCGCCGGAACGGGCTGAAGCGGGCCGCATCGGACACCCGCTGCCAGAACGCCTCCAGTGCCCGGCGGGCCCCCGCGGCGCCATCGAGCGCGTGGCCGTAGACCAGCACGGCGGCATTCATCGCCCCGGCCGAAGTACCCGATATCCCGTCGATATTAAGCCACGGTTCTTCCAGCAGCCGGTCCAGCACCCCCCAGGTAAAGGCGCCATGGGCCCCACCGCCCTGCAGCGCCAGGTCGATCAGCAGCGGCTCGCGCGCCGGGGGGGACTTGCCTTCCTCGTTCATCCAGCACTCCCGAAGGTGACTCACGTGAGGTACAAGCCCCTCTATTATTTGTTGTGCAGTGCAACTTCCGCAAGGTTGATTGCTGGATCACTTATGCAGGAGCTTTGGAAGAGGTTGCGTCAGGGTGGGTGAGTGACTTGACGAGGCGCCTTCGCGGCCACGGGAAGGTCGTCAGAAAATCATGACAATCATGACTTGCAGTGTTTTAGGTAAGGCGCTTAATGCGAAAACACAGAGCTGTGGAGAACGGCGGCTAACATCACCCGGTGTGCGATGGCGAGGCGCGACTAAGGGCATTTTGGGACATTCAATATGTTCGCCCGGGTCCGGGTTCACTTTCGGGCGCCTGGGCGAGATACTATGTTTTGGCACAAGCTTATGGCCGAACGCGGACTCGCGTCCGCGCAAGGCTAGCGCAACGGAGCGGGGCTCAGATGCGCTGGCCGCCCGATACCTCAATGCGTTGCGCATTGATCCACCGGTTATCGGGGGAAAGCAAACTCGCAATCATAGGGCCGATATCGTCGGGCACGCCGACGCGGCCCAGAGCGGTCATCGCTGCGAAGGACTGGTTCAGCTCGGGATTGTCTCGCACCGCACCGCCGCCGAAGTCGGTCTCGATTGCTCCCGGTGCCACCGTGTTGACCGCGATGCCACGCTGGCCCAACTCCTTGGCCATGTAGACCGACAGCACCTCGATGGCGCCCTTAGCCGCTGCATAAGCGGCATAGCCGGGATAGCTGACGCGTGTCAGGCCCGACGATAGATTGACGATGCGGCCGCCATCGGCAATCAGGGGCAGCAGCGCTTGCGTCAGGAAGTAGACGCCTTTGAAATGCACCTCCACCAGGCGATCAAATTGCGCCTCGGTAGTATCGGCGATCAGTGCGTAGTCGCCGTGCCCAGCGTTGTTGACCAGATGGTCGAACGAATTGCGGCCCCAATGCTGTTGTAACGCCTTCCGCAGTTGTTCGGCGAACGGCGCAAAGGCGGCGACAGCCCCGGAGTCAAGCTGGAACGCCACCGCCTTGCGTCCCATGGCCTCGATCTCAGCCACGACGGCTTGGGCGTCCTGCGCCCGGCTTTGATAGGTGATGATGACGTCTCCGCCCTGGCGGGCGATGCTCAGTGCGGTATTGCGGCCGAGCCCACGGCTTGCGCCGGTAACAACGGTGATTCGGGTCATGTCTGGCTCCTGTCTCTAGTGTGGATGACTGGAAGCCAGTATCGAATTCCACCGCCTCGAAGGGTTGTCCAAAACTCGGCGATTCTTGCCTAATCCTGCAAATGCGTCGCGCCGCTGCAGCCACAGGTGTAGTCTTGTCGCCATGGAATCAACACTGCTCTCCGCCGTCCGACGCTATGCCGACGCCCATTCCGATGCAGCGGGCACGGCCCTGACGCCTGTTCCCGGACTCACCATCATCCAGGCCACGTCGGCGAGCGCGCTGCACTATTCGATCTCGCGGCCATTGATCTGCCTCGTACAGCAGGGCAGCAAACGCGTGACGGTAGATGCACAGAATTTCGATTTCACCGCTGGGGATTCGCTGGTGATTTCGGCCGATGTGCCGACCGTCAGCCAGATCACCGGGGCAAGCATAGCCGCCCCGTATCTGTCGCTGGTCATGGAGCTCGATAACCTGCTAATCGCCGAGCTGTGCCAGGAGATTGGCACTGTCGGCGATATCGATGAGACGCCCGTACGCGTCGATCGTACCGATACGGAAGTCACAGACGCTGCCTTTCGCTTGATGCGTTTGCTCGATCGTCCAGCGGCTGTCCCAGTATTACGGGCACAAATCGTGCGCGAACTGCACTACTGGTTGCTGATGGGGCGCTACGGCACGGCAATCCGAAAGTTGGGCAAGGTAAATAGTCACGCGCAACGCGTGGCACGCGCGGTGGCCGTGATTCGCGCTGAGTTCGACAAGCCGCTGACTGTGGAGCGGCTCGCAGCGGTGGCAGGCATGAGCCAGGGTGCCTTTCATCAGCATTTCCGTTCAGTGACATCGCTGACACCGCTGCAATTCCAGAAGTACCTTCGCCTCATCGAGGCCCGGCGCTTGATGCTGTCGGAGGGCGTAACTGCCAGCCGGGCGGCCTTCGCCGTCGGCTATGAAAGCGTGCCGCAGTTCACGCGCGAATACGGACGCATGTTCGGCCAGTCGCCGGCGCGAGATACGCGGACGGCGCGCAGCAATATCAAGGATGCGGCATAAGGCCCATTATTGCCAAAATGGTACTTTGACCCCATGGGGAGGCGCACCGGGGAGCTCTCACACCTGCCGTCGGTTTTGCGCGAGGAGGCAAGCTGGAGCCGGTCGATGCCGAGCCCGCCATTACCCTCTAGGAAGGCCGCCGCTTGCGCCTAAGCCGGGGAGGAGGCGCGAGGAAAGCGAGTTTTTCATCCCGGGCCAGCCTCGTGCCAAGCTTATTTGACTTGTACTTTATACATCACTTTACTTCGAATAAAGCTTATGTTAAATTAGGTGCGTAGATCAGAATCAATTTCCCATCTACAGGATGCCCAAGTGTGGCGCGCGCGACCGTCGACTGGAGGTCACATTAACCCTAGCATCTCTCTCCCCAACCCAATGGATGCCGGGTGGTGGCTTTTGAGCACCCTAGGGAGGGCTTCGAAGACTAAATTTAAATTTCGCGGCCCGCTTGGCGCGGTTCTGCACAACGTTTGGCATCTGACGATGCTCGGAAACTGAATTTAAGGCGCCGCAGGCAGCGCAACGGCATCGCCAGGCTTACCCTTAACCTTCGCGGGTCTGGGCGGCCTCGGCGGAGTTCTCTCCGCCATGCGCTTGACGGCTTCCTCGTGAACGTAAAGGGACTCGATAACATGCTCCATAACTCCCACCAGAACGTTCAGATCCTCCTCTGAAGGGATATGGCCTCGATGAATGGTCGCGTGGCCGACGTCGAGCACCGATTCCAGTTGTTTTTTCATGAGGAGAGACACATGCCCTTGCTGGAAGAGCTTCTCGAGATTCTCATCGAAGCCGCGATGATCGCCTCCGATCTTGTCTATCATCGCTTGTTCTAGGGCGGCGCGTACCCCCATCGCAGCGAGGTGCGGCATGTCATTTTGAAGCGCCTTATAGATCTCATTGCAGATCACGCGCACCGGCTCTTTCAAGCCTTGCGGGCCAAACCAACGCGACATCCACTTCGGCGGCTTTCGTAGGGCCGCAGGAGGATAGTCCGTTACCGTCGACTCGCCAAACATGCCAGATCCTGTCCAATCATTGCGAAGCTTTACGTTCCGACAGCCGCCGCATTGGATAGTCAAGTCAGTGTTCTCTTCCCAGCCGTCTTGGTCGCCAAGGTGTTGCGCTACGATATGAAGCACCGTATGCCAGGTGCGGCAGCCGCAAACGTTGCAGAATGACTGAACGCTGTCCCCTAAGTTGAAAGCCATCTCGACCCACCCCAAGAAATATCCCTCAAGGCGCCAATTCTAGCCGTGTCAGAAGAGGCGACCCCGCTCCGCGACCGTCCAACTCGCGATGACCAGCTCGCGGCCACCCTGCAGAAATGCCGAAACGCGCTCGGGACCGATGAAAGGTCGCAGCAATGTCGCGCGCGGCCGAACCTAAGAACCGAGGTGCGAACCAGTTACGTCCGGCGAAAGTGCCACCTCGACGACGTGTCCAGCCGCGGTCTCGTAATGAAGCACATGCCCATCAAGGCGATGCTTCTTTTCCTCATCTAGCGTCGGCTCAAACACGTGCCTCCGCACAGCAGGCACGGTGTCACCGCTCAGTACTGTGGCCCGCAAAGTTCCTTTCACCGGAACATTGGAGGGAGTGTGGTCAAACACAACTAGGCCCGAACCCTTCCCTCGCACCCAAATCCCGGGAATTCCGGATCCGTCGCCCTCCCAGCCGCCGCGAACGGGATGCCGCCTTCCCATGGTGTTTCGCACCGGGTTGTGGGTTCATGAACTGGCGGTTGACTTTCCCATGACGCTATGTAGACTTACAACATAGGGGGTAAGCGTATGAAGATGTCTCAGTCCGGGTTGTTAGTGCTGAAGGTTTTTTTGGAGCATGCCAGTGCACCGATCTATGGCTATACCTTGATGCAGGCAGCCGGCATATCCTCGGGCACGCTCTATCCGTTGCTGGCGCGATTTGAGGCCGAAGGACTTCTCACAAGCGCCTGGGAAACGTCCGACCCGGCCAAAGCAGGCCGTCCACGGAGACGCCTCTACCGGATGACGGCGCACGGTACGCGCGTTGCCACAGAAGTCTTGAGCCAACTTCGAGGAGGTGTGCTGGTATGAGCGAGACCCTGACCAGCATCCTGGTGTTTCTTGTTGGCCTCGCTTTTGCCGAACTGAAGGATTGGCTGCCCTGGCTGGCCCGGAAGGTGGTGTCACACGCAGGGCGGCGGTTGTCCCCGGAAATGCGTGAACGCATGGAGGAGGAATGGCTGGCCGAACTGGAGCAGATTCCAGGCAAGCTATCACCGTTGTTGTTTGCAGTAATGCTTTGCCGTGCGGCAAAAAAAATGCGACAGGACGCCCTCCCAATATCGCCAGAGGAGTGGCTCACGCGGAGGTTTGACGTGATCTTCGCCGTCGCCGTGCTGATCGGCGTCTTCCCACTGCTCCTTATCTTGTGGCTTCTGGTTCGACGACAGTCGGTTGAAGGGGGACTGATTGGACGGTCGGCATATGGTCAGGGTGGCAAGCCGGTTCGACTATATTCCTTTGCGCTTCCGGTGGATACGACCGGGCGTCTCACGCCGCTGGGCAAGTTCTTGTATAGAACCCAGTTTCATATGTTGCCGCGGTACATCAATGTCGCTAACGGCTCGCTAGCGCTCTTCGGTCCACGCCCGCAGTGGCCGGTCGCAAAACACGATCGCACCGGTGCCGACGAACTTTCTGTACGACCGGGCCTCGTTCCGTTCGAGGCTGACGGTGTGCGCCTGTGCACTGGGCCGTCCTTACGCGAGCGGTGCATTGGACTAGGGCGGGTAGCTTGGCGCGGTTGGAACAAGCCGCTGTGAATGTAACGCCCCGACGGCGCCGGGTTCGGCTATCGTCCCGCGCGGCGGATCGGTCGCGAAGCACCCCATAGCTCTCAACGCAGGTTTGGGCGGAGTCACCAGCCTGCGGTGCGAACTGCTGTCCGTCCTTCGGAATGCCGATGGGTCCTTCCTCACCAAGAAATCGCCGGCGCTGGAACATGAAGATCGACGGAAATGGGTAAGCGCAACCGCGGGTCCGTGAGGGTACTAGACAATCTTTTCTATGCCGGCCCGTCCTAGGACGGGTCAGGATCTCGAGCTCGACACACTGCAAAAGCACGGTGGCGCTGCTCCAGCGTACCAACCAGATCCACGCCTTGGGCATCAACTTGGGCGACGCCACGCGCAGGCAGATTGGGGCCGAACGACCTGGAGGCTATCTCGCTGTGGCTGGCGAACTATGTAGAGAGCCTGGCGACGCACGCGAACTATCGAAGGGAAGCCGATCGGCTGCTCCTCATGGGCCCTCGCGGATGCCCTGGCGGAGCCGGCAGCCATCGACGCAGGAGGACCTACGCCTGTTCCGCGCTTTTCTAGCGACGCCGGCGCCAAGCAATTTGGCCGAACAACGCGACCAAGCCCGCGCGCGATGGCTCACCACCCTCCTCTACCTGTTGGGTCTACGAATCTCTGAAGTCGCTGCCTGCACGATGGGCCACTTCGTGCGGGAGTTGAGCGCACCGCCGCCAAGGTGAATCGACGCAAAGCCATCGGATGAAATGGAGTAAGAGGTCCGGCTGCTCGGCACCACTGCAATGCGCTCGGGTGCCGCAAGGCGGACAGTTCCGGAGCTACCAGGAAGTATTCAGTTTGCCCTGAGGTAACATCGCCCCCGAAGGGGCGGAAGTTAGCTCGAATTCTTTGACTTACTTGGTCCGGTACCGGTCCCGGCGGGTAGCCACGCGTTCCGGCATGCCACAGTTCTGTGAGGAGTGTTCTTTGTCGGCCGGCGGCAGGCTTTGCAGGGTGACTGCCAGGGCGAGAAGGAAGGAAATTAGCGACGCTTTCATGGTTCCGGCGCTCTCAATCGAGCTCTGTTATTGAAGGAACTCAGTTAAGCGATGTCTGTTTAGTCAAGAAAACTGGTTCTTTGGACTTGCACATGCTTCGTTGCCCAAAATTTGACGTAGCCATTGACTGGCGCGGTACGCTGCGCAAGTTGGCGAAAGTGATGTTCGGGAAAGACGGGTCGCTGTACGTCATGTTCCCCGGTTTTCGAAATTCCCTTGGCATCGCTTCCCACCTCGTGATGCCGGCCGCTCCGTCGCCCCCGCTTTCCGCTCGCTGCGCATAAAAACGTCGCTACAGAGATAAGAGTTATTATCTCGGTACCGCTATCTTGGTACGTAACTCGCTTCGCACAAAATGCCCCGACGCCTCACTATTCCCGATGGCCTGCCCGACCCCGCCGCCCTTGCCGCGCTGCGCGCCTGGTACGAGGGCGCTTCCTCGCGTGAGGCGGCAGACCGCTACCTACGTGATCGGATTGCCGATGGCCAATCGGCTAGAGGCATCGTTGGCGCGATCCGGCGCCAGCTCGTTCAGTATGCCCGGCAGCGCCGGCGCCACGATCTGGCGGACATCTTCGTGTGCTCCACAACCGAGCGCGTGGGTTACGCCCGGGCCGCCGCGGCAGCCATCGAGCAACTGCGTGTGACCGCAGCGCCTTCGCCGCAGATCAGCGATGCTGTGGCACAGTGGCTGCCAGCGCGCGCGGTACGCGCCCTGCAGGCCGCTGGCATCACCAACCTGGCCGACCTTACCGTTCGTATCCCCCGCCGGCGACAGTGGTGGACCGCCGTCCCGGGCCTCGGACCCGCCAGCGCCCGCCAGATCGAGGCGTTCTTTGCCACACACCCGGCGCTTACCGAGCGCGCCCGCGCCTTGGTCGTCGCCGATCGAAAGCCCATCGTGACGCCGTGGGAACACCTGCGGCTGCCCCACGAGGTTGACGGCTCCGCCGGCGCCTTCCGCGCTCCGCTGTCGACCTGCATCCTGGGCGTGGACAACGATTACGAGGCCATCCAAGCCTGGCTGGCCCTCCACGAATCCTCGGCCACGCAGCGCGCCTACCGCAAGGAAGCCGAACGGCTGATCCTGTGGGCCATCGTCGCGCGAGGGAAGGCCCTTTCATCCTTGACGACCAAGGACGCGACCGACTATCGGGCATTTTTACGCAGGCCCACGCCGCGCGAGCGCTGGGTCGGACCACCACGGCCACGCACGTCGCCGGACTGGCGCCCGTTTGTCGATAACCTCTCGGCGCGCTCAGTCGCGCATGCGCTGGCCGTCCTCAGCGCGCTGTTCCGCTGGCTGGTGGAACAGCGCTATGTGCTTGCCAACCCCTTTGCGGGTATCAAGGTGCGCGGCAGCCAGCGTGCCATGGCCGTGGAAACTACCCATGCCTTCACCGAAGGAGAATGGCTGCTGGTGCGCACCATCGCCAACGGTCTCGAGTGGTCGTACGGCTGGCAAGCCGCGGCCGCACAGCGGCTTCGTTTTCTGCTGGATTTCGGATACGCCACGGGACTGCGGATCAGCGAACTGGCCAATGCCGCGTTGCGTCACCTCGACGTCGACGCCGCAGGCGATCACTGGCTGCACCTGGTTGGCAAAGGTGGCAAGCCCGCTAGGGTCACATTGACGCCCTTGGCGCGGGCAGCGCTGGAACGCTACCTGCTGGAGCGCGGGCTCCCTGTCAGCCGTGCTCGCTGGAACCCCGATATGCCATTAATCGGTAGCCTGGATGGTGGCGAAGCCGGCATTACGCCTCTGCGCCTGTGGGAAGTCATGCGCCGATTCTTCAGGCTTGCGGCGCACATCATCGAAGGCGATCATCCACCTTTGGCAGAGAAGCTCCGGCGGGCGACACCACACTGGATGCGGCACACCCACGCGACCCACGCGCTGGCAAAGGGCGTCGAACTGAGCGCTGTGCGCGACAACCTGCGCCACGCCTCAATTTCAACCACGTCCATCTACTTGCATACCGATGACGTCAAGCGGACGCGGCAGTTCGGCCAGGCATTCGCTGCCTGAATCGCTTTTTCAAGAGGGTGCCGTGAGTACGAAATGCAAGGAGATGGCAGCGCTGGCCGTCTGACCGCGCGTCTTGGCGCCCGGCAGGCGCTACTGACGGAGTAGCTCACGCAAAGCGCCGTCGTCGGCCCGACAGCCTGAAATGCGCCAGATTTTGCACCGGAAGGAGTGCAACCGAGAAAATTGCGACCGCACAACGCATTGATATATAAGAAGAATTCAGACCAAACCGCCAGATTTTGCACGGAAAGTACGATAGCCCCTAGCCTGGCAATCCAAAGCAAAAGGCGGCGCACCGTCGCGCCGCCCCTCACCCGGACGCCAACCCTCAGGCTTCCAGCTTCATCGGCATCGACCGGCGTCGTGACCGCGTTGCCTTGTACAGCGCATGCGCCACGGCAGGCGCCACTGGCCCAAGCGACACCTCGCCGCAGCCCTGCGGCGGACGGTCGCTATCGACGATCACTACCTCGATCTTCGGCATTTCGGCCAGGCGCAACAACGGATAGTCGTGGAAATTGCTCTGCTGCACCACGCCGCCCTTGAACGTGATCTCGCTATTGAGCGTATTCGTCAATGCAAAGCCGATGCCGCCCTCGATGTTAGCGCGGATCAGGTTCGGATTGATCGCCCTGCCGCACTCCACCGCGCACACCACCCGCTTCACGCTGAATGACTTGCCCGCGCGCTTCAGCTCCAGCGCCATCGCCACGTAGGTCTGGAATGCCTCCCCGCGCCCCGTGTAGAGATTGAACGTGAAGGCGCGCGTGACGTTGGCCTGGGGCTTGCGATCCCAGTTGGCAGCCTTTGCCGCCGCATCGAGCGTGCGCAGCGCCAGGGGATTGTGGGCCAGCAATACACGCCGGTAGCGGTACGGATCCATGCCTGCCGCATCGGCCATCTCGTTGACGAAGCTCTCCAGCATGAAAATGCTCGATGTCGAACCCACGCTGCGCATGAAGCTGACCGGAATCGGCTGCTTCACGTCGATCATGTCGACCTTGAGGTTCGGCACGCGGTAGACGCAGTCGTAGATGGCTTCGAGCATCGTTTCGTCCCAGCCGCCATTCTTCGCCATGCGATCGGCCTTGATGACGCCGTAGAGCGACTGCCCCGTCAGGCGCGCGTGCATGGCCACCGGCATGCCCTTGTCGTCCAGTACGGCGCGGAAGCGGCCCGAGACGCCGGGGCGATAGAAGCCGTGCCGGATATCGTCCTCGCGCGAGCGGATCACCTTGACCGGCTTGCCGACCGCGGCCGAGGCGCGCGCGGCATGGATCACGAAATCCGGCAGGAACTTGCGCCCGAAGCTGCCGCCCAGGAATGTCGTGTGAACGATCACGGTCTCCGGCTTGCGGCTATACAGCTTGCCTAGTGCGTTGCGCACGAAATCCTGGCCCTGGATCGGCCCCCAGACCTCGATCGCATCGTCGCGCACATGCACCGTGGCGTTCACCGACTCCATCGTCGCGTGCACGATGTACGGCGTGTGGTAGTCGGCCTCCACGATCCGCCCGCCCGCAGACAGTGCCGCGTCGGCATCGCCGAGCCGGGTGGCGACAACCGCCTCCGGCGCACCGAGCGCAGCCTGGCGTGCGGCCATGATGTTGTCGCTGTCCAGGTCTTTCGCCGCGCCCGGATCGATATCGAGCTCCAGCGCGTCGGCGCCCTTCTTTGCCAGCCAGTAGCTTGTCGCGACGACAATTGCCGCGTCGGGGGCCCGCACCACGGCCTTGACGCCAGGCATCGCCTGGACCGCGTCGGCATTGCGGATGCCGGTGACCTTGCCGGTCACGGTGGGCGGCATCTTCAGGGCGCCGTACAGCATGTCCGGCACTCTGACGTCGATGCCGAACTCGGCCGAACCGTCGACCTTGGCCGGCGTATCGAGGCGCAGCAGGTCCTTGCCGATCAGCTGGTGCGCCGCCTCGTTCTTGAGGCGCGGCGTCGGATTCAGCGGCAGCTTCGCTGCTTCCAGGGCCAGTTCGCCATAGGAGAACGAGCGCCCGGTGGCGCCGTGATACACGCGGCCCTTGTCGGTATGACACTGCCCGGGCCGTACCTGCAGCCGCTTTGCCGCCGTCATCATCAGCACTTCGCGCGCCTGCGCGCCGGCAATGCGCAGGCGCTGGTAGAACAGCGTGGCCGACATCGACGCGCCGACGAACTGCTGCGGATCTTCATACGCCGCCCCCGTGCGGTAGGCATCGCGCCCGGTGACGAACGTCACGGTGATGTTCTGCCAGTCCGCGTCGAGTTCGTCTGCGAGGACCTGCGGCATGCCGGTGTAGACCCCCTGCCCGCACTCGCACTGCGACAGGCCGAGCGTGATCTTGCCGTTCGGCTCGATCCAGATCCAGTCGGTTATCTCGTGGGTGCCGTGGGGGCCGCTGTCGACGGTGCGGCTGGCCAGCGCCGGCAGCGGGATGCACAAAGCGCCCGCCAGCGCCGCACTGCCCTTGAGGAAGCCGCGCCGCGCGGGGCTCGCCAGGATCTCACTTTGCTGCGGCATGGATGGCCTCCCGGATGCGGTGATAGGTGGCGCAGCGGCACAGGTTGGTCACGGCCGCGTCGATTTCCTTGTCGGTGGGGTGCGGGTTCTGCTTGAGCAGCGCGCTGACCGCCATCACCATGCCCGACTGGCAGTAGCCGCATTGCGGCACATCCTTGGCGATCCACGCCTGCTGCACCTTCGACGATCGGTCGGGCGACAGGCCTTCGATCGTGGTGACGCTGCGCCCCGCCACGCTGGACACCGGCGTCACGCACGACCGCTGCGCCTGCCCGTCGACGTGGACGGTGCATGCCCCGCATGCGCCGATGCCGCAGCCGTACTTGGTGCCGGTCATCCCGGCGTCGTCGCGTATCACCCACAGCAGCGGCGTATCGCCGTCGCCACCGAAGTGCGTCGCCTGCCCGTTCAACACAAAGTCCATGATTGCCTCGCTTTGTCCTCGCCAGTGCGAGAAAAGACGGCCGCAGGCCACCGCGCACTGCGCGCGGTGCGGCCGGTACGACTCGAAAATCGGATGGGATGGCGCCGCCTGGGCGCCCGGATGGTGCCGCTAGTCCGGCGTGATGTGGTAGGTGCGGATCAGCGTGGCCCACGACGCGGTTTCATCGCGAATACGCGTGGCCAGTGCTTCTGGCGTGCTCGCCACGGGCTCCAGGCCCTGGCGCTGCAGATCGCTGCGGATCACCGGCGTGGCGAACAGTGTCTGGACGTCGACGGCAAGCGCATCGGCCAGCGGCCTGGGCGTGGCCGATGGCAGCAGCAGCGCGTACCACGAACTCACATCGATACCGGGCATGCCCTGCTCTGCCAGCGACCGCACATCGGGCGCGGCCGGCGAGCGCTTCGACTGCGTCACCGCAATCGCACGCAAGGCCCCGGACTGCACGAACGGCGCCAGCGTGGGCCACGTGCCGAACAGCATGGGCACCTGGCCGCCCACCACGTCGTTGACGGCCTGCGTCGTGCCCTTGTACGGCACGTGCAGCATGCTCGCCCCTGCCTTGTGGTGAAACAGTTCGCCCGCCAGATGCAGGCCGCTGCCGACGCCGGGGCTGGCATAGCCCAGCGGCTTTCCGGCCTGGTCCGCCAGCTTCGCCAGCGCAACCAGTTCCGGCACGGTGCGCGCCTTGACCGACGGATGCACGGCCAGCACGTTGGGAGAACTGGCCAGCAGGGACACCGGGCGGAAATCACGCGCCACGTTATAGGAAAGCGCCGGAAACAGCGTGGGATTGATGGTCAGGTTGCCGGCCGGCACCACCAGCCAGGTGCAGCCATCGCCAGCCGCGCGCCTCACCGCATCGATACCGATATTGCCGTTGGCGCCGGGCTTGTTGTCGACGACGATGGACGTGCCCTGGCGCTGCTGCAGCCCCATGGAAAGCGTGCGGGCCAGCTGGTCGGCCGCACCGCCGGCCGGAAACGGCACGACGATCCGCACGCTCGCGCAGGAGCCGGCATGCGCCGTGCCGGCCACGGCGACGGCTGCCATCGCCGCCACCGCTGCGCCCAGCCACCGCCGGGGCCGCTGCCAAGCCTTCGCCCTCTGATTCGCCTTCTGATTCGCGGTCTGGCTGCGTTGCTGCATGCTCTTCCTGCCTGTCCCTTCGATCGTGACGATCGCTACCGTCGTGTTGTCATTAGCTGGCCACCATGCCTTCCGGCATGGGCCGGTAATCCAGCAGGCGCGATAGCTCGGCTGCCGCCTCCCGCACCCTTTCCACCATCGGTTCCAGCAGCGCCGGATCGATCCGTGCCGCCGGAATCGTCGCGCCGAGTGCGGCCACCACGCGCCGGGTACGATCCCGCACCGGCGCGGCAATGGTCGAGATACTCGCCTCGAAGAACCCTTCGTGCAGCACGTAGCCGCGCTGGCGGTCACGCTGCACCATCTCGTACAACTCTTCCACCGTGCGCGGCGTGCTCTCCGAGAACACTTCTAGCCGCGACTCCGGATACAGCTCGCGCAGCTCCGACAGCGCCAGGTCTTCCAGCAGCACGCGGCCCAGCACCGTGGCATGCGCCGGCAGGCGCGTACCGACATTGACCGTACTCGTGAACGGCCGGGCTGCCACCGACTTGGCCACGTACACGATGGACCGGCCATCGCGCACCACGAGATTGCACGGGTAGTGAATCTCGTCACGCAGCCTGTCCAGCAGCGGCCGGCCCAGTTCGGTCAGCTCCAGCGAGGCCAGGTAGTCGAAACCGAGCCGCAGCACCGCCATCCCCAGGCGAAACTCCCGCCCGCCGTCCGTGCGCTCCACGAACCCCATCATTTCCAGGGTGGCCAGCAGCCGGAACACCGTCGAACGCGGCACCTGCAGCCGCCGCGCCAGTTCCGCCGCCGACAGCGTGCGGTCCTTGCTGCTGAACTCGCCCAGCAGCCTGAGCCCGCGCTCCAGACCCGGCACGATGTACTTGTCCTGCGTCTCCTCCGTGGGAGTGGCTTTACTCATGGTCTCTCTCTGCTTGACGTTCGGTTTGCCAATGAACAGCAACGGGTCGATATAACACGCTTCGCGCTGCCCCATGCACCCCAAGGTACATGGCCATTTCCAAACACTAGCAGAATAGTTCCATATATAAAACTACGATCCACAATAGGGACAACTGCACTGTAGGACTTCTGTGTTGATGACTCAACTTAAGGAAAACCCTGACGGGACGCGGCAGGCCCCTTAAACAGCACCAGAAGAGCGAAAAAACCCTGCACGCCGGGAAAGTCGGCAGCAGGGCAAACGACGACAGGCAGGTCGGCGCCTGGAGGCCAGGCGCGATTTTCTTCAGATTTCCAGCTCTTCCAGGACCTGGCCCTTGGTTTCGATACCGAGGAAGAACACGGTGACGGCAGCCAGCAGCGGCACCACCGCCAGCCCGAGGAAGGCGGTGCTCAGGTTGCCGGTGCCGATGGTGGAGGCGATGATGCCCGGGGCAAAGATTGCCGACACCTTGAGCCACGCGCCGCCGAGCCCGCACCCCATCGCCCGCACGCTGGTCGGGTAGAGTTCAGGCGTATAGACGTAGGCCGTGATGAATCCGCAGGCCAGGAAGCCCATCGCCAGCGCGCAGAACGTGGCCACCACATAGACCGACGATGCGTGGAACACGCCCGCCAGGATCAGCGACGCCGCGCACAATACGAACGAGACATTGATGACCGGCTTGCGGCCAACCTTGTCCACCACCAGCGCACAGACCAGCGACCCGACCACGCCCAGTACCGAGGCACCCGCCGCCAGGTTCAGCGCCAGTTGCAGCGGCGCGTGGTAGACGGTCTTGTAGACGGTGGGCAGCCATGTGGACAGCCCGTACTGGATAAAGCCGCAGGTGGCCCACAGCATCCATACGGCCAGCGTGCGGCCCAGATACGCCTTGCCTACCAGGTCGCGCACCCGGCGGCGCGGATGCTTGCCCATCGCGTCGAACCTCGATGCATCGCCAACCGGTGCCAGCGGCTGCTTCGCACGCGCCTCGAACTGGCGCAGCGCGTCGTCGGCTTCCGCCAGGCGGCCCTTCTCGGCCAGCCAGCGCGGCGACTCCGGAATCACGCGGCGCAGCACGAAGAACAGCACCAGCGGCGCGCCGCCCAGGAAATACATCACTTCCCAGCCATAGCGCGGCACCAGCACGGCACCCATCGCATTTGAGACCATCAGCCCGATGGGGAACACGATCTCGTACAGCAGCACGAACCGGCCCCGGCCGTGGGCGCGCGTCACCTCGTTGATATAGGTGGCCGCCACCGGCAGTTCGCCGCCAAGCCCAAGGCCCTGCACGATGCGCAGCAACAGGAAGATCTCGAACGACGGCGCGAAGCCGCACGCCAGGCTCATCAGGCCGATGATGCCCGCGCTCCAGCCAATCGACCGCAGGCGGCCAAACCGTTCGGCCAGCGCCGGAAACAGCAGCGCACCCACCAGTTGCCCCACCGACGGGGCGGCGATCAGCAAGCCGATCTGGCCCGGCGACAGCGACCACTTGCCGATCAGCAGCGGCAGCGTGGCGGCAATGGCGATCACGTCGAAGCCATCGAAAAACGTGGCCAGGCCGATCAGCAGCCGTGCCCGCACGTGCATCATGTTGCCGGGCATGCGCTCGATACGGGCGACGATCTGCCCGCGTGTCACGGGCGTGGCCGCCTGGGTCTGGGATGGGGTGGCGGCCTCGCCGGCCGCTGCGCCGCCGTAGGCTACGGTGCCCGCCTGCGCGCCCTGCATCGAGGGCGCTGCGTCTTGTCTCTGAATCAACACGGGTATCTCTTCCGGAATCGTGTAGGGCAGTCACCCGCGTGGCCGCTTCGTCCCTGAACGTGCGACTCTGCCATGGCGGCGGGCAGTCTTCGTTGCCGCGCCTGTCACGGCACGGCGGGGTCCGTCAAAGGTCCAGCACCAGGCGCTGGCCCTTGCAACCGGATACGCAGACCATCATCGTCTGGTTCGATTCGCGCTCGCTGTTGCTAAGCACGCTGTCGCGGTGATCGGGACAACCTTCGACCACCGCTGTCTCGCACGAACCGCACACGCCTTCGCGGCAGCTGTACTCCACGGCCACGCCGGATTCCAGCAAAGCGTCGAGCAGCGACTTGCCGGACGGCACGCGCACGGTCTTGCCGGAGCGCTGCAGCTGGACGCTGTACTCGCCCTCCTGCACCGCTTCGGTGGCCGGGTCGGCCGCGAAGCGTTCGATATGCACGTTCGGGTAGCCGTGCGCTTCGCAG
The DNA here is from genome assembly GCF_003854935.1 of Cupriavidus pauculus. Classification (NCBI taxonomy): domain Bacteria; kingdom Pseudomonadati; phylum Pseudomonadota; class Betaproteobacteria; order Burkholderiales; family Burkholderiaceae; genus Cupriavidus; species Cupriavidus pauculus. The sequence goes on from NZ_CP033971.1 coordinate 170,109, forward strand.
GCCGCCTCGAAGGCGTTGAGCATCGGGCCGGGGCCGCAGCAATAGAAGTGCGTGGTGGCGTCCTGCCCCGCCAGCATCGCCTTCAGGTCCGGCGGCACGCCGGCCTCGTCGTCGAAGTGAAAGCGCACGGCGTCGCCATAGGCCGACAGCTGCTCGACGAACGCCGCCTCCGCACGCGAGCGTGCGCAATACAGCAGCGTGAACGAGCGGCCGCGCTCGGCCAGGCGCCGCGCCATGCACACGATCGGAGTCACGCCGATGCCGCCGGCGACCAGCACCGTGTGTGCGGCATCCTCGTCCAGCGCGAAATGGTTGCGCGGCACCGCCACCGTCAGCGTGGTGCCGACGCGCAACTGCTCGTGCACGAAACGCGAGCCGCCACGGCTGTTGCGGTCGTTGAGCACGCCAACGGTGTAGCGGTCGCACTGTTCGGGCGCGCCGCACAGCGAATAGCTGCGCACCAGGCCGTTGGCCAGATGCAGGTCGATATGCGCGCCCGGCGCGAATGCCGGCAGCGGCGTGCCTTCGGGATCGCGCAGTTCGACGCTGACAACGCCACGCGCCTCGAAGCGCATGGCCTGCACGCGCAGGGTTAAAGATTGGCTCGCACTCATGGGGGCTTCCTTCTACTTCGAGACTTCCAGTCTTCCAGACACTTAACGCTTTTCCGTCAGGAACTTGCCTTCCGGGCCGCCGGCGTTCTTCTGCCGGCGAGTATTGCCGTCGATGCCGCCTTCGATCGCCCATTCGGCGAACGTGGTCGGGCCTGGCTCGAATTCGCGCGGCTCCCAGTGGGCATCGAGCTGGTCTTCGTCGGCGTAGTACTCGATCAGGCCGCCGGCCGGATTCTTGAAGTACCAGAAGTACGCCGACGAGATCGGATGCCGGCCCGGCCCGAGCTGCGTATCCCAGCCCGTGCGCGACATGTGCATGCCGCCGCCAAACACCTCGTGGATATCGCGCACCGTGAACGCCACGTGGTTGAGTCCGGCCTTGCCATGCGGCAGCTGCAGCAGGAACAGGTCGTGGTGACCGCCCTCGGCCGCGCAGCGCAGGAACGCGCCACGGCCCGGGTAGTTGTCCGATTGCACGAAGCCGAACTTCTCCATGTAGAAGCGCTCGGTGGCCTTCACATCCTTCACGAAGAACACCACGTGCCCCACTTCGATGGGGATCGCGCGCTCGTAGATCGGGCTCCGCTCGTTCATGCGCGGCTTGTCGTTCCACGTGTTCATGCGCGCGCACTCCACCAGCACGTCATGCTTGCGCGATACCTGGAAGCGCACTGCCAGGCCGTTCGGGTCGGTGCAGCCGATGCGTGCCCCATCCTGCAGCGACACGAACGTCGGCTCGTTGCCGATACGGTCGCGGATGGCGGCCAGCGATGCCTCGTTGTCCACGCCCCACACCACTTCGCGCAGCGTCGGGCCGTCCTCGATCGCCGCCGCCAGCGCCGCGTCGGCGATCTTGCGCACCAGCACGCGGCAGCCGTTCAGCGTCTCGAAGTCCAGGCCCTGCGCGTCGTCGCGCTTGATGGCCAGGCCCCAGTCGCCGAAGAAGCCACGGCATGCGTCGAAGTCGTCGGCACCGTAGACGATTTCGTCAATTCCCAATACTTTCATTTCAGTCTCCGGCCCACGGCAGCGGTTGTTCGTTCAAGCCCCAGTACACGCTCTTCTGTTCCATGTACTGCAGGATGCCAAGTCGTCCCTTCTCGCGGCCCAGGCCGCTGTCGCGCCAGCCGCCGAACGGCGTCGCGATCGAGAACTGCTTGTAGGTGTTGATCCAGACGTTACCGGCTTGCACGGACCGTGCCACCCGCCACGCACGCTTGTAGTCGCGCGTCCAGATGCCGGCCGCCAGCGCATAGACGCTGTCGTTGGCCTGCTCGATCAGGTCGTCCTCGTCGTCGAACGGCATCGCCACCAGCACCGGCCCGAAGATTTCCTCCTGGCAGATGCGTGCGTGGTTGTCGAGCCCTTCGATGATGGTCGGCGTATAGAAGTAGCCATTGGGCAGGCCGGGCACGTCCGGGCGGATACCGCCCGTGCGCAGCTGGCCGCCGTCTGCCACGCCTACCGCCACGTACGATTCGATGCTGTCGCGGTGCCGGTCGGTGATCAGCGGCCCCATCTGGGTGCGTTCATCGGCCGGATCGCCCACTCGCAACTTCGCCGCCGCAGCAGCCAGTCGGTCGATGAATGGCTCGTACTGCGAGCGCGCCACGAACAGGCGCGAGCCGGCAATGCACGATTCGCCCGACGAACTGAAGATGCCGTACAGCACGCCGTTCACCGCGTGGTCCAGGTCGGCATCGTCGAACACCATCGTCGGCGACTTGCCGCCCAGTTCCAGCGACACCGGCATCATCTTGTCGGCCGCGATATGCGCAATGTGCTTGCCGGTAGTGGTGCCACCGGTGAACGACACGCGCTTCACCAGCGGGTGCTTGGTGATGGCGTCGCCAATGACCGAGCCCTTGCCCGGCAGCACGCTGATCAGGCCACGCGGCACACCGGCCTCTTCGCAGATGGCGGCCAGTTCCAGCGCCATCAGCGGCGTTACCTCGGCCGGCTTGACGATGACAGCGTTGCCGGCGGCCAAAGCGGGCGCCATCTTCTGTGCCTCGCTGGCAATTGGCGAGTTCCACGGCGTGATGGCCGCCACCACGCCCATCGGCTCGTAGACACTCATCGTCAGGCAATCGCCGCGTTGCGGCGTGATCTGCTCTTCCAGCGTTTCCAGTGCGGCGGCAAAGAACTGGAAGGTCGCCGCAGCGCTGGCCACCAGCGCGCGGGTTTCGCTGATCGGCTTGCCGTTGTCCAGCCGCTGGCTCTGGGCCAATGATTCGGACTTGGCGCGGATCAGCGCGGCCACACGGTGGAGCACGGCGGCGCGCTCGTGCGGCTTGCGTTGGGCCCATCCGCTGACACGGAAGGCCTGATGCGCGCCCTGGATGGCCTCCTCGACATCGGCCAGGCTGGCCGCGTTCAGTTCGGCCACCACCTCGCCAGTGGCGGGGTAGCGCGTGGCGTAGCGGTCGCCGCCGCCCGGGCGCCACTCGCCGGCAATCAGGATGGGAAGGACTTGTTGCGTCGTCATGGGGTATTACTCGCTTCAGATCGACACCGCGTGCGCGCGGTTGCCGAGGGCGCGCACCACACTGAACACGGTCAGCGCGGACGTCTTGGGGTTGGCCGCCAGCGGCTTGCCGCGCATGGTCAGCTCGAAGCCGCCGAATGCGCCGCGTGCTTCCACGTGGTGGACGTTCTCCACCGCCGACGGATCGGCCAGCAGCTTGACCGACGTGCGGTCCAGCCCCAGTCCGGCCAGCGACACGGTGGCCGCCACATTGGCGTTCTTGGGATAGAGCCGTGCGGCATCGCGCGCCGTGCCTTCGAAGATCACGGTCGGCTCGGTCAGCGCATCGAGGTCGAACAGCTGCTCGGCCGGCGTGCCGGTCCATGCGCGCGCCGGCTTGCGGCCCGTGTAGATGACCTCGTCCAGCCCGCCCACGCGGGCAGCCGCCAGGGCATCGATGGCACCGATGGCACCGGACAGCAGCTGCACCTGCGTGTTGCCACGGCGTGCCGCGGCCTCCAGGCGTTCGGCCATCCCGGGCTCCGAAAGCGCGCCCACCGACACGACCAGGCACGGAATGCCGCGCTCCAGGGCCGGTACCACGTGTTCCTCCAGCGCCTGGTGGCCCGCGCATTCGACCAGCAGGTCGGGGCGCTGGTCACCGTCGGCCAGCCGCGTCGCCACGCGCACGTGGGGCGCCAGCGTCGACAGCGCGCCGCGCGCCTCGTCCATCCCGCCTTCCGGCACGATGACCACGTCGAACGCGACATCCGGATCGGACTTCAGCAGTTCCAGCACGCCGCGGCCAATCGCACCGCAACCCACCATCGACACATGCAGCATGGACATCCCCCTTCAGGCCGCTGCCGCCGCCGTATTGGCGATCGGGGCCTGCTTGTTGACCGGCGGGCCGGCAAACACGGTCTTGAAGCTGCCGATCGATAGCATGTCGATCTCCAGCAGGAACGGACCCGGCTCTACAGTTGCGGCCTCCAGCGCGGCGCCGATATCGGCCAGGTTGCTCACGCGGCGGTGGCGCAGCGCCAGCGACTGGCACAGCTGCGCATAGTCGGGCGTGTGCAGGTCCACGTAGTGGCGGCGGCCGCCGTACTGCGCGTCCTGGATGTTCTTGATCACGCCGTAGCCCTTGTCGTTCATCAGCACGATGACCATGTCGGCGCGCTCCTGCACCGCCGTGGCCAGCTCGCCCAGGTTCAGGATGAAGCCGCCATCGCCAGCCAGCGTGAACGTCTTCTTGCCCGATGCCGTGGCGGCCGCGCCCACTGCGGCGCCGATACCCATCGCCAGGCCCTGGCCGATGCCACCGCCCAGCGCATGCACGCCGGCACGCGAATCGAACAGTTGCAGGTGGCGGTTGCCCCAGGTGCTGTTTGACACGGTCACGTCGCGCACCCAGTTGAAATTGCGGCCCACGGCCTGCTGCAGCGCCTGCACCAGCGCGCTGTACGGGCCCAGGCCATCGACCAGCGCGCCCACGGCGGCGTCATGCGCGCGACGCAGGTCGGCAGCGAAGTTGTCATCGATCAGCATGCGGCCTTGCAGGCGGTCGGCCAGGCCGTCAAGCGCCAGCGCGGCGTCGCCGCTGACAAAGTCATCGCTCTGGTAGCAGCGGCCTTCGGCAGCCGGATCGGCGTCGATGCGCAGCAGCGGGCGCGGCAGCTTCAGTTCGTACTTGAGCGTCTCGTTGCCGCGCAGGCGCGATCCGACCACGACCATGGCATCGCAGGTCTGGTAGAACGTTTCCACCGGCTTGTGCAGGTTGTAGGCACCCAGCGAGCGCGGATCGTCCTCGGGCACGATGCCACGGCCCTGCGTCGACGTGACCACGCCAAAGCCCATGTCCATCAGGCGTTTGACCTGCTTGCTGGCGTGGCGCGCGCCACCGCCCAGCCACAGCATCGGACGTTTGGCCTTCAGCAGGCGCTCGGCCAGCGCATCGAGCGCATGGGCCGACGGCTGGTGTTGCGGCACCGGCAGCGGCTTCAGGTCGTTCGGCATCGGAATCAATGCCGCCTGGATGTCGATGGGGATCTCCACGCTGACCGGGCCAGTCGGCGCCGTCAGCGCGGTCTGCACGGCGAGCTTGATCGTCGAGATGGCGGTGTCGGCGCTGCGGATGCGGAAGGCGGCCTTCGACACGGCCTTCAGCATCGTGAGCTGATCGGGTGCTTCGTGGATGTAGGCCAGGCTCTGGTCCAGGTACGGCGTTTCGATCTGGCCCGTGATGTGCAGCATCGGCGTGCCGGCCGTCAGCGCTTCCACCATGGCGCCGGCGGCATTGCCTGCGGCGGTGCCGGTGCTGGTCAGGCACACGCCCAGACTGCCCGTGGTGCGGGCGTAGGCGTCGGCCATGTTGGTGCCGCCCGCTTCGCCGCGCGCGGGGACGAAGCGGATCTTGCCGCGTTCGCCCATCGCATCGAGGATGGGCATGTTGTGGATCGAGATCACGCCGAATGCAGCCTTGACGCCGCACTGTTCGAGGAAGGCTGCAATGGCGCAGCCCACGGTGACTTGTTGTTGCTCGTTACGCATGACGGGAGAGTCCTCCGGAAATATCGATGTGGCTGCCCGTGGTGTACGAAGACAACGGCGAGGCAAGGAACAGGATGGCGCGCGCGGCTTCCTGCGGCAGGCCGAGACGGCCCAGTTGAATGTGCTTCTGCCGGGCCAGACGCGCGGTCCACGCGGTCCAGTCCAGATGGCGGTCCTCGTCGGGGCGCGCGTCGAAGCGGCGGCGCCACTGGCCCGATTCCACCAGGCCGATCAGGATGCCGTTGACGCGCACGCCCTTGGGCGCGAACTCGGTGGCCAGCGAGCGCACGAGGTTATGCACCCCGGCACGCGCTGCGGACGTGGCCACCATATGGGGCTCCGGCTGCGTGGCCAGCAGCGAGTTCACGCAGACCATGGCGCCCTGCTTCGATTGCTCCAGCTGGGGCAGGAACGCGCGCGTCGGGTGGATCACCGAGAAGAACTTGAGCTGCAGTTCCTCGACCCAGGCCGCGTCCTCTGTGGTGGCGAACGTCGACACGCGGCCCTGGCCGGCGTTGTTGACGAGCATGTCCACGTTGCCCAGTTCGCGCGCCACGTCGGCGGCAAAGGCGTTGACCTGTTCCGGCTTGAGCACGTCGCAGGTGGCCGCGTACAGGCGGCAACCGGCAAAGCGCTCGCGCAACGCGGCTTCGGCGCTGCGCAGGCGGGCTTTGTCACGGCCGCACATGGCTACGGCGGCGCCCGCTTCCAGCAATAATTCGACCGTGGCCAGCCCAATGCCGGAGGACCCGCCGGTCACGACGGCTACGTTGCCGTCGAGTTCAATCATGGACATCGAATCCCCTCTCCCCTCTTCCATCAATCGCGATACATGGCGACCACCTGGCCCGGCGCGCGCCTGGCGTGCCGATGGGGCCGGTAGCCAAGCAGGCGCGACAGTTCTCCTGCGGTTTCCCTGACTTTCCCGACCATGCGGTCGAGTTCTTCCTGCGGCAGCCGCGACGCCGGAATCGTGGCGCCCAGCGCGGCGGCAACCTTGCCGGTGCGGTCGCGCACTGGCGCCGCGATGGTCGAAATGCTGGCTTCGAAGAAGCCTTCGTGCAGCACGTAGCCACGCTGCTGCACCTGTTGCACCAGTTCGTGCAGCGCTTCCACGGTGCGCGGCGTGCTGTCCGAATAAACCTGCAGCTGCGCTTCCGGATACAGCTCGCGCAGCTGCTGAAGATCCATGTCCTCCAGCAGCACGTGGCCCAGCACCGTGGCATGCGCGGGCAGGCGTGCGCCCACGTTGATGTTGCTGGCGAACGGCCGCGACGCCGCGGCCTTGGCCACGTACACCACCGAGCGCCCGTCGCGTACGACGAGATTGCACGGGTATTCGATGTCGTCGCGCAGGCGGTTCAGCAGCGGCCCGCCCAGTTCGGTCAGCTCCAGCGATGCCAGGTAGTCGAAGCCCAGCCGCAGCACCGCCAAACCCAGCCGGTACTCGCGGCCGCCGTCGGCGCGCTCCACATAGCCCGTGGATTCCAGCGTGGCCAGCAGGCGGAACACCGTGGAACGCGGCACGTTCAGGCGGCGCGACAGGTCGGCCGCCGACAGCACGCGGTCGCGCGCGCTGAATTCGGCCAGCAGGCGCAGGCCACGTTCCAGGCCCGGGACGATGTACCTGTCCAGGCTTTCGGCGGGCAGCGCGCTGTCTGCTGCGGATGGATTGGCGCTCATGGCAGGGGCTCGGCGTGTCGGTGGCAGGTCAGCGCTTGACCTTGGTGAGCGGATGCTCGGGCGGATAGGTCGGCGTGATCGGCTTCTTCGCGCCCAGTATCACGCACATCAGCGCGTCTTCCTCGCCGATGTTGATTTCCTCGCGGTACACGCCCGGCGGCACCGACACCAGGTCACGGTCGGTCAGGATGGTCTCGAAGCGTTCGCCGTCCTTTTCCAGCACCAGCTTGATCTTGCCGCGCAGGATGAAGAACACCTCTTCCACATCGGTGTGCAGGTGCGACGGGCCTTCGTGGCCGGCCGGGATGATCATGGTCGAGAACGTGAAGTGCTCCGACGGCACGGTATTGGTGTCGGCGGCAACGCCGGTGCCGCCCGTGCCCAGGTAGCGCATCTGGGCGCGGCGGTACTTCGGGTCGTAGTCGGCCTGGAACTTCAGCGCGTCCCAGTCGTAGCGGCGCGTGCTGAAGCGCGCCACGCGCGATTCCATCCACTTGTCGAACGAGGCGCCCTCAGGCTGCTCCCAGCTGCGCTTGATGTTTTCCTGTTGCGACAGATCGCTCATTTCCATTTCCCCTGGAGTGTTTGGTTATTGCATGACAAAGCCGCCGTTGACCGCCAGCGTCTGGCCGGTCACGAAACGGGCGAGGTCGGACAGCGCGAACAGCACGGCGCCGCAGACGTCATCGGGTACCTGTTCGCGCTGGATGGCGCGCTGGTTGCGGTATAGGTCGTGCCGGTGCTGCGGCACGTATTCGGTGGCTTCCACCAGCGTCAGGCCGGGCGCCACGGCATTGACCGTGACGTTCGCATCGCCGAGTTCACGGGCCAGCGAGCGGGTCATGCCGATGATGGCGCTCTTGCTGGCCACATAGGCCAGCAGGTTCGGCGCGCCCCACAGCGGGGTGTCCGATGCCAGGTTGATCACCGCGCCCCGGCCGCTGGCGCGCAACGCCGGCGTGCAGGCGGCCGTCATCAGCCACGTGCCGCGCACGTTCACGTTCATCACGCGGTCCCACGTGGCGACGTCAAGCTCGGTCAGGCCACGGCCGCCGGAATCGGTCACCGCACCGTTGTTGACCAGGCCGTCCAGGCCGCCCAACGCTTCGGCGGCGGCACTGGCGCAGGCCTGCACCGAAGCTGGCTCGTTCAGGTCGAGCTGCAGCGGCACCACCTTGAAGCCACGTGACTTCAGCGCGGCGGCCGATTCCTGGACGCGGTCGGCCAGGATGTCGGCCATGGCTACGCTGCCGCCGGCTTCGGCGATGGCCGTTGCAAAGGCCAGGCCCAGGCCGCGCGCGGCGCCGGTGACCAGCACCTTGCGGCCGGCCAGCAGGTTTGCGTACTGGCGATCAGGCATGGCTGTGGGCTCCGGCCACCGGCTGCAGCATGGCCACCGGGTCGTCGGCCACCTCGGCATCGGCGCGGCGCTTCAGCAGGCGGCGTACACGCGTGATGCCGGCATCGTGCGCGTAGAGCATTTCGTGATCGCGCGCGCCCGGGGCCATCGACTCCAGCACCACGCGGTCCTGTTCCAGCACGTCCCAGTGCAGGCCTTCCAGGCGGTTGCGATACAGGAAGCGCCACACGTCGCGCTCCCAGCCCTGCACCTGGCGGGTACGCCAGAAGAACACCATGCAGTGCTCTTCATCCACCGGCGTGGCGATGCCGACGATGCCGAACGGGCCGCCGGGGCCCACCTTGTCGCGATACGGGATCGACAGGCGCAGCCACAGCGTGCCGGTCTCGCCAAATTCCACCCAGTCGAAGTTCACGCCGCGCTGGCCGGTCTTTTCGAAGATCAGGCCATGATCGGTTTCCACGACCTGCATCACGGCGGACTTCTCTCCGCTGGCCATCGAGTGCGACACCGCATGCAGGTAGGCGCCGTGCATCGGGTCCATGACGTTGTCGATGGCGTAGCGGTAGTTGCAGTCCCAGTGCGCCACGCACAGGAAGTTGCTGTGTTCCTCGCTGACCAGTTCCTCGGGCAGGCGCAGCGCATCGGCCTCGGCGGGCGCGCGGTCGCCGAACCACAGGAAGATGGCGCCGGCCTGCTCTTCCACGGGATAGCTGCGCACGCAGGTGCGGCCTTCCAGCGGGCAGTTGTCCACGGCCGGCACGCTCTTCACCTGGCCATCGCCACCCACTTCCACGCCGTGATACCAGCAGGCCACGCGGTCGCCGAGGTTCCAGCCCATCGACAGACGCGCGCCACGGTGCGGGCAGCGGTCTTCCAGCGCGTTGAGCTTGCCGGCGTTGTCACGCCACACCACGATGTTCTGGCCCAGGCGCGTGATGCCGATCGGGGCGTGCGTGACCTGCCACGACGCAGCCACCGGATACCAGTAGTTGCGCAGGCCGGTGTTCAGGCGCGCTTCGGCGCGTGCTTGCTTGTTCGATTCCATGTCTGTCTTCTCGCTTGTCGTCTCAGCCGGCGCTCAGGCGCCCAGGCGGCGCATTTCGGAGAGGAAGCGTTCCTCGGTCCACGACTGGCCGTCGGCAGCCAGGAAACCGGATTGATTGAACGCACGCACGATGTCTTCCGGAGATTTGGCACCGCCCCCGAAGGCGGCTTCCAGCGCGTCGCCCAGCACGGTCTCGTAGGCGGTGGGCGCGGCGGCGCGCGTCTGCCAGACGATGTTGATCACGTGGCCAGGCTTCTCGATATGACCCTTGCCGGCGACGTTGTTGGGCGCGGGACGCTCCCAGGGAACCAGGTTCGGGTTGTACGCGAGGCTTTCCATTGCGCTTTGCTCCATAGCTTGCTTTGTGGGGGGCGGCTGGCTCAATCCGCTGTCGCGCTCCATCGGCCTGACGCTGTCGCGTTTTACCTATGAAACACGAGTTTAGATATTGAACACAGGTACGACTATAGACAACGACGGTTTAAAGATTGATCGGGGTTAACCCGCGCGGCGGAGGGCCCTTGGCCGATATCCGGCCAAGGGGACGCGGGGCGCGTGACTCAGGCGCCGGGAATGGCGTTGCGAATCAACTGTGCGACCGCGCGAGGCTGCTCGATGTAGCACGCGTGTCCGGCATCGGCAATGGCATGAAATGGCAGGCCGAAGCGTTCGGCCATCGCCGCGGACGCCTCGGGCGTAGTGACCACGTCCTGCGCTCCGCATCCCACTTCGACCGGACGCTGGGTCGCTTCCAGATAGCGGCCGATGTCGTCGCCGCTCAGCAGCGCCACGGCCTGTCGATAGCCATCGGCGTTCAGCCGCTGCATGTTCCAGCGCACCCATGCCTGGGCGTCCGGCGTGGCCGCCGGGCTGAGCAGCCGGGTGGGGCCGCGTTGCGCGAGCCCGTCCACACCCAATGTTTCCAGCGATGCGATGCGCTGCCGGGCCACTTCACGCGATTTCTCTTCGCTGCCCGGCGCGCCATATCCCAGCGCGGGGCTCAGCAGCAGGAACCGGTCTGGCTGCAGTGCGTCGGGCGCATGGGCGGCATAGCCGGCGGCCATCAAGGCACCGAGCGAATGACCCACGATCAGATCGGGCCGTACTTGTAGCGCCGCCAGCATCGCTTCGAGCCGCATCGCATAGTCGCGCGCGGTCGGCGCGGGCATTGGCAGCGGCGACGACTGGCCGTAGCCCGGCGCATCCCATGCGATCACGCGCGCGTGGGCGGCCAGCAGGCTCGCGCACGGCAGCCACGACGCCGCCCCGGAACTGATGCCGTGCAGCAGCACGACCACCGGGCCCCGCGAGCCGCCGATGCGGCAGGCCAAGCGCGTACCGTCGGGGCCGGTCATTACCAGGCGCTCGGCGAAGTGGCTATCCAGCGCGGCCAGCAGGTCGACGCCGGGAGCGGGTGCGGATTGGCGCACAGAGTGTTCCATATATGAAATACAGGTTTGCGAATAAAACTTCTCGACTATAGGCGCAGACTTTCGGTTCGTGGGATCAGGGTAAACAGGGAGAAAAACTGGGGCGTTTTCGCGCTGCCCGGAACCGGTGCGCGGTGCCTCAAACCTGTGTCGCCATCATGCGGAGACCAGCAAACCGCGAAACCCGCGTCGCGTATGGCCTGGCATCCCGAAGCGCGCGAAATGTCTGCAGTTGCCTCGCTTCAACGCAGTGCGCCACGCACCACGCCCGTACGGGCGGCGCCCCTCCACGGAGTGGCATGCGGACGGCACAGCGCTGTCACTGCACGACCTCATTAGGGTTCGTACCTATCTACGCCTTGTCGGGCCATGCCTATATTCCGCTCAACGTTTCCTATGCAGTTCATTGTTTTACTAATGAAACACAAAGACACGGCAGCCCCCATACCGTTGCCAGCGGAAACGTCCACGACAAGCCCACAAGACAAGAGAAGGAAACGGTAGATGAAGATCGCAAAGTACGCGGCGGGCCTGCTCGCAGTCGCGCCCCTGCTGGCCTGCGCCCAGTCCGTCACCATGTATGGCGTGGTGGACACCGGCGTGGAATTCGTCAACAACGTCGGCGCCGCCGGCAACAGCGTGGTGCGCATGAACACGCTGACCGGCACCGTGCCGTCGCGCTGGGGCCTGCGCGGCACCGAGGACCTGGGCAATGGCCTGAAGAGCGTGTTCGTGCTCGAAGGCGGCTTCGCGCCCGACTCCGGCAATGCCAACCAGGGCGGCCGCCTGTTCGGGCGCCAGGCGCTGGTGGGCCTGTCGTCGAACAAGTGGGGCCAGGTCTCGTTCGGGCGCCAGTACACGATGCTGTTCTGGGCCACGCTCGACCCGGACATCCTGGGGCCGAACGCCTTCGGCTCCGGTTCGCTGGACAGCTACCTGCCCAACACCCGGGCCGACAATGCCGTGGCCTACAAGGGCACGTTCGGCGGCCTGACCGTGGGCGCAACGTACAGCTTTGGCCGCGATACGGCCAACGCCGGCCCCAGCCCGTCCGGCACCAACTGCGCCGGCGAAAACCCCGCCAGCAAGAGCCAGTGCCGCGAATGGTCGGCCATGATCGGCTGGGACCAGAAATGGTGGGGCATCACGGCCGCCTATGACGCGCAGCGGGGCGGCCCGGGCGCCTTTGGCGGCCTGACCAGCGCCAGCCTGCGCGACGACCGCGCATCGATTGCCGGCTACGTGCTGCTGGATCGCACCAAGCTTGGCGCCGGCGTGATCCGCCGCGAAAACCAGGGCAGCACGACGCCGCTGTCGGAGCTGTACTACATCGGCGCGGCCTACGACATCACGCCCGCCTTCACGTTGGCCGGCCAGGTCTACTACCTGAACTACCAGAACAGCGCCAACAAGGCGATGCTGTACGCCGTGCGCGGCATGTACAACTTCAGCAAGCGTACGGCGGTGTATGCCACGGCCGGCTATATCAACAACGACGGCACGCTGGCAATGTCCGTGAGCGGCGCGCAGGCCGGTGCAAACCCGAAGCCGGGCGGCCAGCAGTTCGGCGCCATGGTCGGCATCAAGCACGTGTTCTAACGGAGTCGCCATATGAAACCGAACCTCGTCCGCCGCGACGTCCTGGGGGCGATTGGCGCCGCCATCGGCACCGCCGCGCTGCTGAGCACCGCTCCGTCCATCGCAAAAGGCAACTATCCCGGCAAGCCGATCACCATCGTGGTGGCCTACCCCGCCGGTGGCGACACCGACGTGCTGGCCCGCCTGATGGCTGAAAAGCTCGCCGGGCGCCTGAAGCAGTCGGTCGTGGTGGAGAACCGCACCGGCGCCGCCGGCACCATCGGCAGCGCCTATGTGGCGCGCGCCGCCCCTGACGGCTACACGCTGCTGCTGGCGCCCAACACCGTGTCGATCGCGCCGCTGGTGCTGAAGGCCGGTACCGGCGCCAGCTACGACGTGCTCAACGACCTCACGCCGATTGCCGAGCTTGGCACGCAGTCGTTGTTCGTGGTGGTGAACAAGAACAGCGGCATCGGCAAGATGAGCGACCTTGTGGCGCGCGCCAAGGCCGGCAAGCTCGAAACCTATGCCACGCCGGGCAACGGATCGCCGATGCACATCATGGGCGAGCTGTTCAACAAGTCGGCCAACGTCAAGATCTCGCAGGTGCCCTACCGGGGCACGGCGCCGGCCATCGTCGACGTGCTCGGCGGCCAGGTGCCGATGACCTACGTCACCTACGGCCCCGTGGCCCAGTACGTGGGCAACGGCACCCTGGTGCCGCTGGCCGTGGCCGACCAGAAGCGCTCGCCGTTCGCGCCGAACGTGCCGACGCTGGCCGAACTGGGCTACAAGGATGTCGAGATCGGCGCCTGGCAGGCCCTGCTGGGCCCGAAGAACCTGCCGCCGGATATCGTCCGCCTGCTGAATGGCCACGTGAACGAGATCCTGAAGCAACCCGACGTGGTGGCACGCATGGCCACGATTGCCGTGACCCCGGTGGGTGGTGAACCGGCCGTACTGCAGAAGCTGATGGCCGCCGACTACGCGCGCTATACCCGGCTGGTGAAGGAGTTCGCGATCCAGGCCGACTGAGCCCGCGAACGGCTTTGGCACATCCTGATGGAAGTAGCACTGATGGCCCCGCTTGATGCGGGGCTATTTTTCTCGTTTGACCAGCGTCAGAGAGATTGCGCCAAGCGTACTTCATCATGCTCGGGTTCCTCGCGGGCCGAACGACACCCCTCCGCTACGGTGGATTGATGCTCGAAGCCGCCGGATCGCCCGAACCATTCCGACGCCAGAAATCTATGCCATTCTCCAAGCTGCCTGCAGTTGCCGCCCTACCGCTGATTGGTGCTGCGGTTCTCTACTCGACATCCTATGACCAGCGCCCATCTGAGTGGGGCCAGCAGGTATAGCGATCCAACGCTCTTTTCGGCGATCTGCAGCCGAATCCGGTGTGCAAGAGTGGTCATTTTGGGTTTCCGTTCAGATTGCTTGAGTTACTGAGCCTTCAATCTAGTGCCGCGCAATTCGGATTTCGAGACGGCATTGGCTCAACAAGATGCGCGAAAAGATCAAAGGGCGCGCGTCACTGCCCATCGCGTGCCAGGCGGCGCCATTGCCCCGGCGTCATTCGCATTTTTTCGGTGAACACGCGCCGGAATGCCGCCACGGACCGGTAGCCGACCGAGTCCGCCACGGCTGCGGTGCTCGCGCCGGGCTTCCTCAGTTCGTTGGCCGCCAGGCTCAAGTGCATATCGGTCAGCAGGTCGCTTGCGGAGCGCCCGAGACTGGATTGGAAATGACGCATGAAGGTGGCACGCGACATGCTGCACAAGTCCGCCAGCTCTGTCAGGTTCCAGGGCCGCGCCGGCTCGGCAAACATGGCAGAAATCGCCGGGGCCAGTCGTGGATGGCCGGCAAGCGCCAGCGATGGAAGTCCCGCTGGTGCTCCGACGGATTCGAGTTCCGGTGCGACGACGGCACGCCGCCGCGCGTAGCGTTGGGTGGGATTCTCAAATCAACGCTTCATCCAGTCGTCGCGCTGACGTCCGCTGGAGGTATTTCAGCAGCCTGCTAGTCCAGCGACGAGACAAAGCGCTTGCGGTACTCCGCCGGGGTGACCCCCACCACGCGCAGGAAGGCCCGGCGCAGCGTGTCGACGCTGGAGAACCCGCACGCGGCCGCCACCTGCTTGGGCACGATATTGCCTTCCTCCAGCAACTGGCGCGCCGCCGTGACCCGCGCGGCCTCCACCCAGCTTGCCGGCGTCACGCCCACTTCTTCCTGGAACAGCCGCGACAGGTGCCGGGCGCTGACGCCGATCCGCGCGGCCAGGCTTGGCACGTCGTGCGCGCCCGCCGGATGCGCGGCAATCCAACGCTGCAGCTCCTGCAACGCGGCCCGGTTGGCGGCCGCGGGCGCCTCGCGGCGGCTGAACTGGCCCTGTCCGCCCGGCCGCTTGAAGAACATCACGAGCTGGCTGGCCACCTTCAGCGCGATGTCCCGCCCAAGGTCTTCCTCGATCAGCGCCAGCGCCAGATCCATGCCCGCCGTGACGCCGGCCGCCGTGCGCACCTTGCCGTCGCGCACGTGGATGGCATCGGCATCCACGGCCACGCGCGGAAAACGGGCCGCCAGCGCGTCGGCGGCGGCCCAGTGCGTGGTCACGCGGCGGCCATCGAGCAGCCCAGCCTCGGCCAGCAGGAACGCACCGCTGCACACCGAGCCGTAGCGCCGCGCCGTGGGCGCCACCCGGCGAAGCCAGTCCAGCGCCAGCGGGTCGGCCGGGGCGTCGGCCGCGTGCGGCGCGCCGGCCACCAGCAGCGTGTGGATGCGCGACGGGTGCCGGCCGTCCCGATCATCCGCGATCACGATGTCGGGCAGCAGCCGCGCGCCTGACGACGCCGTGAGGGGCCCCGCGCGCAGCGCCACCACGCGCATCTGGTAGACCGGCGTCCCGGCCTGGACGTTGGCTTCGGCAAAGACATCGAGCGGCCCCGATACGTCCAGCAACTGGACGCCTTCGATGGCCAGCAGGGCGATGGTGCGGGTAGTGGGCATGTCCGGATCTTCCAGCTATGTCTCATTACGTCGTATCACGACTATTGAAGACATGCTACGCCGACTCCTAGACTCAGGGCAACCCCCAACCGCACAGGAGTCCACCATGCGTTTCACCATCGGCGACATTGCTATCCCCGACAGCCAGCTTGCGCGCGAGATTACCGAACTGGTCCGCGATACCGAGTCGCCGCTGCTATTCCATCATTCGAGCCGCGTCTACTACTGGGCCGCGCTGGCCGGCCACCATCGCGGGCTGGGCTTCGACCCCGAACTGCTCTACGCGGGCGCGATGTTCCACGACATGGGCCTGACGCCCGCGCACGGCAGCCCGGACAAGCGGTTCGAGGTGGACGGCGCCAATGCCGCGGCCGATTTCCTGCGCAGCCGGGGCATCGGCGAGCGCGAGGTGGAGAAGGTCTGGACGGCCATCGCCCTGCACACGACCCCAGGCATCCCGGAGTTCATGGCGCCCGAGATCGCCCTGGTCACCGCCGGCGTGGAGATGGACGTGCTGGGCATCCGCTACGACACGTTCGCCGATGCCGACCGCGAGGCGGTGGTGCACGCCCACCCGCGCACGGCTCACTTCAAGGAAGACATCATTCAGGCGTTCTACGACGGCATCCGCCACAAGCCCGACACGACGTTCGGCAACGTCAAGGCCGACGTGCTGGCCGACAAGGACCCGCACTTCCATCGCGGCAACTTCTGCAGCGTGATCCGCAGCTCGGCCTGGCGCGGCTGACTAGCCCGGCCCGGCCGCGAAGCGCTGCACCAGCGCGGTCATCGCGCGCAGGCCCACGGGCTTTTCGAGCAAGAGGTCCGCACCAGCGCCAGGCCATCCATGCCACGCAGCCCGACGTCGGTCAGCAGCAGCGCCGCCCCGCCCTGCCGCCACGCGGCCCAGGCGTCGTCGCCGCGCGCGCAGGCCACCACCTCGCAGCCGCCGATACGCAGCAGTTGCTCCTGCATCATCAGCAGGTAGGCGGGATGGTCCTCGGCAATCACCACGCGCGGCAGCGGCGCCGTGAGGCTTTCCCCCGCAAGCCCGGAGGTTCGCCGTTTTTCTTGTTGCGCAGCGATTCACGCCATAACCGCCGCTACCCGAAACACATTCCTTTCCGGATCTGCGAGCACGGTCTGCCATTGCCCGTAGTACGTCTCGAACGGTGCCTTGACGATGGTGCCGCCGAGGCTCCCTATCAGGTCCGCTACCGCATCGACGCGTGACGGCGTTTCCACCATGAACGTGGCGTAGGCGATGGTCGGTGCGGTTACACCTTCGATCGGTTGCCGCGATGTGAGCCCCAGCAACTCATACGCGGGCTTTGCATTGAAACCGAACTGGAAGTCCGCGGTTTCGAGCGCGCAATAGATCGCAGAGCGACTCGACGCGGCTTCGGGCAAATCGAGTACGTGTTGATAGAACGCGAGTTGTGCGTCGATGTCGCGGCATAGCAGGTTGAACCAGAGCTTCATAAGACGGCCTCCGGCACGTAGGTCTTGCGGTACATCTCCGTCAGATGCTCACCCGCTGTGCACGGCGCAAAGCGCGGTGTCTCGCCATCGGCCACAGTGCCTGGCACCGGTTCGATCCGCACGAGGTAGTCGGGCTCGTAGAAGAACGGAATCGAGTAGCGTGGCAAGCCGTTCGAATGCACATTGCGCACGCGATGCGGATTCGAGTGATAGTGGCCGTTGGTCCAGCGCGGCACCATGTCGCCGAGGTTCACTACGAAGCAATCCGTCATCGGCGTAGCGGCCACCCATTCGCCGTCCGGCATCTGTACTTCGAGTCCACCGTGCTGGTCTTGCGCGAGGATGGTCACGGCACCCCAGTCGGTATGCGCACCAGCGCCGAACGTTCTCTCATCGGCATCGGCGGGATGCGCCGGATAGCGGATCATGCGCAGCGTCACCATCGGACTGTTGCTCGTGTGATCGAAGTAGTTTTCAGGCAGGTCCAGCGACAGAGCCATCAACTGCATGAGCCGGCGCGCGAGCGTCAGCATCGCGTCGATATACGTCTGACATTGCGCGGGCGCCTGCGGCAGTTCAGACGGCCACTGGTTGTGACCATAGGTCTGGTAGCCCGCCATCACATAGGGATGGTCATCGGGGTACGCCATGCCGCAATAGAAACTCTCCTTGAGATCGGGTCGCGCTGCGGCATCGAGTCGTTGATCACCGAGGTTCTCGAAACCGCGCATTGTGGGCGAGTTTCCCATGGCGAGCGCTTGGCGTGTGGCCTCCGGCAGATCCATCAGCGCCTTGGCCAGCGCGAACTGCTTCGCGATCAGTTCGCGTGGCACGCCGTGATGGCGAATGTAGAAGAAGCCCGATGACATCGCCGCTGCACGAAACGCCTGAGCCACTTCGGCGCTGCGCGGCGCACCAGGCGTCAAGGCATCGGCGAGATCGATCATGGGAATCGACATGATGCTGGCCCTCCTTACGCCTTGAGCTTCCGATCCGCTGCCGCAGGCAGGAACTGATCCGTCCAGATATCCGCAGCGGTCATCGGCTGCTTGATGCCAAACGCGCCTACGGTTTCATCGACGGTCGCCTGCAGACGCGCCTGCGTGGCCGCTCCCCAGCCATTGCGCTGCGTATCGGGCGTGCGCATCGATCCATCGACGATCAGTTTCAGTCGCTCGTATTCCAGCGCCTGGTCGGCCAATGGCTCGCGCGCTTTCACTGCCGCAGCGCCTGCCTTTGGGTCCGCCATCGCCTCGATCCATCCGCGCGTGGATGCCTTGACGAATGCCTTCATCGCGTCCGGCTGCTCGGCCATGCTCTTGCGATTGGCGACGAGTCCGTTGCCATACGATTTCATGCCGTAGTCCGAGAAGCGGAACACGGTCAGCTTCTCCGGACCCAGTCCGCGCGCTTTCAGGTTCAGCAGTCCCGTAAAGTAGAAGTACGCAGCCGCATCGAAATCGCCTTTCACAAAGCGCGTATCGCCGATATCGGGCGTGGCGTTCTCCCACTTGACCGATGCCGGGTCGAACCCCTGCGCCTTGGCGAATACGGGAAACAGCTTGCGCGACGCGTTGAACGGCTGGCCGAGAATGGTCTTGCCCGCGAGGTCGCCGGGCTTGACGATGCCGCCGCCCTTGCGAACGATCACCGCATTGGGATTCAGGTCGTACTGGATCGCCACGGCCTTGAGTGCGGCAGTGGGATTGGCGGCGTTGAATTCGATCATCGCTGCCAGGTCTGCGGACGCGCAGTCATAGGCGCCACCCGCCACCAGACTGATGGCCGATGCCGAGCCGTTACCCGTATCGATCACCACATCGAGGCCGGCGTCCTTGTAGTAGCCGCGCTGCAGCGCCAGCAGAAAGCCGGCGCCAGACGCTTCCACCTTCCAGCCGAGGTTGAACTTGAATTTCTGCAGCGAGCCCGAGGCACGGACGAAAGCCGGTGCGGCCAGCAGGGAAGAAAACGCGGTGGCGCCAGTGGCGCGCAGGAAGGTACGGCGTCGCATGGAAAACACTCCGGAAACAGGCGTGGATATACGTGGCGAGCAATTTCCGGGCGGCATGAACTGCCGCTGAACGCTTCTACTCTCCGCACTGTATCCACGCAGGTTCTGTGCCAACGATTCGCTGGCGCCGCGCACCAGCCCTGCACCGCAATGCGGCACGATGCGCCACGACGGCGCAGCGATCAGGCGATGGCCGTGGCTGGCAACGCTGCCAAAGCCGTCCACTGCGGCAGTGCCATACCGTCCATCAATACATCGACATGCCGATGTGCCAGCGCAGGCCCGACGCTCATGCAGATACCACTATGCATCAGCGCCAACGTTGTACGGTCGTCTATATGGGTGATGGAAAACGCGCCGCTGGCCGGCGTGTGACGCTTGGCGCCATACACACCCTGCCAGCGCCCCACCACACGCAGCTTGCTGCGCAGCGTATCGCGCGCCAGATCCAGCATGATGCCGTCGACCGATTCCGCATTGAACGGACGCGCATCCTGGCTGTAGTCGTGCGAATCGCCAATGATCCTGTCGCCATAAGGCGTCGGGCTGGCCAGCAGGTGGATGCCATGACGTTGTAGGTCGGAACACTGTTGGTCGATCTGCGTGGCCAAGGCCTTTGCTGTCGGCAGATCGGCAAACGCGCCGTAATGTGTGCACGACAAACCGGTGAGCACGGCGTGCTGCAGATGGAAGATATCTTCCGGCGTCACGCGCAGCAGGCGACAGACCTGCGGCTCTAGCACGCAGTTGTTCGGCGCACAGCGTCTGATAGTCGCGACCGCTGCAGACGATCATGCGCTGCGCATTGCAGGCGCCAGCTGTCGTATCTAGCCAGCCATTGTCCGCGCTGCGTACCAGCGTGCCGAAATGGAAGCGCACGTCTTGCGTCGCGAGCCATGAGGTCAGCGTGGGAACCGCTTCACGCTAATACAGTTGCAGATCGTCGAGCCCTTGCAGCGCCGAGCGATGCATGGCCAAGCGGCCATCGTTGAGGCCCGCCAGATCGGCACCGCACAGCAGCTTGACGTTGTAGCCGAACGCCGGCGCGCGCGTGTCCATGAACTCTTCGAGCACAGCGTCTTCCACGCGGTCGCGCGCGAACAGCAGCGCGCCATTGGCACGCGCCGAGATACAGGCGCGCTCGGCCCATCCCAGATACAGCGCGCGGCTTTCGCGCGCCAGAACCAGCATGATGCCCGGCGGCTGGCCGCTCACCAGCATCTGCCCGACGTTGCGGATCGATGCGCCAACTACCAATTCGCTGCGCTCGAACACCTGCCACCGTGTGCAAGAGGGATGCAACGCGCGTGCAAACCTGCCAAAGGTGCGGGTTGAACAAGGAGAGGCTCATGGTCTGCGCGTCCTCAGGACCGCGTGCGGACGATTCACGACGTAGGCAAGGCGTTCGGGCACTACGATCGTGCAGGCTATCGCCCCGGAGGGCGGCCTGGGTTTCGGTCCACGCATTTTGCGTTTCACCCCACTGCCCCTTGGCTGTATGCGGTACTGGAGCGGCAGAATCACTGGTACGCGTACCGACACCTCTCACCTTTACATGCACGCAGCCTCGCTTAGGTCGTCCATTTCCCCGGCTCGGGTACGGCACGGGGACCTTCAACGCCTTCACTCGTGAAGTCCGCCGGTCCTACGACCTCCAAATACTCCATGTCGGGGGAGTAATCGAAGAGATAGTGGCGAATTCCGGGTTGTTGGTGTACACAATCTCCGGCTGAGACCAACGTTTCCCTGTCCTCGTACATGAACCTCGCCCAGCCCTTTAACATATACACGATGTGGAAATCGGCTTTGTGCACGTGCCAACCAGTCCCCTTCTCGGGCTCGCGATTTGCTCGCACGAGTTGGGCAATCACCTTCCCTCCGGTGGCACATGCAATTCCCAGATCTCGATAAACAAAGAAGTCGCGGAGCCCACCCTCAAGGTACTTAGTATCTTCCGCTTTGACATGAGAGAAAGTCGATTCTTGCTCCATGATGTCCTCGTATCGTTGAGAGTCCGCCAAGTAAGCAATCGGCTATGCGGCCGCTTCACCCTGCTGAAAAGTCAACTGTTCATTGAGCAATAGCGAGAGAAGTTGCGCGCCCTCTGCCACCTGCTCACCGATGCCATACAAAATCTCCCCAACAGTGCCGTCTGTAGGAGCCGTGATCGTATGCTCCATTTTCATCGCCTCCATCACCAGCAATGGAGCGCCCCGTGCGACCTTGCTGCCGGGCGCGGCCATGACTGCAATGACCTTTCCCGGCATCGGCGCGGTCAACTTTCCTCCCTCGCCTTCAGCATCACCAGAGTGGCCTAGTGGATCAATCCATTGCAAGATGTCATGTCCTTCAGCGTAGAACACGTGTATATCAGCTCCATCAAAATAGACCTGTCCTCGAACCTGTCGACCGCCCAATTTCACCTGGATACCTGTGGATTCGATACTCCAAGTGAAGGGTTCTGTCTGACCGTTATATGTGAGCGTTTCTACAGATTCCCTTCCAAACGCGCTCTTTAGCGCGATCTGAACGGGACCGTTGGAAGACTCAAAGCGCATCAAACGAGTCGTCGCGGCGTTAAGTCGCCACGCGCCCGCGCGCGTCCACGGCGAGCATCGGTCAGCGTCATCAACCCGACGCTCAATGCTCTCCCTATTGAGGAGTGCCGACGCCGCCAAAGCAACGACTTCCGGACTGGGAGGATTCAGTGCGGGAAACAGCGTGGCCTGGTTGCGCTCGATCAGCCCCGTGTCCAGGTCGGCCGTGCGGAAGGCGTCGGACTTCACCAGCCGCTGCAGGAACGCGACGTTGGTCGACAGCCCCACCACGTGGTAGCCGGCCAGCGCCTGCGCCATGCGCGACAGCGCCTCGTCGCGGTCGCGGCCCCACACGATCAGCTTGGCGATCATCGGGTCGTAGAACGGGCTGATCGCGTCGCCCTCGCGCACGCCGGCGTCGATCCGCACGCCGGCCGGGCCATGGGCGTCGCCGCCACGCATGAACTGCACCGCCGGCGGCGTGCGCAGGAAGCGCAGCGTGCCGGTGGACGGCAGAAAGCCCTTGTCGGGGTTTTCGGCGTAGATGCGCGCCTCCAGCGCGTGGCCGTCGATACGCAACTGGTCTTGCGTCAGCGGCAGCGGCTCGCCGGCCGCCACGCGCAACTGCCATTCGACGAGGTCCTGCCCGGTGATCATCTCGGTCACCGGATGCTCGACCTGCAGCCGCGTGTTCATCTCCATGAAGTAGAACGACCCGTCCTGGTTGGCGATGAACTCGACGGTGCCGGCGCCCACGTAGCCCACCGCGCGCGCGGCGGCCACGGCGGCCTCGCCCATGGCGCGGCGGCGGTCCTCGGTCATGCCCGGGGCCGGTGCTTCTTCCAGCACCTTCTGGTGGCGCCGCTGCACCGAGCAGTCGCGCTCGAACAGGTAGACGCAGTTGCCCTGCGTGTCGGCAAACACCTGGATTTCGATATGGCGCGGACGGGTCAGGTACTTCTCCACCAGCACCTTGTCGTCGCCGAAGCTGGCCGATGCCTCGCGCTTGACCGACGCCAGCGCGGCCTCGAACCCGTCGCCCGCCTCCACCACGCGCATGCCCTTGCCGCCGCCACCGGCGCTGGCCTTGAGCAGCACCGGGTAGCCGATGCGGTCGGCCTCGCGCCGCAGCAGCGCGGCGTCCTGGTCTTCGCCGTGGTAGCCGGGCACCAGCGGCACGGCCGCCTTTTCCATCAGCTGCTTGGCCGCGCTCTTGCTGCCCATCGCGTGGATGGCGTCGGCCGGCGGGCCGATGAACACGAGCCCGGCCTCGGCGCAGGCGCGCGCGAAGTCCTCGTTCTCGGACAGGAAGCCGTAGCCCGGATGGATGGCCTGGGCGCCGGTCTCCTTCGCCATCTCGATGATGTGGTCCGCGCGCAGGTAGCTGTCGCGCGCGGCCGGGCCGCCGATATGCACGGCCTCGTCGCAGAACGCCACGTGCCGGGCGTCGGCATCGGCGTCCGAGTACACCGCCACGGTGCGGATGCCCAGCCGGCGGCACGTAGCCGCCACGCGGCAGGCAATCTCGCCACGGTTGGCGATCAGGATCTTGTTGAACATGCTGGTTCCTTTACATGCGGAAGACGCCGAACTTCATCTCGCCGATCGGCGCGTTCAGGCTGGCCGACAGGCCCAGTCCCAGCACCGTGCGGGTCTGGGCCGGGTCGATCACGCCATCGTCCCAGAGCCGCGCGCTGGCGTAGTACGGATGGCCCTGGCGCTCGTACTGGTCGCGGATCGGCGCCTTGAACGCCTCTTCGTCACCGGGGCTCCACTGGCCGCCCTTGGCCTCAATGCCATCGCGGCGCACCGTCGCCAGCACGCTCGCGGCCTGCTCGCCGCCCATCACCGAGATCCGCGCGTTCGGCCACATCCACAGGAAGCGCGGCGAATAGGCCCGTCCGCACATGCCGTAGTTGCCGGCCCCGAACGAGCCGCCGATGATCACCGTGAACTTTGGCACCTGCGCCGTGGCCACTGCGGTCACCATCTTGGCGCCGTTGCGCGCGATGCCCTCGTTCTCGTACTTGCGACCGACCATGAAGCCCGTGATGTTCTGCAGGAAAACCAGCGGGATCTTGCGCTGGCAGCACAGTTCGATGAAGTGCGCGCCCTTCAACGCCGACTCCGAGAACAGGATGCCGTTGTTGGCCACGATGCCCACCGGGTAGCCCCAGATCCGCGCGAAGCCGCAGACCAGCGTGGTGCCGTAGCGGGCCTTGAACTCGTCGAACTCGGAGCCGTCGACGATGCGGGCGATGACCTCGCGCACGTCGTACGGCTTGCGCGTGTCGGTGGGGATCACGCCGTACAGTTCCTCCACCGGGTACAGCGGCTCCACCGGTTCGTGCAGGCGGATCTGGTCCGGCTTGCGGCGGTTCAGGTGCTGGACGATGTTGCGCGCCAGCGAGAGCGCGTGATGATCGTTCTGGGCAAAGTAGTCGGCCACGCCGGACAGCCGCGTGTGCACGTCGGCGCCGCCCAGGTCCTCGGCGCTCACTTCCTCGCCGGTGGCCGCCTTCACCAGCGGCGGGCCGCCCAGGAAGATCGTGCCCTGGTTCTTGACGATGATCGACTCGTCGCTCATGGCCGGCACGTAGGCGCCACCGGCCGTGCACGACCCCATCACCACGGCAATCTGCGGAATGCCTTGCGCCGACAGGTTGGCCTGGTTGTAGAAGATGCGGCCGAAGTGGTCGCGGTCCGGGAACACGTCGTCCTGGTTGGGCAGGTTGGCGCCGCCCGAATCGACCAGGTAGATGCACGGCAGGTGGTTCTGCTCGGCAATCTCCTGCGCGCGGATGTGCTTCTTGACCGTCATCGGGTAGTACGTGCCGCCCTTGACCGTCGCGTCGTTGCAGACGATCACGCATTCCTGGCCGGCCACGCGGCCGATGCCGGTGATGATGCCGGCGCCCGGCGCGGCGTCGTCGTACATGCCGTAGGCGGCAAGTTGCGACAGTTCCAGGAACGGCGTGCCGGGGTCCAGCAGTTGCTGCACGCGGTCGCGTGGCAGCAGCTTGCCGCGCGACAGGTGCTTGTCGCGTGCGGCCTCTCCGCCGCCTTCGGCCAGTTTGGCGACCTTCCGTTCAAGGTCGCGCACAAGCAGCTGCATGGTTTCGGCATTCGACTTGAAAGCCTCCGAGCGTGCATTGAGTTTGGTCTCGATTCTTGGCATGGCTGGTGCCCCCCTTACATCGTTTCCGCGAACAACTCGCGGCCGATCAGCATGCGACGGATTTCGGACGTACCGGCGCCGATCTCGTACAGCTTGGCGTCGCGCCACAGCCGGCCCACCGGGTACTCGTTGATGTAGCCGTTGCCGCCCAGGATCTGCACCGATTCGCCGGCCATCCACGTGGCCTTCTCGGCCGTGTAGAGGATCACCGCGGCACAGTCCTTGCGCACCTGGCGCACGTGGTCGGTGCCCAGCGCGTCGAGGTTCTTGCCCACGGTGTACAGGTAGCTGCGGGCCGCCTGCAGCGTGGTGTACATATCGGCCACCTTGCCCTGGATGAGCTGGAATTCGCCGATGCTCTGGCCGAACTGCTTGCGGTCGTGGATGTACGGCGTCACCACGTCCATGCACGCCTGCATGATGCCGACCGGGCCGCCCGACAGCACGGCGCGCTCGTAGTCCAGCCCGCTCATCAGCACCTTGGCGCCGCCGTTTTCGGCCCCCAGAATGTTCTCGACCGGCACCTCGACGTCCTGGAACACCAGTTCGCCCGTGTGCGAGCCGCGCATGCCGAGCTTGTCCAGCTTCTGCGCCACCGAGAACCCCTTCATGCCCTTCTCGACGATGAAAGCGGTCATGCCGCGCGCGCCCAGGTCTGGCTCGGTCTTGGCGTAGACCACCAGCACGTCGCAGTCCGGGCCGTTGGTGATCCACATCTTGGTGCCGTTCAGCACGTAGCGGTCGCCCTTGAGATCGGCGCGCAGCTTCATGCTGACCACGTCGGACCCGGCGTTCGGCTCGCTCATCGCCAGCGCGCCGATCCAGTCGCCCGACACCAGCTTCGGCAGGTACTTCGCCTTCTGCGCGGCCGTGCCATTGCGGTGGATCTGGTTCACGCAGAGGTTGGAGTGCGCGCCGTACGACAGCCCGACCGATGCCGACGCGCGGCTGATCTCCTCCATCGCGATCATGTGCGCCAGGTAGCCCATGTTGGCGCCGCCGTATTCCTCGGCCACGGTGATGCCCAGCACGCCGAGGTCGCCCATCTTCTTCCAGGCGTCCATCGGGAACTGGTCGGTCCGGTCGATCTCGCCGGCGCGCGGCGCCAGCTCGGCCTGCGCCCAGTTGCGCACCGATTCGCGCAGCATCTCGATGTCTTCGCCGAGGTGGAATTTCAGGCCGGGGAGTTCATACATGGTGGGGTCTCCAGTTCTATTTCGCATCCAGTATGGATATCCGGATAACGTTGTATCGAGTCTATGAGGGGTGTACGTTATTGAAAAATCATCAATTCAGACTTCTGGTATCCGGTGAGCGCATACCGGTTTCAACTTGCTGTGCTCGATCGCAGCGCGCGGGCCACCTTCGACGCTGCTGGTCGGCCCAGATACGAAGAGATGAACTGACCGGCAGCAAGCAGCGGCGCCATATCGACACCGGTTTCCACGCCGAGCGCGTCGAGCAGGTAGATCACGTCCTCCGTGGCGACATTGCCGGAAGCGCCTTGCGCATAGGGACAGCCGCCGAGTCCTGCCACTGACGAGTCGAAAGCAGCCATCCCAAGTTGAAGCGAGGCGTGGACATTGGCGATCGCCATGCCATAAGTGTCATGGAAGTGACCAGCCAGTTTTTCCATCGGCACACGCCTGGCCACCTGCTGCAACATGCGCTGCACCTTCACCGGCGTTCCCACGCCGATGGTGTCGCCCAAAGACACCTCGTAGCATCCCATCTCGATCAGGGCACCGGCCACGCTGGCAACGTTCTCGATGGGTACATTGCCGTCATAGGGGCAGCCCACCACGCATGACACATATCCTCGCACCGGCACGCCATCCGCTTGTGCAGCGGCCAGCACCGGTTCAAAACGCGCGAGACTCTCGGCAATCGAACAATTGATGTTCCTCTGCGAGAAGGCCTCAGAGGCCGCAGCGAAGATGGCCACCTCATCGGCGCCGCCATTCCGTGCTGCCTCGTAGCCTTTCATGTTTGGTGTAAGCGCTGCATAGCGGACGCCGGGCTTTCGAACGATGCCTCGCAACACGTCTGCGTTGTCAGCCATCTGCGGCACCCACTTTGGCGAAACGAAGGCGGTCGCTTCGATCGCCGCGAGGCCTGCATTGGCCAGTCGCTCGATCAACGCGATCTTCACGTTTGCGGGTACGAGCTTTTTCTCGTTCTGCAAGCCATCTCGGGGACCCACTTCAACGATCTTCACCGTCCGGGGGATGCCGCCATCAAAATGTTCCATGCTCACTCCTGTTCCTCACCAAGAACGCTTCATGCTGCTACCGAGACCTGCGGCTGGCCACCGCTGCCGTCATGGCGTTCGCGGCAGGCCGGAGCCCCGAATCTGTTGGCCGGCTTTCCCGTCCGGCTGCATCGGTGTCGCACTGCCCAGTACACGCCGCGACAGTGGAGGTTGTCCTGTCCCAGCACCTCCTTGGCCCAGTTGAGCAGCGCGTCGTCCGGATACCACTGCAACTCAGCCGCACTCCCGAGAACGACAGCCACTTCGGTCGCCGATCGCGTAAGCAATGCACTGACCAGCAACGAACCCAATGCGTGCTCCAGCATGTCCGTGTTCCCGTTGGCTGACCGCGTTTCACGCCGAAGTCGCCCGGCTGAGGCGCGTATCAGGTGGAGAAGCTGCGTGGTATCCATGCGGGTGTCCTACGCGACACCGGTGACCATGGCATCTGTCGTCTCGGATAGCCCGCCAGTCCGATAGGCCGCCATCAGTTCAGCGCGCCTTGTCGCCACACGCGCGATCGACGCCTCTTTTACGTGCCCGTAGCCCCGGATATCGTCGGGAAGGCTGGCGAGATCGATTGCCACGCTCAGACGCTCTGCGGTCAAGGTGCGCGCAAACTCTTCAACCAGTGCGAAGTACTCCGCCACCAACGCGCGTTCCACGCGGCGCTCTTCCGTTCGGCCGAATGGATCGAACGCCGTACCGCGCAGGCCCTTGAGCTTTGCCAGCAACTTGAACACCGTCATCATGTGCGGACCGAATCGGCGCTTCTTCGGCGTGCCCGGTTCGCGTCCCGCGAGGCTCGGAGGCGCCAGCCAGAAGTTGATCTGATAGTCGCGGCCGGGCTCGCCCTCGAACTGCGTACGCAGCTTCTCGAGGAAGGCAGGATCGGCGTGAAGCCGCGCCACTTCGTACTCGTCCTTGTAGGCCATCAGCTTGGCGAGATGCTTCGCCACCGCTTCGGTCAGAGGGCGCTTTCTGTCGGGGCCGGCGATTGCATCTTCAGCCGCACGTACCCTGGTAACGGCGTCGGAGTACCGCTTCGCATAGGCAGCGTTCTGATAGTCGGTCAACAGCGCTGCGCGGTGGCGGATCGTGCTGTCTAGCGTTTCCGGCATGGCGACCACCTTCTGACCGGTGGTGTCCTTGCCAAGCATCGCCTGCACCGTCTCCTCGCCAAGGTGCGCCAGCGCGCGGCCCCATGTGAAGGCCTGCTTGTTGCGCTCGACGGACACACCGTTCAGTTCGATGGCCCTTGTCAGGCTTTCCAGCGACAGCGGCACCCAGCCCTGCTGCCACGCATAGCCGAGCAGCAGCGGATTCGAATAGATCGCATCGCCGAGCAGTTTCAGCGCCCAGGCGTTCGCGTCGAGGAATTGACAGGCTTCGCCCACGCTGGCGCGGATGTCGTTCTCCGCGGACGTACCGGGAAACGACCACTTGGGATTGGCCAGAAACTCCGCGGTAGGCATCTGCGCGCTGTTGATCGCGGCAGCCGTGCGGCCGTTCTGCACCTTGGACAGCACCTCGGCGGAAGCCGAGACAATGGCATCGCAACCGATGACGAGCCGCGCTTCGCCGGTGGCAATGCGGGTGGCGTGCAGCGCTTCTGGCGAGGGCGCCAGTTGGACGTGGCTCAGCACTGCACCACCTTTCTGGGCGAGTCCGGCCATGTCCAGCACGGTGACGCCCTTCCGTTCGAGATGCGCCGCCATGCCCAGCAGCCCGCCGATCGTGACCACGCCGGTGCCACCGATCCCTGTGACAAGGATGCCATAGTGGCTTTCAAGCGGCGCAAAGGACGGCAATGGCAGTGTGGCCTCGAGTCCGGTTCCGTCCTTCCCGCCCTGGGCTGCCGGCTTGCGCACCTGCGCGCCTTCTGCCGTGACAAAGCTCGGGCAGAAACCGTTGACGCACGAAAAGTCCTTGTTGCACGACGACTGGTTGATGACGCGCTTCGTGCCCAGCGGCGTCGCCAGCGGCTCCACGGACAGGCAGTTCGACTTGACCGAGCAGTCGCCGCAGCCTTCGCACACGGCGTCGTTGATGAAGGCGCGGCGCGCGGGATCGGGATACTTTCCCTGCTTTCGACGGCGCCGCTTCTCCGTGGCGCAGGTCTGGTCGTAGATCAGGATCGTCGCGCCTTCTATTTCACGCAGCCGCTTCTGCACGGCATCGAGTTCATCGCGATGATGCACGGTCACGCCCGCAGCTAGCGCATCGGTCTTTGCGTACTTCTCCGGCTCGTCGGTGACGATCACGATGTCGCGCACGCCTTCGGCCTTCACCTGGTGCGTGATCTGTGGCACGGTCAGCACGCCGTCCACCGGCTGCCCGCCCGTCATGGCAACGGCATCGTTGAACAGGATCTTGTAGGTGATGTTCACCTTCGCCGCTACGGATGCGCGTATTGCCAGCAGGCCCGAATGGAAATACGTGCCATCGCCAAGATTCACGAAGACATGCTTCTCGTCGGTGAACGGCGTCTGGCCTATCCATGCCACGCCCTCGCCGCCCATCTGGCTGAACGTATCGGTATTGCGGTCCATCCACATCGCCATATAGTGGCAGCCGATACCTGCGAGCGCGCGCGAGCCCTCGGGCACGCGGGTCGACGTGTTGTGCGGGCAACCCGAACAGAACCACGGCTTGCGCTCCACGGAAAGGCGCGGCTTGGCGGCTTCGCGCTCCTTCTCTTCGATCAGCGCCACACGGGCGCCAATGCGGCTGCGAACGTCAGCAGGCAGATCGAATGTGTCCAGACGCCTGGCGATGGCTTTCGCGATCAGTGCTGGCGACAACTCGTAGTGCGCAGGCAGCAGATACTGTCCCTGCGGCACCGACCATTCGCCGCCCTGGTTGCCACGCTCGTCGAACTTTCCGAACACCTTTGGCCGCACGTCCTCGCGCCAGTTGTAAAGCTCTTCCTTCAGCGCGTATTCGAGAATCTGCCGCTTCTCTTCCACGACGAGGATCTCTTCGAGCCCTGTTGCGAACTCGCGAGCGTCCTGCGCATCGAGCGGCCACACGCATCCGACCTTGAACAGCCGGATGCCGAGTCCCTTGCAGGTTTCATCGTCCAGACCGAGATCGCGCAGTGCCTGCCGCACGTCGAGATAGGCCTTGCCGGCGGCCATGATGCCGAAACGCGGCTTATCCGAATCGAGCACGATGCGGTTGAGCTTGTTGGCACGGATGTAGGCCAATGCGGCATATAGCTTGTGGTCGAGCAGCCGGGCTTCTTGTGCGAGGGGTGAATCGGGCCACCGGATGTTCAATCCTTCGGCCGGCACCTGGAAATCGGTCGGGATCTGCACCTGCACGCGATCCGGATCGATCTCGACCGACGAGGTGGATTCGACCACATCGGTCACGCACTTCATCGCGACCCATAGGCCGGAGTAGCGGCTCATCGCCCAGCCGTGCAGGCCGTAGTCGAGATACTCCTGCACGTTCGACGGATACAGGACTGGGATGCCCGCCGACAGCAGCACATGCTCGGACTGATGCGCGACCGACGAGGACTTCGCCGCATGGTCGTCACCGGCCAGAACCAGCACACCGCCATGCTGCGCCGAGCCGGCTGCATTGCCGTGCTTGAGCACATCCATCGAGCGGTCGACGCCCGGACCCTTGCCGTACCACATGGCAAACACGCCGTCCCGGTTTGCTTTTGGAAAGAGATTGATCTGCTGCGTGCCCCACACCGCCGTGGCAGCCAGATCCTCGTTGACGCCTGCCTGGAAGACCACGTCGCTGGCGGCGAGATGCTTTTTCGCCTTCCACAGCGCCATGTCCAGTGCACCGAGCGGCGAGCCCCGGTAGCCGGATACGAACCCTGCCGTATTGAGTCCGGCCGCCGCATCGCGCGCCTTCTGCAGCAGCGGCAGGCGCACCAGTGCTTGTGTGCCGCTCATGTACACGCGCCCCTTCGACAACGTGTACTTGTCGTCAATGGTGGTGGACGCAAGCGCATCGGCAAATGCTTGTTGGGATTGTGGGGTAAGCGGACTATTCACGGCGTAGTCTCCAGGGCGATGCGCCCTTCTCTATAGGTTTGCCCCAGTGTATGGATCCACCCAGCGATCGTAAAATCACGAATTCAGACACCTGCTATTTGTTTTTCGGATACCCATGAGCGCACCCCAACCGAAGGCCAGCCGTAGGAAGATGCAAGGCATCGAGCGCGCGTTTCCCGCCGCAAAAGAGATCACGCTGCGGCAGATGCGCTACTTTCGTGCTGCGGCGGCAACGGGCCAGTTTTCAATGGCCGCTACCGAAGAACACGTTTCACAGTCCGCCATTACCAACGCGGTCTTGGCGCTGGAACAACTGCTTGGCGTCCGCCTGTTCGACCGCTTTCCACATGGCGTTGCGCTAACCGCAGAAGGCAACCACCTCTACCAGCACGTCACGCGCATTCTCGAATCGGTGGAGGATGCGCTGCGGCAGCCTCGCATTCGCCTGGATGCGCTGGAAGGCAGTGTCAGCATCGCCGCCACCTATACCGTTCTTGGTTATTTCCTGCCCGGCCTGCTCGCGCGTTTCCGAAACAACTATCCCAACGTAGAACTGGATCTGCGCGATCTTGATCGTCTCTCCGTCGAGGAACAGGTGCTATGCGGGAACATAGAGCTAGGCATCGTGCTGCTCTCGAACGTCGAGGAGCCTGCCAGGTTCGGACACCGCTCGCTGATCCGATCACGCCGTCAGCTCTGGGCGGCGCCAGGTCACCCGCTGCTGCTAGGGCCGCCTCCTACACTCAGGCAGATTGCCGAGTATCCCTACATTCTGCTCACGGTCGACGAGGGCGAGGCTTCGACGATGCGCTACTGGCAAAGCAAACGGATCGCGCCGAACGTGGGGTTCCGAACGACTTCGATGGAAGCGCTGCGCGGACTGGTCGCCCACGGATTCGGCGTGACCGTGCTCTCTGACATGGTCTTCCGGCCGTGGTCGCTCGAAGGCAAGGAGATCGAAGCCAGGCCGCTCGCTACGCCGGCACCGGATATGGAAGTGGGCGTCATCTGGCCCAAGGACACGGAACTGTCCGTGCCCGCTACCGTGTTGCGGGACTTCCTGATCTACGCGTGCAGCCGCTAGTTGAACCTCACGCGCTATTGCTCGTGCAATGCCGCGTGGCTGAGCAACAGTCCGTCTGCATCGACATAGACATATCCGCCGGCGCGAAAGGAAATCCCGGCGATGACAACATCAGCATCCCGTTCGCCTTGTCCGTACAGACCACCCCGCACGGGTACTGCGCCGAGGGCCAGCACACCGACATCGAGCGCAGCCAGCGTATCGCAGTCGCGCACATTGCCGTTGAGAATCACACCGGCCCAGCCGTTGCCGACTCCCAACTGCGCCATCCTGTCGCCCAGTACCGCCACGCGCCGCGAGCCGCCTGCGTCGGCAACCAGCACGCGTCCGCGCCCTGGCTCCGACAGGTAGTCCCGGATGGGACCGGCATCCTCGAAGCAGGTGACCGTCGCGATCGGGCCGTGGAACGCGCGGCGTCCTCCATATGATCGGAACGGCGATGCGTAACCTTCGACATCATCCGGCCGGCTATCAGCAAGATCGCTGGTAGAAAGAACTGCAGCGCTATCTGCTTCCATGGTCATGTCCCATGCTCAGTTCAACGTCGCACCGGCCTGCTTGACGATCCTGGCGTGCTTGTCTAGTTCGGTCTTCATGAACGCGCCAGCGCTCTCCGGCGCAGCGGTCGACACAATGACGCCTTGCTGCGCGAGTTGCTCCTGCACGTCCTTATCCTGCAAGGTTGCCTTGATCTTCGACTGCAGCTGCGCAACGTTCTGGGCCTGCATGCCAGCGGGGCCGACGATGGCAAGCCACGCATCGAAGTTGTATTGCGGAAGCCCCGATTCCGCGAGCGTCGGCACATCGGGGAGGCCGGGCACGCGCTGCGTCGTCGACACCGCGATGGCCTTGAGCTTGCCTGCCTTGACGAGCGGCAACACCGTCTGCAAGGTGAGGAAGCCGAGCTGGACCTGACCGCCGACCAGATCGGTGGTGTAATTGCCCGCGCCCTTGTAGGGTACGTGGCTGACTTCGACTTTCGCCTCGCTGGCGAACAACTGGCCTGCGAGATGGAGCACGGTGCCATTGCCCGACGAGCCGTAGTTGAACTCGCCCGGCTTGGACTTCAGCAACGCAACGAGTTCCTTCGTGTTGTTCGCGCGGACTGACGGGTTGACCACCAGCACCAGCGGAAGCGTGCCAATGACGGTGATGGGCGTAATGTCCTTCAACGCGTCGTACGGCATGTTCTTGTAGATGAACGGGTTGATGACGTGATTCGATGAAATCAGGCCGAGCGTCGTGCCGTCCTTCGGGGCACGCACAAGCTGCTGCGTGCCCGGCACGCCGCCCGCCCCGGGCAGGTTCTCCACCACCACCGAATGACCCAGGTTCTTGGACAGCGACTGGCTCATTGCGCGCGCGACGGCATCGGCTTGCGAGCCGGCCTGCGTCGGCACGATCAGGCGAATTGGCGTCTGCGCTTGTGCGGGAGAGATGCTGGCGGAAGCCAGTACGAGCGACGTCATTACGGCAAATGCAAGGCGCACTTGCTTCCGAAGTGGGGTGGGCATTCCTGTCTCCGTCTATTGTGTGACACCGCCTCCGCGGGCGATATCTGGTTGGACGGAGTGTAGTGCGACGGCCCGCGCCAGAAGAGTGCTAATCCGGGGCACCGGCTATCGCACTCAGGCATAGCGTAGTTTCCCTAACCTTCCTGTCTCAGGGTGTCGATCAGCGCAGCCACCGCACGCAGGCGCGGCGACTTGTATGGCGAGTAGACGAGAAGGTGCCTGCTGCTCCATGCCTCGTGCAGAGGAATCCGCATAAAACGCTCGGTCCCGGCATAGGCAGCGCTCGCGCTTGCCGGCAGCACGGCGATGCCCAGGCCTGCCTCGACCATACGGCAGGCGGCCTCGAAGCTGGAAACGGTAACGCTCTGGTTGAAAGGCTTGCGCAGATTCGTCGCCTGTTCGCCAAGCTCCTTCGCCAGTGCACCACTGGCCTGAACGACTACGAGGGGATGGTCGAGCACTTCGACGAAACGCAGACGTTCCCGGCTCGACAGGGGATGTTCGTTCGGCACCACCACGTTGAGCGGATCGACAGCAAACGGCCACGACTCCAGGCCCGGCGCGCCACTTGTCGCGACCCCGATCCCCACATCGGCGGCATCGTCAAGACAAGCGCGGATGCACTCTGCCGTCGAACGCTCGAACAACGCGATCTCGACATGCGGATAGGCCTGCTTGAAACGGTGCAGCCGCTCCGGCAGGAAGCCGATGATCGCCGAAGGACTGGCCGCCAGCCGCACTACGCCGCCCACCTGTTCGCTAAGATCCTGTACTTCGCGTGCAAAGGAGACAATGTCCGCATTGAGTTTGCGGCCCAGTTCCAGCGCCCGTTCGCCCGCGTTGGTCAGCACTACGCCAGTGGTAGAACGAACGAAGAGAGTCACCCCCAGACTCCGCTCCAATTCCGCGATGCGGCGGCTTAGCGCCGACTGCGCGATGTGCTCCAGTTCCGCCGCGCGCTTGATGGAACCTTCCCGCGCCACCGTGAGAAAGAGCTGGATGCTGACAGGGTCGATGCGATGCAAAGGGTATACCCGCTATCTTGGTCTGCGATACCGGGAATGCTACATCAGCGCTTCACCTTGCGGAACGTAGCGACGTAAAGTCCAACAAAATCCCACAGGAGCACCCCCATGAACGTCCTCGAGGCCGCCGGCCGTATCTTGTATCTGGCCGACTCGTCGACGGCGATGGCGCAGCAATTGGCGGGCGAGGATCTAACGCTAGCTGCTGCAGGACCGCTACGCGACGACGTTTCCACTGACGAGATCACGCCCGTCCCCATCCTCACGCACTACGACGATGCGCTCGGACGCTATCCTTACACCGGCTACAAGGCCGGCGACACGCTGCCCTTCGTTCCCGATTCGGTTCGCCTTGGCAAGTTTGGGGTCACGGTTGCGGGCAACCGGTATGGCAAGGGCTCGTCACGCGAGCACAGTCCGGCGGCCGAGAAACTCGCCGGTATTCGCCTGGTCGTGGCAAAGAGCTTCGAGCGCATCTACCGCCAGAACGCCGACAATATCGGCCTCTACACGTCCACGGACTTCGGACTCGTGGCACGCCTGGAAGCGGGCGAGCCGATTCCGATCGACGATCTCGTGGCTGGACGTGACGCCCTCGCCGCGTCAATCCTCAAGCATGGCGGCCTGCTGAAGTTCGGGCAGCAATACCTCACGCGTGTACAGCCAGCCGGCAACGTTGACCACCAACAGCCGCAAACGCTGTTCGAGAAAATCGTCCGGCGCAATCTGCTGTCGACGCCGGTCACGCCCATGCATCCGAATCCTGGCGACGGCATCTTCGTGCAGGCGCACTGGCGATTCATCCACGAGTACTACACGGGCATGTGTGCACACATGTTGCATGCCAATTTCGGCAAACCTGTGCAACTCAAGCAGGCTGACCATATTGTCGTTTTCGAGGATCACACGTCCTACGTGACGGAGAGTCCGGCGCATGTGCGCAACGGTCTGGTCGAGAACGTCGTGCAGATGCGGTACGCGCAGCGCGACTTCGTAAAGACCTATGGGCTGACGTTCCACCGCACGCTGACTGACGAGGAGGTGCGCCAGGACGACGGCAGCAATGTTGCTGGCATCTCCCACGCGATGATGGCCGAGCGTTATGCGCTACCGGGACAAGTAGTCGTCGGCACCGACTCGCATACGCCGCACAGTGGCGCGCTGGGTTGTGTGGCCTTCGGTGTCGGCACGACCGACATGGCGAATGCGTTCGTCACCGGTGCGGTGCGGATGACGCTACCGGAATCGATCCGCGTGGTGCTCGATGGCACCCTGCAGACCGGGGTAACCGCCAAGGACGTGGTGCTGCAACTGCTGGCCCAGCCCGCCATCAAGACCGGCGCCGGCGTGGGAAAAGTCTTCGAGTTCACTGGCCCGGTGGTATCGGCGATGAGTGTCGATGAGCGCGCAACGCTGACCAACATGTGTGCCGAACTCGGCGGCTTCACGGGCATTGTTGCGCCGGACGCGGAGACCGTGCGCTTTCTTCGAGAACGGCGCGGCATCGATTTCGAAGTCGAGCCATGGATGTGCAGCGATGACGGCGCGTCCTACGCCGCCACGCTCGAAGTGGATTGCAGCACCCTGACTCCCATGATCGCGCGGCCAGGCGATCCCGGCAACGGACTCCCCATCGGCGAGCTCGACGAAACGGTAAAGGTTGACATTGCGTACGGGGGGTCCTGCACCGCAGGTAAGCGCGAGGACTTCGACCAATACCACGCGGTGTTCCAGTGGGCTGCCGAACGAGGGCTTCGCATTCCTGAGCACGTCACGCTGTACCTTCAGTTTGGCACCACCGATGTGCGCGACTACTGCCAGAAGCAAGGCTATATGAAAGCGTTCGATGCAGTCGGCGCGCGCATCCTGCAGCCCTCCTGCGGCGCATGCGCGAATTGCGGCCCCGGTTCGTCCACGAGCGCCGAGCAGGTTACGGTGAGTTCCATCAACCGCAATTTTCCGGGACGTTCCGGCCCCGGAAAAGTCTGGCTGGCCAGCCCCCCTACGGTCGCGGCGAGTGCCATCGCCGGCAGGCTGATGTCGTTCGAAGACTTGCAGCGACGCACGCCCACGCTGAATCACTGATTCCTCACGGCTTGTCCCGCACAGTCCCGTTTCGGACTGGGGGGGAACGTTCGCCCTGATTCGCACGACGCGCCAGTCAAAAGGCGCGTAACAGACATTCCAAACCAGAACACAAGGAGGAGACCATGAAGGAAAAACTGATAGCGGCCGCCGCACTGGCCGCAATATCGCCCCTGGCATTCGCACAGTCCTCGGTCACGCTGTACGGTGTTGCCGATGCTGGCGTGGAGTATCTCAATCACGCCAACGCCAGTGGCAACAGCCTGACGCGTCTGACATCGGGCAACATGTCGGGCTCGCGCTGGGGCCTGCGCGGCGTCGAGGATCTGGGCGCGGGAACCAAAGCACTGTATGTGCTGGAGAGCGGCTTCGAGATCGACACCGGCGTCGCATCGCAGGGCGGCCGGCTGTTTGGCCGGCAGGCGTATGTCGGCCTGGAGCATCGCATGGGCCGGCTCTCGCTCGGCCGGCAGCAGAATGCTTTGTATGACCTGCTAATCAACTATGACCCGATGGTGCTGGGCGCACGCTACTCGTTGCAGATGGTCGATTCGTCATTCGTCGGCCGCTACGACAATATGGCGAAGTACACCGGGAAGTTCGGGCCCGTAACCGCCATTGCCCTCTACAGCTTCGCGCGAGGCACCTCGATCACAAGCGGAGGCGCGACGTCGTTCGCTGGCGAAGTGCCCGGCGACCCGAAGAGTGACCAGGCGCTCAGCGCCGGCTTTGACTATTCCTCCGGCCCTGTCGGCATGACCGCGATCTACGACCAGCAGCAAGGCACTTTGGGCATCACGGGACAGAACACGAGCCAGCGCGACCGTCGCATCGCCGTGGCCGGCAGTTTTAAGTTCGGCACCACCGGCAAGCTGTTCGCAGGCTATCGCTGGCTGAACGGGGATATTGGCGTGCTGGCAGGGCAGCCTTCGAAGCGCAGCGATGTCTACTGGCTCGGCTACCAATATCAGATACTGCCGGCACTCAGCCTGACCGCCGCGGGCTATTACTTCAACGACAAACGCACGGGCCGTGACCCGTGGAGCCTGATCGGGTCTGCCAACTACGTGCTGTCGAAGCGCACCGACGCGTTCCTCAATGTCGGCTACGCAAGGAACAAGGAAGACTCCAACCTCGGCCTAAACGGCTTTGGCATCAGCATCACACCGGGTAACAATCAGACGGGCGTGATGCTCGGTTTGCGTCACAAGTTCTGACGCCCGACCTCCCAGCATTAGAACGTAAGGAGCGGTATGCCGAAGAATCAGATCCTGACCTATGTCGACGCCGGCGCATCTGATTGGACGGCGGTTCTCATGCGTGCCGTGGCACACCAGCTTCCCACTGGTAGCTATGAAATCCGCGCGGTGGTGGCCGACGATATTCGCTTCGACAGCACACTGTTCGTCGATGCCGCACTGTTCATCATGCCCGGAGGTGCCGATCTTCCCTATTGCGCTTTGCTGAACGGCGCGCCCAATGCGCGGATTCGAAGCTATATTGAAGCTGGCGGCAACTATCTCGGCATCTGTGCCGGCGCCTATTACGCCTGTCGCGAGATCGCATTCCACGCCCGCACGCGGGGCGCAATATGTGGAAGTCGCGAGTTACGTCTGGTCAACGCGGCTGCAGTCAGCTCCCTGCCAGAGCTGACTTCAGGCAAGTTGTACGACGGCACACCTGGCACTGCGGCGGCCGTACGGCTGCGCACCAGCGAAGTGCTTCTTCAACTGATTCTCGGCGGTCGCCCAATCAGCGCCGAAGATGCCGAGAAGATCGGCATCGTCGATGCGCTGGTACCGACAGGCGAGTTGCGTCGCGCCGCCATCGCGTTTGCGAAACGCATCGCTCAAGCACGCCCATTGCCACGCGTACGCGACCGTCACGTGGACGTGGATGACGAAAGTGTCGCCGCCATCGTCGCCGATGCACGCAAAGCCGAGACAAAGAATGGGCAACTGCTGCCGGCCAAGGACAGGGCAATCGCATGTATCGAGGCGGCAGTCCGCCTCCCCTTTGACGAAGGTATCGCCTTCGAAGAAGAAGCATTCGCGGCGCTAGAAAATTCCGCTGAAGCCAAGGCCCTGCGATACGCCTTTTTCGCCGAGCGTGAAGCGCGAAAGGTTCCGGAAGTCGATCTTTCGAGCGTGCCCCCCGTCAAATCGGCGGCCATCATTGGGGCCGGCACCATGGGCGGCGGCATTGCCATGTGCTTCGCGGATGCGAAGATCCCCGTCAAGGTACTCGAAGCGAGCGCCGAGGCGCTGGACCGCGGACTTCAACGCATCCGCGATACCTACGCGGTAAAGGTGAAACGCGGCAGCATGGCCCAGGATGAAATGGACCGGCGCCTGGATCTCATCCAAGGTGTTCAGGAGTATGAGGCCATCTCTGACTGCGATGTCGCCATTGAGGCAGTATTCGAACGCCTCGACATCAAGCAAGATGTCTTCCGAAAGCTGGATGCTGTACTGAAGCCGGGCGCACTGCTGCTTACGAACTCTTCCGCAATCGATATTGACGCCATCGCTGATGCAACTTCTCGGCCAGGCGACGTTGCCGGCGCGCACTTCTTTGCGCCCGCCAATGTCATGAAACTGTGTGAAGTCGTGAATGGCCCGCGCACCCTTCCGGCGACGATCGCTCGTACGATGGA
This sequence comes from Cupriavidus pauculus, assembly GCF_003854935.1. NCBI lineage: Bacteria > Pseudomonadati > Pseudomonadota > Betaproteobacteria > Burkholderiales > Burkholderiaceae > Cupriavidus > Cupriavidus pauculus. The sequence goes on from NZ_CP033971.1 coordinate 209,696, forward strand.
GATGGGTCGGTCCATTGGAAAGGTTTGTGCCGTTGCGGGCTCGTGCGACGGGTTCGTTGCAAACCGAAGCCGTGCTCCAATGATGGCAGAGATGATGCTCATGCTCGAAGAGGGTGCCACGCCTGTCCAGATTGACAGGGTAATGGAGCAGTTTGGCTACCCGAAGGGACCCTTTGCAGTAAATGACATCTCGGGTCTCGACGTCAGTTACGAAGGACGCAAGCGTCGCGCGGCTGCTGACCCGGAATATCGAAAGCTGCATGTCCCTGATCGCCTGGTAGAAATGGGAAGAAAGGGACAAAAGACGGGAGCCGGTTGGTATCGGTACGAGAACGGCGACCGCACGCCCATTGCCGATGATGTCGTCAAGCAGGTGATTGCAGACGTAGCCAAGGATTTCGGCATTCCTCAACGGGAATTCACGGACGAGGAGATCCTGCAGCGCGTTCTCTTCGCTTCCGTGAACGAGGCGTGCAGGATCCTCGAGGATGGTAGGGCGTACCGGCCTAGCGACATCGATGTGATGTGGCTCTACGGCTTTGGATTCCCGCGACATCGGGGGGGGCTGATGTTCTGGGCTGATACCGTTGGTGCATCGGTGATCTATCGAGAGGTCTCGAAATGGCACTCGATGTACGGTAAGCGCTGGCGTCCGTCCGAACTGCTTCAGAAAGTCGCAGAGTCGGGACTCAGCTTCCGTGACGTCAAGCCTGCTATTGAGGAAGAAGCCGTCCTTCAGGCATGAAAGCGCGGCTTGGTAGCGGTGCATCTCTGATGCCACCACCGCCAAGCCCGCCCTCCTCCTCGGCCCTGCCCTTAGGTTTCCTTAGCGAACGCTCGTGACCGTATTCCGAGGAATGGATTGGCACAAACGATAGGTCTGACTTGCCGAAGTGCTAGCGCGAACGTTTTGCGAGCATGGCGGCTAATGGGCGTATACCGCCTCCCACGTCTTGAATCCCTTGACTTCGATGGGATTGCCGAACGGATCGACGAAGAACATCGTCCACTGCTCGCCGGGTTCGCCCTCGAAGCGCACCTGCGGATTGAGCACGAAGTCCGTGCCGGCCGCCGTAAGGCGATCCGCCAGCGTGCGCCATGCCGGCAGGAGCAGGATGATGCCGAAGTGCGGCATCGGCACCAGTGCATTACCGACCCGTCCGGTGCGCGCCGTTTCGAATGGCTTGCCCAGGTGCAGCGAGATCTGGTGTCCAAAGAAGTCGAAATCGACCCACGTGTCGGTGCTGCGACCTTCCTTGCAACCCAGCACGCCGCCGTAGAATCGGCGCGCCTCGTCGAGATCGGTAATGTTGAAGGCCAGGTGGAAGACGGACTGCATCATGAGTTTTCCGTTTGTGGGTTAGCGAATGGTGGAATTATGCGCCGCGCCGGATGACCATGCCGGCGCGTATGCCGGTTGCCGCGCCGTCGCGCCATGCCATGCTGCCGTTGACGAAGACGCAGGTGATGCCGGCAGCCTGCGCCACCGGCTGTTCGAACGTAGCGGTATCGATGATGCGCGCGGCGTCGAAGACGGTGATGTCTGCGTAGTTGCCTTCGGCCAGCACGCCTCTGTCCGGCAGGCCGAAATGCCGCGCCGTCAGGCCGCTCATCTTGTGGATAGCCGTCTCCAGGGGAAACAATCCCACGTCGCGGCTGTAGTGCCCCAGCACGCGCGGAAACGTTCCCCACAATCGGGGATGCGGCACAGGGTCGTGCGGCAGGCCATCGGAGCCGATCATCGTTTGCGGGAAGGCCAGGATGCGGCGGACATCGGCCTCATCCATCAGGAAATAGATCGCTCCAGCGGGTTGCAAGGCGTCCACGGCCGCCTCGGGCGATAGACCCATTTGCGCGGCGATCACGTCGAGATCCTGGCCCGCGTACTCGGAGTGTGTCTGGGAGCGCGTCACGATCACGCGGCTCGACACCGCCAGACGGTCCTTGCGAAGAATGGTCGAACCGGCCTGATAGGGATAGCAGTCCAGTCCCACGCAGTGATGCTGCATGGCCTGGGCGATATGCCCGAGTGTTTCCACCGAACGTCCGTGGTTACGCGGCCCGATCAGCTTGTGATGAGATAGCACGGTGCCTGCTGTGCCCGCCGCGCCGATGGCGATGGCTTCGTCGATGGCTTCGCACACACGGTCGCCCTCGTCGCGAATGTGGCTGGCGTGTACACCGCCAAACCCTTGCAACGCCGCGGCTACCTGCGTCATTTCATCGGTCGGCGCTGACATGGCCGCCGGATACGCGGCACCGGTCGAAATGCCGCAGGCGCCGTGCACCATCGCATCGCGCAGCAGGGTCCGCATGACCGCAATCTCGGCAGCTGTCGCGGCACGGTCCAGCCGGTCCATCACGGCCACGCGCAAGGTGGTGTGGCCCACCAGGCAGGCCGCATTGACTGCAGGTGCCGCGCGCTCCAGCGCACCGAGATACTCGCCGAATGCGGTGTAGCAGAAGGCAGCCGGGTCATCGCCAAGCAAATCCAGCGGCGGTGGCACGGTCTGTCCCGGTGAGGCACGCCATGGCGCAAGGCTGATGCCGCAATTGCCTGTGATGACGGTGGTTACGCCCTGGCTGAGCTTTGCAGGCATCAGCGGTTGTTGCATCAGGTAGCGGTCATCGTGCGTATGCGCATCGATGAAGCCTGGCGCCACGATGCGGCCACGCACGTCGAGTTCGCTGTGTCCTACCGCGCCGCAAAGATCGCCGATCGCGGCAATCCGCCGGCCAACGATGGCAACATCGGCATCGAAGCGTGCGGCGCCGGTGCCGTCGATGACCGTTCCGCCGCGCAACACCAGATCGAATTCGGCCATATGTCAGTCCAGCGTTGCACCCGAGGCGCGGATCACACCTGCCCAGATCGGCCGCTCCTTGTGGGCCAGGTCGAACAACGCACTGCGCGGCCCGGTCGTCACCTCGTAGGCCATGTCAGCCAGGCGCGCCTTGATGGCATCGGAGTTCGCGGCCTTGTTGAAGGCACGATTAAGCATGTCGAGGATCTGCGGATCGGTGGCCGCGGGTGCCACATAGCCCGTCCATGCCACGGCCTGGTAATCCTTGAGTCCACTTTCAGCCATGGTCGGCAACTGCGGAAGACGACTGTCGCGCTGGCGACCCGTCACAGCAAGCGGCACGACGCTCCCGTTCTTGAGGTACGGCGCAATCGACGTAATGTTCTCGAACACGAGATCCACTTCGCCACGCAGCACCGCGAGATCCGCTTCCGGCCCCCCCTTGTACGGAACGTGCGTAATCGACACGCCCGCCATCGACTTGAACATCTCGGCGCTCAAATGTCCCGTGGTGCCGTTGCCGCCCGAGGCGACTGCCAGTTTGCCCGGCGCGCCCTTTGCCTTGGCCACCAGTTCGGCCACGCTCTTGACGCCGAGATCCTTGCGCACGGCCAGCACGTTCTGCACGAAACCCGTCAGCGCCACCGGTGCGAGTTGCTTGTCGGCGTCATAGGGCAACTTCTTGTAGAGCGACTGGTTGATGGCCAGCGTGGCGACGTTGGCGAAGCCGATCGTATAGCCATCGGCCGGTGCATTCACGATGGCCTGCGTACCGATGATGCCCGAGGCGCCCACGCGGTTCAGCACCACGATCTGCTGGCCGATGTCACGCCCGACTGCATCGGCCAGCAGCCGCGACACGATATCGGGTGTGGTCCCTGCGTTGAAGGGCACGATCAGCGTGATCGGTCGCTCGGGGTATGCGGCAACCGCGTGGGTGGAGAACACCACGGTGGCCGCCAGGGCCATGCGCGCAATGGCGCGCAGCGGAGAAAACTTGAGAGACATGGCGAACAGTTCCTGAATCAGCGGGGTAGCAAGAATCGGCGCGGACGGATGCGCGCCGGTATGTGCACGGTCGTCTCAGGTTCCGTGCGAAGCGGCTGCAGTGGGCTGCAGCATCGTATGTAGGAGTGGCAGATCGACATTGCCGCCCGACAGCACGAGTACCGCGTCGCGTCCGGCCAAATCGATCTTGCCGGCCAGCAGCGCAGCCAGCGCCACGGCGCCGCCGGGCTCCACGAGCAAGCGCAGTTCGTCAAGCGCGAAGCGGATGGCAGTCACGACTTCCTCGTCGGTGACGGCTACGGCCGCATCGAGATAGCGGCCATTGATGGCGAACGGCAGTTCGGCGGGCGTGACGGCTTGCAGCGCATCGCACAGTGACGTGGCACCGGGCGCATTGGTTTCGCGCTGGCCGCTGTGCAAGGAGCGCACGGTATCGTCGAATCCCGCAGGCTCGGCCGCTACCAGCCGCGTGCCCGGACTCATTGCCTCGACAGTCAGGCCGCAACCGGCCAGCATGCCGCCGCCACCGCACGGCGCAAGGAAGGTGCCAAGATTCTCGCGCGCGCTGCGCGGCAGATCCTGCAAAGCCTCCAGCGCCACCGTGCCTTGTGCAGCCAGCACATCGGGATGATCTCCGGGCGGTACGAGCGTGCCGCCTGTTTCGTCCAGCAGCCGCATGCCGATGCTTTCGCGGCTCTCGACACGGCGGTCGTAATGCACCACGCGTGCACCCTGCTGCAATGCGCGCGCCACCTTGTTGCGCGGGGCATCGACGGGCATCACGATCGTTGCCATCACGCCGAGTTGTTTTGCGGCCCACGCGATGGCCTGCCCGTGATTACCAGTCGAATACGCCACCACGCCGCGTGCCCGCGTGGCGTCATCCATCGCCAGCAATGCGTTGAGCGCGCCGCGCGCCTTGAACGAACCGGTGACCTGCAAACATTCCGGCTTGATCCAGACGGGCGCACCGGCCAGCGCATCGAGCGCGGCATTACGCAGCAACGGTGTCCTGACGATGTGCGCGGCCAGTGCCCGCGCGGCGCGCTCCACATCGGCAAAGTCGGGCACGCGCATCTGGCCCAGCATCTCGTGGTGGATTTCGGCGGGCAGTGCGGATCGGGTCTTCGCGAAGATGGATTGCATGGCGCCCTCCTTCACAGCGATGCCGATGACGGTGTCCACACCTGCGGTGCTTCGCTGCCGGTCTGCGCCGTGATGCGGCCATACGCCTCGATCCGGCGATGCAGGCCGAAATTGAAGACCGTCGAGCGGCCCAGCTCGCAGAGATCGAGATTGCAGTCCGCCACCACCAGTTCGTCGTCCCACGTCGTGGCCTGCGCCATGATCTCACCCTGCGGATTGACGATGATCGAATGCCCGAGCATCTCGTGACCATCCTCGGTGCCGCTTTTGGCTACGGCCACAGCAAAGGTGGCGTTCTGGTAGCAGCCGGACTGGATCGACAGCTGGGAGTGGAATACGCGCAAGTGATGCGCCTCGAAACCACGGTTCTCCTGATTCATGCTTGGCGTGTTGTAGCCCAGCATGACCAGTTCCACCTGTTGCAGTCCCAGCACCCGCCACGATTCCGGCCAGCGTCGATCGTTGCAGATCATCATGCCTACGTTGACATCGACATCTCCCACCGGCGCACGCTTGACCGGAAAGCCAAGGTTGCCGATCTCGAAATAACGCTTCTCCAGATGCTGCACCTTGCGATGCGTGGCGAACTCGGCGTGGCCGGGCAAATGAACCTTGCGGTACTTGAGCACGATCTCGCCCGACGGTGCGATCACGACCGATGTATTGAAACGGCGCTTGCGCACGATGCCGGTCTCGTCAGGCTCGAAGGCGATCTCGGCATAGCCCAGGTACACCGTCAGTCCGTAGCGCCGGATGGCGTCGAACAGCGGTTGCGTGGCGGGCGATGGCAGTTCCGTTTCGTACCAGCCATCGGCTTCATCCAGATCTTCGTGATACCAGCGCGGAAAGAACGTGGTCAGGGCCAGTTCGGGGAACACCACGACCTGCGCGCCACGTTGGTGCGCGCGTTCAAGCAGCCGCACCATGCGGCCAACCGCGACGTCGCGGCCCTCGTGTTTCTGGATCGGGCCGAGTTGTGCAGCCGCTGCGGTGATGAGTCGGGTCATGAATCGAATGTGCGTGTAAGCAACAGGCGTTGAAGGCAGGCCCAGTGTAGGGAGGCAACGCGCGTGGCGAAAGCGCATGCCCGGCGTGCCGTTCCGCGTGATCCGATTCGGTGGCGGGCACCACATGCCCTTGATTTGCAAGGCGATTGTCGAGACTGCACACGCGCGTCCCGGCCGTCGTCCATAACCGTCGGTTATGGTTGCGCGACAAACATTGATGCCGTCGCGCAGGTGCACGTCGTCATGCCGCCACACTCATTCGGGATTGCGCGCCAGCAGATGGGCAAGCGTGGCCACGAAACCCCTGGCGAGCGTGGACATCGCCTGCTGCCGCGCGTGAATCAGATAGATCTTGTGGTTGAGTGCCGGACGAATCGGCTTCAGGACAATGTCGCCTGCACCGTCCGGCGTGTACCCGAACGATTCCATCAGCGCCACGCCGACGCCTTCGCGCACCAGCGCCATCGCCTCGGGCGTGGAGCGGATCTCGATATCGGGCGCCAGCATGCCGCGCTCCGAAGTGAGGAACTGCGCCGACAACCTGCCGAACGGGGTATCGCTGCCATAGCCGATGAGCGTGGAACCCCGGATGTCGTCGACCCTCACCTCATCGACATCGGCCAGCGGATGTCCGCGCGGCACCGCGCACATGATGTTGCCTTGCCCGATTTCACGCGCACGCAACTCCGAGCCTTCGGGCGGCGGCATCGACGCGATGCACAGATCGGCCTGCCCCTGCGCCACAAACGGCAACAGTGCGTCGAATGGCAGGGGCCGGTAGTGCACGCGTACGGTGGGATGCCGATGGCGAAAGCGCTGAATGGCGCGTGGCATCAGCCATTCGCTGTAGCTCGGGCTCGACACGATCGACAGCTTGCCGTCGCCATGCTCGGCCAGACTGGCCGCCACGGCGTTGAAACGGCCGACACCATCGAGGATGGGCCGCACTTCGGCGAACAACCGGTGCGCCTCCGGCGTGGGATGCAGACGACCGCGCTCACGGTCGAACAGCGCAAAGTGCAGGCGTGACTCGATGGTGGACAGCACCCGGCTGATAGCGGGCTGCGACACGCACAGCATGCGGCCTGCCTCGCTCAACGAGCCGGCCACCATGATGGCGTGGAACACTTCGATCTGCCGCAGATTCAGCGGCGTCACGGGCTGCCTGCGAGGCAGGGTGGAAGATGTCATGCGGAATACCGTGGAGACGGGCGTACGGCCCGACATCCACGGGGGATTGCAAGATCCACGCCACGCACCCCGCCCGCTACAGCGAGGCCATGGCCGCAAGCGCTCCATCCAGCATGCTGCGCAACACTGGCTGTACGCGCCCCGCGGCTTGCGGAAGATAGGGAAACGGCGCACGTTCGTCCATGTAGACCGACTGGGCCATTTCCAGCTGGATGGTATGAACGCCCGATGCCGGCTGACCGTAGTGGCGCGTGATATGTCCGCCCTTGAACCGGTCGTCCGCCACCCACGTGAACGGCCCTTGCGTTGCCGCCGCAATGACCGCATCGCGCATGGCCGGCGCGCAACTCGCGCCGCTATAGGTGCCGATGTTCAGGTCGGGGAGCCTGCCATCGAAAAGCCGCGGCAGCACGCCCGCTATCGAATGCGCCTCCCATACCAGAACCTTGGCATGTCGCTCGCGCAGGCGGGCAATCTCGGCCGCAAGCGCGTCATGATAGGGCTGCCAGTAGTCACGCTTGCGCGCTTCCACTTCCTCGGCAGACGGCGTATTGCCCGGGAGGTAGAGCGGTTCGCCACGGAACGTATCCACCGGGCACAGCGTGGTCGTCGTCTGTCCCGGATAAAGACTGCTGCCGTCTCCCGGCCGGTTCACATCGATGACATAGCGCGAGTAGTTGGCTTCGACGACCGACGCGCCCTGCTCCACCGCGAACGCATAGAGTCGTCGCAGATGCCAGTCCGTATCCGCACGTTCGCGGGCTGCGGGCGTCAGGCGCGGCACAAGCCAGTCGGGCAGTTGTTCGCCACCGTGCGGAATCGAGATCAACAGCGGCAGCGTGCCCTGTGTCACGTTGCAGATGGGCGCGCTCATACCTGTACCTCCATGACATTCTGCGTCGAGCCGCTGTGCCGGCGGCGCTGCCAGACGGACGGATCGAGCATGTTCTCGGGCTGCCTGCCTGCAAGGGCATCGATGATCTGCGCGGCGCACTGGCTCGCGGTATCGGCCAGGGCCTCCTGCGTGGAACCGGCCTGATGCGGACTCAACACGACATTGGGCAACGTCGCCAGTGGCGACGCCACGGGCAACGGCTCGCGCTCGAAAACATCGAGTCCCGCGCCAAACAGTTTGCCGGCGCGCAGGGCGTCGACCAGCGCCGGTTCGTCGATCAGGCCACCCCGCGACGTATTGACGAGGATCGCGCCGGGCTTCATCACCGCCAGCGCGGCGGCATCGATGGTGTGGCGCGTATCGGGCCGCAACGGGCGATGCAGCGACACCACATCGGACATCTGCAGCAGCGCCTGCAACGTTTCGACGCGCTGGCAACCCAGTGCCGCCACGTCCTGCTCCGCCACGCGCGGCGACCAGACCACCACATGCATGCCGAAGCCTGCCCGTGCCATCTGCGCGACGATCTGTCCCGTGCGGCCAAATCCAATGATGCCCAGCGTCTTGTCGGACAGCGAATGCATCGGCACCGTGTAGCGGTGTTGCCAGTCAGACCGCCGCGTAGCGGCATCGGCCAGCACCACACCGCGCGCCACGGCCAGCATCAGCATCATCGTGTGTTCCGCCACGGCCCGGACGTTGGCACCGGGCGTGGACACCACGGGAATGCCGCAAGCATGCGCATGGGCGACAGCGATTTTGTCCGTGCCAGTGCCATGATTGCTGATGACGGCCAGGTGAGGCGCGGCGTCGATGGCGGCGGCCGACAGGCCCTCGCGCACAATCACGGCGTCCACATCGCGCACCTCGGCAATCTGCTCCGCCGCGTTCGTGGCGGTGCCATGACGCACTTCAATGCCGGCGGCACGCAGGCGTTCCGCGCCGACGGGATGGATCGGCTGGGTAATCAGACAGACTGGCATGTATTCAATATCGTGTTGAGAGGAAAAACGCCGGCGCGCGTGCCGAGCACTTGGGCCAGCACGCGTGTGGCCTGCGCGAAATCGTCGAGCCGCATCGACTCGTCCGGGTTGTGGCTGCCGTGTGCATTGCGGACGAACAGCATGGCGGCGGGTATGCCTCGCGAGGCGAACAGCGCCGCATCGTGGCCGGCGCCACTCGGCATGGCCCGTGCAGGCACCCCGGCTTCGCCAGCCGCTGCGGTCAGCATGGCTTGCAGTGCCGGGTCCATCGCGGCCGATGCGCTCGACGTGACCGGGCCCAGATCGATGCTGACGCGAGAGGACTGGATGATGTCCGCGCAAATGGATTGCACTGCCGCGTCCATCGCATCGAGCGTGTCCCGATTGCGCGACCGCATGTCGATGCTGAAATCGACACGCCCGGACACCTTGCTGAAATCCGCCTGCGCCGCATCGGTCGAGCATTGCCCAACGGTCACGGTCAGTTCGTGGCCGGCGGCTTCCAGTGCGACCCACGCCCGCTGCAACGCCGTGACCAGCGCCGCCGCCGCCACCACGGCATCTTGCCGATGGCTGCGCGGTGTGGCGCCGGAATGCGCGTACTGGCCGCGAATCGTGGCGTGCCGGTAGCGCTGGCTGCCGCAGATACCGGTCACTACGCCCAGCACGTCGCCGCTTTCTTCGAGCACTGGCCCCTGTTCGATGTGGAGCTCGACAAAGCAGTCGATACGGGCGGCGTCGAGCGCGGACACGCCTTGCGCCACCGCATCGGGGTCACCACCTGCGGCGCGCATGTGATCGGCCAGCGTCCGCCCCGTGTCGGCGCGACGCAGTGCCAGTGCATCGGCGTCGAGCATGCCGAATGCAGCCTTGCTGCCGGCGTATGACACGGGAAACCACGCGCTCTCTTCCGCGCGGATGCCCATGACGGTGACATCCCGCGCCGGCGTCACGCCTGCGCGGCGCCATCCTGCCAGGAGGGCAAGTCCAGCTACCACGCCGGCGGCGCCATCGAAGTTGCCGCCACGGGGTACGGAATCGAGGTGCGATCCCGTCATGACGGCCGGCGCCGCCCGGTCGCGGCCCGGCAGCGTCAGGTAGAGATTGCTGGCAGCGTCGCGTCGCACTTCCAGTCCGTGACGTTCTGCCACGGCGGCGAACCATGCATGCGCGGCATTCTCGCCATCGCCATAGCTGTCGCGCGTGATGCCCACGCCATCGTGGCTCTGGCTGGCCAGTTGCGCGAACAAGGATGCGGCCAGTTCGAGATCGGGATCGAGATCGGTAGCGGGTTGCACAAACAGGGTCATGCGGCCTCCACGGTTTCAGACACCCGCTCATCGGCAACCTGTACGGCCTGCGGATCCCACGCCTTCCCGGGCATTGCATCGATCAGGCGGCGCGTATAGGCATCTTGCGGGGCCTCGAAAATCTCGGCGGGTGTGCCCTGTTCCACCACACTGCCGCGATGCATGACCAGCACCTTGTCGCATATCTGCGCGGCCACGCGCAGATCGTGCGTGATGAAGATGAGCGCAATGCCGAGGCGTTTCTGTACATCGGCCAGCAGCTTGAGCACCTGGGCCTGCACCGATACGTCCAGCGCCGACACCGACTCGTCTGCCACGATCAGGCGCGGCTCCATGGCCAGCGCGCGTGCAATGCCGATCCGTTGGCGCTGTCCGCCCGAGAACTGGCTTGGATAGCGGTCGAAAGCGCTGGCTTCCAGCTCCACCAGCTTGAGCAGCTCCCGCGCACGCGCTTCGGCCTGCGCACGCGGCACGCCGTTGGCCATGGGGCCATCGCATAGAATCCGTCCCACCGTGTGCCTCGGGTTCAGCGACGCGAACGGGTCCTGGAAGATCATCTGGATATGGCGACGCAGCGGGCGGAACGTATGTTCCGCAAGCGGTGCGATATCGCGTCCTTCGAACGCCATCACGCCGCCGTCGTTGCTGGTCAGCTTCAGCAGGCACTTGCCGATGGTGGACTTGCCGGAGCCCGATTCGCCGACGATACCGAGCGTCTCGCCCGCGCGGATCTCGAAGCTGACGCCCTTGACCGCCTCTACCACGCGCTTGCGCTGGAACAGCCCGCCCGGTGTGGTGTAGGTCTTGCGAAGCCCTTCGACGCGCAGCACCGGATAGCCGGCCGACGGCTCCACGGCAGCGGCATTGCGTGGACGGTGCGAGGGCACGCTGCCGATCAGCCGCTGCGTATAGGGATGCACGGGGCGATTGAGCACCTGCTCCGCCGGTCCCTGTTCGACGATGCAGCCCTTCTCCATCACGATGACGCGATCGGCAATCTCTGCGACCACGCCAAAGTCATGCGTGACGAACATCACGCCCATGCCCTTTTCTTTCTGGATACGTGCAATCAGCGTCAGGATCTGCGCCTGCGTGGTCACGTCCAGCGCCGTGGTCGGCTCGTCGGCAATCAGGAATGCCGGTTCCAGCGCGAGCGCCATGGCGATCATCACGCGTTGGCGCTGACCACCAGAGAGCGCGAACGGATACGCCTGGCAGAGCGTCGGCGGATCGGGCAGGCCCACGAATTCGAGCAGTTCGAGCACCCGTGCGCGACGCGATTCCGGATCGAGTGCGCCATGCACGCGCATCACTTCGGCAATCTGGTCGCCCACGCGATGCAGTGGATTGAGCGCAGAGAGCGGTTCCTGGAAGATCATCGCCATGTCCTTGCCGCGCATGCCGCGCAGCGTGGTCTCGTCCTGCGTCAGCAGGTCGCGCCCTTTGAACAGTATCTGGCCGGACTCAGGTTTCAGGTACGTGGGCAGCAGACCCATGATGGCGTTGGCGCTCATCGACTTGCCGGAGCCCGACTCTCCGACAATGCAGACGAGTTCGCCGGCGCCGATGTCGAAGCCGATGTCGCGTACGGCAAAGGGCCGGTCACCGCCTTTGGGCAGCGCGATGCTGAGGTTGCGGATCGATAGCAGCGGTGCGCCGGATGCGTGATTGCGGGGTTCCTTCATCGGTCAGCTCCCTCGTTTGCGCAGTTGCGGATTGAGCGCGTCATTGAGCCCCTCGCCAATCAGGTTGATCGCGAGCACTGTCAGCATGATGGCCACACCGGGCCACAGGCTCATCCACGGCGCCTCACGCAGCATCGTGCGGGCCGCGCCGATCATGAAGCCCCAACTCATCAGGTTGCGGTCACCCAATCCCAGGAACGACAACGCCGATTCCGTGAGAATGGCGGTGGCGGTCATCAGCGAGGCGGTGACGATCACTGGCGATGCGGCATTGGGCAGGATCTGCGTGAAGATGATGCGCGCGGGCGACTGGCCGATGACCACGGCCGCCTGCACGAACTCACGCTCCTTCAGTGTCATGAATTCGGAGCGAACCAATCGCGCCACGGGCGGCCACGACACGATGGCAATGGCTCCAACAATCGAATAGAGCGAGGGCTTGAAGATCGCCACGAGCACCAGTGCCATCGCCAGTTGCGGGATGGTCTGGAAGAACTCCGTGCCACGCATCAGCGCGTCATCGATGCGCCCGCCGTAGTAACCGGCCAGCGCGCCGACCACGATGCCGATCAGCACGGCCACAAGCGTCGAGATCACGCCGATCATCAGCGAGACGCGTGCGCCGTAGGCAATGCCCGCAGCGATATCGCGACCGAGCATATCGGTGCCCAGCGGATAGGCACCGTCATGGAACGGCGCGAGCAGCGGGTCCGCCACCATCACCCATGGCGGGTCTTCATAGAACGTGGAGGCCAGCGCCGCCGTCAGGATCACGACGAGCAGCAGCACCAAGCCTACCGCTGCGCCACGATTGGCGCCAAAGCGTTTCAGGAAAGACATCTTGAGCTCCTCAGGTTCGCCCGATGCGGGGATCGATCAGGCGATACACCAGATCGGTCAGCAGGTTGAACACGACAACCATGGTCGAGGTGACCAGGAACACGCCCAGCAGCAACTGATAGTCGCGCTGGATCAGGGCATCGAACATCAGGCGGCCGATGCCGGGCCAGCCGAACACGGTTTCGGTGAGCACCGCACCGCCTGCCATCTGGCCAAGCTGGATGCCGGCGAATGTCACCACCGGCAGCAGTGCATTGCGCAAGGCGTGGCGACGGATGGTCTCGCCCAGCGGCACACCCTTGGCGCGCGCCGTCTTGATGAAATCCATGCCCAGGACTTCCAGCATCGATGCACGGGTCAGCCGGGCGTACACGGCCATGAAGAAGCAGCCAAGCGAGACCGTCGGCAGCACCAGATGGTGGGCGATGTCACTGATGCGCGCCCAGCCCGTCAGGTTGCCGCCTACCTGCTCCATGCCATACGGCGGCAGCCAGCCCAGATGCAGCGAGAAGAACAGGATGGCGAGCAGCGCGAGCCAGAACTGCGGTGTGGCATAGATCAGCAGCGATCCTGTCATCAACACGCTATCGAGCCATGTCCGTCGCCCCGCATACCGGGCACGCGATGCGATCACGCCAAACAACACGCCGAACGAAATCGCGAACACGAATGCACAGGACATCAGCAACAGCGTGGCGGGCAGACGATCGAGGATCAGGTCGAGCACCGGCAGGCGCTCCCGGTACGAGTACCCGAGATCGAGATGCGCCACGCCCCACAGGTAGCGACCCAGCTGTACGGGAATCGGTTGATCGAGTCCGAATTCCTTGCGCAGTTCTTCCACATAGGCCGGGTCGGACGAACCGGATTCGCCGGCCAGCACCGCGGCCGGATCGCCGGGTGCCATGCGTACGAGCATGAAATTGATGATGACCACGCCGAGCACGACGAACAACGCCTTGCCGAGCCTGGCGATCAGGATGGAGAGTGTCTTTTCCATGTGACCGGATCCTTCTTGACCTTCTTGACCTTCTTGATACGGAACATCCGGCGCACCCTCCGCAGACGGTGCGCCGATCCACAGCGGGCTTACTTGCTGAGATAGACGTCGGCGAACGTGTCGTTCAGGCCGATGGCCGTCTGCACCAGGTTATGCACCTTGGCGCTATAGAGCGTGGGAAGCTCCATCTCGAACAGGTAGCCGTTGGCCACTTCCTGGACCAGCGTTTTCTGGATGTTCGAGTAGATCTGCTGGCGCTCGGTGTCCGACGTCGCCGCTGCGGCCTTGTCCCACAGTGCATCCATACCCGGGTTCACATAGCCCTGGTTATTCACGAACGCCGACCCTTTCACCTGGTTGCGCGCGAGATAGAGCCGCGACACGCCCAGCGCCGGGTCGCCATACTGCGACGTGAAGCTGAACGTCAGGTCGAAGTCGAAATCCGATACGCGCTTGGCCCATGTGCCTGCGTCGGCCGATTCGATCTCCACCTTGAAGCCAAGCTGCTCCAGGCACTGGCGCGTGTATTCGCCAAGGCGGTCCCACGTGGCGCCATACGGATACGAGAGGATGCGGATGGTGGTCTTCGACGGGTCTACGCCAGACTCCTTGATCAGCGCGCGTGCCTTCTTGATGTCGAAACCATAGGCCGGCACGTTGGCGTCGTAGAACGGCGTGGTGGACGAGATCGGTCCAGTCGCCACCTTGCCCAGACCGAAGAAGATGCTGTTCACCACGAACTTGCGGTTGATCGCCTCCATGATGGCCTGGCGCACCTTCACGTTGTTGAACGGTGCCTTGCGCTGGTTCATCTGGATGTATGCCAGCTTGGAGAACATCTCCCAGCCCTTGGTGGTGTACTCCACGTTGGGCAGTGCGCGCAGCCGTTTGATTTCCACGTTGTCCACGTCGCCTGCGCTCACCACCTGCACGTCGCCGCGCTCGAACGCCACGGCACGCGACGCTGCATCCGGGATCACGTTGAAGACAATCTCGTCCAGGTACGGTTTGCCTTTCTGCCAGTAGTTCGGGTTGCGGGTCAGGACGATATAGGCGCCCTTCTTCCATTCCTTGAACATGAACGGGCCCGTACCTACCGGCGTCTGATTGGCCGGGTTCTTCGCATAGTCGGTGCCGTCATAGATGTGCTTGGGCACCATCGGCATGTTGTCGCTGACGAACGATTTCAGGAACGGCGCGAACGGCTCCTTGAGCGTGATGACCACCTTGTTCGGTCCCTGTGCCTTGACCGACTGCACGAACTGGTCGATCACCACGCGGGCGCGCGGATGCACCGTGCGCAGGAATTTGTCGACCGAGAACACGACGTCATCCGACGAAAAGGGCTTGCCGTCATGCCACTTCACGCCCTGCTGCAGTTCGAACGTATAGGTCTTGCCGTCCGGCGAAATCGTCCACGACCTGGCCAGGCCCGGTTGCGGCTTCATGTCGGGGGACCACGTCAGCAGGCTCTCGTAGATCTTGCCGGCCACGTACTGCGTGGGGGTCTGCTGGTTCAGGCCCAGCATGAGAGTAGGCGGTTCGGGTTGCGCGATGGCGCGCAGCGTGCCACCACGCGTCTGGGCATGGACGCCGGTGGCCAGGCCAACGGTCAGGACCATTGCGCATGCGGCGATCTTGAGCAGGCGGGAAGTGGGCAGGGGCAGCTTCGTGGACATGGATTTACCTGTTTATCGACGGGGAGAGGAAGGGACGGAACTCGGGCTGGAATCAGAGCGGCTGCACGGCAACGCCATCGGCGGACAGTGCACTGCGGATACGTTCGGCAAACAGGACAGCGCCGGGCTGATCGCCATGGATGCATAGCGTGTCGGCCACGATGGGCACCGACTTGCCGGACAAGGCGCGCACGCTGCCGTCGAGCACCATGCGGCGCACCTGGGCGATGGACGCGCCGACGTCCTCGATCATCGCGTGCGGCATCGTGCGCGGCGTCAGGGTGGCGTCGTCCTGGTACGAGCGGTCGGCGTAGACCTCGTTCGCCACGCGCAGTCCTGCGGCACGCGCAGCGGCGGCCATATTGGCATTGGCCACATAGATCAGCGCATCGGGGGTCACGGCACGCACGGCATCGGCGACCGCCGTGGCAAGTGTCGCGTCGCGCGCCGTCATGTTGTAGAGCGCGCCGTGTGTCTTGACGTGGTGCAGCGGCACACCCACGGCGCGCGTCACACCGAGCATGGCGCCAACCTGGTACACCGTCAGCGCATAGATTTCGGCAGCGTTCATTGCCATCACGCGGCGGCCGAAGCCCTGCAGGTCGGGCAGGCCCGGATGGGCGCCGACGGCTACGCCGGCGCGGGCGGCTACGCGAACGGTGGCGAGCATCACATCGGGGTCTCCGGCATGGAAGCCGCATGCAATGTTCGCGGAGGTCACGTGACGCAGGATGGCTTCGTCGTCACCCATGCGCCAGGCGCCAAAGCTTTCGCCCATGTCACAGTTGATATCGAGAGTCGGCATCGCAAGGTTCCTCGTATTGGCGGGTTATCGGTGGGGAAGACCGAGCAGACGCGCCGACTCGACGGCAACGGCGGCATGGCGATCTTCCATGGCAAGCAGTTCACGCTGCGCGGTCTCGGCCGTCACGGCACGGAATCGCAGTTCGGCGCCGGGCATGACCTGGGCCAGCGACGGCAGGTCCGCGCTGATGATGTAGGCAATCTTGGGATAGCCTCCCACGCTCTGACGGTCGGCCATCAGCACGATGGGCGAGCCGCCGGGTGGCACCTGCACAGTGCCGAACGTCACGGCTTCGGACACTATCTCCAACGGCGCGCTCAGCGCCAGCGAAGGACCCTCCAGCCGAAAGCCCATGCGATCCGACTGGCTGGACACCGAGAATCCCTGTTGCTCGAATGTACTGCGGGCCGCGGGCGTGAAGCGCTCCCATTGCGGGCCTGGCAGGAAGCGCAGCGCATCGCACGTTGGGGGCGCCACGGCACCATCGGGACGTGCAGCGGCCACGAACGGCATGGCGCTCTGCACCATCATTCGGGCCAGCGGCAACATCTCTCGGTGCAGCGAGGCCACTGCGACACGGTCTCCGGCACGCAGCGCGCGCCCTTCCATGCCGCCGAACCGGGCGCGCAGATTCGTGCTTCGGCTTCCCAGCGCCGTCTCCGGCGCAAATCCACCACGCACAGCGAGATAAGCCCTGGCGCCACGGCGGCAATGAGCAAAGACAACCGGCACGTCGTGGCGCACCATCACCGCGCAATGCATTGGCAATGGCATGCCGGCCACCGTCACGGCAATATCCGCGCCGGTCACGCTGATCAACGTGTCCTGTGCGAAGCGAATCGCCGGGCCCGCAACGTTGATCTCCAGTGCGGCCGCGTCGTCGGCATTGCCTACCAGCGCATTGGCCAGCCTGCACGACCATTCGTCCATCGCGCCATTGACCGGCACGCCAAAACGCTGAAAGCCGTAACGGCCACTGTCCTGCAGCACGGACAGCATGCCGGGCCGATCCACTCGCATCACGTTCATGGCCGCGGCTCCAGCATGGCGTCGAACTCGGCCGGGGAGATCGGCACGAATCGCAGCCGGTCGCCCAGTTGCAGGCGGGTGGGCGGCTGGCGATCGACGTGGAAGAGGTTCCACGGGGTGCGCGCGATCACGTTCCAGCCACCCGGCGATGCGTTCTGATAGATCGACGAGATGCCATTGGCAATGGCCACCGAACCCGCCGGCACCAGCGTGCGCGGCGTGGTGCGGCGCGGCACGTTCAGGCGCGGGTGCAATGGCCCGGCAAACGGATTGCCCGGCGAGAAGAAGAAGGTGTAGAGCACCAGCGGCGTGGCCGCGTGCAGGCGAATCACTTCGGCGGGCTCGATATCGCAGGCACGCGCCACGTCATCGAGATCGGGACCATATTCGCCGCCGTAGCACGCGGGAATCTCGACTTCGCGCCCGGCATGCACCACGGCAGGCACGCCTTCCACCAGTACATCGCGAATGCGCGCGGAAAGTTGCGCAAAGGCTGGCCCCTTGTCGCGCGCAAACCGTTCCGGACGAAAATGCACGGCCACCGTCGTGAACGCCGGCACCACGTCGAGCACCTCGTGCCAACCCTGCCGCAGTAGCCACTCGGTCACGGCGTGCACGGTCTGGCTGACCGATACGCTGACGCGATCGCCAAGCCGAATCTGCAGGCAGCGATCGCCCACGGGCTCGATGCGCCAATCGGTCAGTGCGAGCACGTCCGGCTCCGGTTGCGCGATAGCCATCACGCGCGCTCCAGCGCCGCGCAAGCCATCACGATGCGCTCGCACGCCGTACGCAGGCGGTCATCGGCCAGCGCATAGGCCAGACGCACATAAGGCGCGAGCCCGAATGCGGAACCCGGCACCACTGCCACGTTCGCGGCATGCAACAGGTACATCGCGAAATCGGTATCGGTGTCGATGCGGCTGCCGTCCGGCGTACGCATGCCGATGGCCGCGCTGCAATCTGCATAGAGATAGAAGGCGGCGGGCGGCCGACGCATGGTCAGCACCGGTGCGGCGTCGGCCAGGATCGACAGCGCCGTGTCCCGCCGCACGCGCAGTCGGGCGCGCCACGCATCCAGGAAATCCTGCGGTCCATCGAGCGCGGCGACAGCACCCGCCTGGCTGATGGCACTGGGATTGCTGGTGCTCTGGGATTGCAGCAACGCCATCGCCTTGATGAGCCAGGCCGGCCCCGCCGCATACCCCAGGCGCCAGCCGGTCATCGCATAGGCCTTCGATACGCCGTTCACGGTCAGCGTGCGCTCCCGCATTGCGGGCGCTGCCTGCGCGAACGACACAAACTCGCCATCGAAGACGATCTCTTCATAGATCTCGTCCGAAAGCACCAGTACATCGGGATAGGCGTGCAACGCGTCCGCCAGCGCACGCAGTTCGTCGGCCGAATACAGGGCGCCCGATGGATTGCACGGCGAATTGAGCATGAGCCAGCGCGTGCGTGGCGTCAGCGCCGCGCGCAACGCTGCCGGCGTGAGCTTGAAGTCATCGGCAGGTGTCGATGTCACCAGCACCGGCGTGCCGCCTGCGATGTGCACCATGTCGCTGTACGACACCCAGTAAGGCGCCGTGACGATGACTTCGTCACCCGCTTCCAACGTGGCCAGCAGCGCATTGAACAGCATCTGCTTGGCGCCCGTCCCGGCGATGATTTCTGCATCGTCGTAGTGCAAGCCACTGTCGCGTACCAGTTTTCGTGCAATGGCTGCCTTAAGTTGGGGCGTGCCGGCAACGCTCGTGTACCGCGTGGCGCCCGCCGTCATCGCCTGGATGGCAGCCAGCTGGATATGCGCGGGCGTGTCGAAATCCAGTTCGCCCTCGGACAAACTGATGACCGGCTTGCCCGCGTCGGCAAGCCGCCTGGCGGCTTCGGACATGGCACCCGTGGCGGATGGACGCGCCATGGCCAGGCGCTGGGAAAGTCGGGGAACGGCAGAGGATGTCGGCATGAAAATCGCGTAGTGTCTGAACCGGCATTCCTATCGAATGCCATTGGTATACCACTGGCATTCAAGCAAGCCGCGTGCCATACTTCGCGCCATGACAAGAAAATCTGCCTTTGCCTATTCAGCGTCCGTGATGGAGACCGAGCCGGACACCGGGCCGTTGCCGGACGAGCTTCCCAAGGAGCGTGCGCTTGGGAACCAGGCCTATGAGGCGGTGCTCGACTTGCTGGTATCGGGTGGGTTGCATCCGGGCGACCCCATTCAGGAGCGCGCCCTCGCCACACAACTGGGATTCTCGCGCACGCCATTGCGTGAAGCCCTGCACCGTCTTGAAGGCGAGCGGTTGCTGGAGCGCGGCGCAAACGGCCGCCTGTTCGTGCGACAGGTCACCGTGCAGGAAATCCTCGAAGCCCTGCACGTACGCCGGCTATTGGAACCCGATGCGGCCGCCCGCGCCGCCGGACAGGTGCCGCGCGCCGTACTGGAACGGCTCCGTGCACGCGTGCAGGAACTGCTCGCATGCAACGAACCGGGTAACCCTGAGCATCAGGTGCTGGACGCGGACCTCCACGGCGTGATCTGCAACTACTGCGATAACGAGATGCTGGCCGGGATCATCGGCGAGGTCCGCCGAAAGACACGCATGTTTTCGCTCAAGCGCCTGGACCGGCGACTCGCGCCCGTTTGCCACGAACACCTGGCGATGATCGATGCACTGGAGCGTGGCGACAGCGAAGAGGCCGCACGCCAGACCGCCGAGCACATCGACAATATTCGTGCATCGATTCTGGAGAAGCTGGCGAGGTGGTAGCCCGCCGGCCGGGTTCCGGTTGGTTCGTCCGTACAGGCCGTCAACTTGGCCGAGCCCGCGGCGTAGGCCGTAGCCGGCTCGCTACCTGAGCGCAATGGTTAGATTCTCTGCGGGCGTGGCCGTAAAGCCAACGTCATAGGATTTGACCTTGGAAGGTGACACATCGTAGATCGTGCCTCCCGGTGCGCCGAGCGGGCCGGTTGAGCCGCTGCTACTAATTTGCTCAGCGGCAGGCGACCGGAAGCCCTGAGCGACGTTGGCAAACAGGTCCAGCCGCGGTAGCACGGACCAAACTGCGCCAACCTTCGGCGTAGTGACGCCGGCGAAATAGTGCGTGCTGGCAGCCGGCAATTTCAGGTTGCCAATATCGTAGTCAAACCAGTCTCGGCGCAGACCGCCAGTCAGCTTGACAGTTTCCACGGGCTTGAACTGTCCCTGGACAAACAGACCATACGTCAGCAGGTTCAACCGTTGCGCGTTGATGTAGTTGGAAGTTGGGACACCGTTTACCCAGACTTGTCGTTGCGCGTCACCGTTATCGCGCCGCAGTTCTGCCCCAACCATTAGGGCCGCGCGGTCGCCGAAGGTAAAGTTGTTGGCGATCCGTCCACCGAAGAAATTGCGGTCGTCGGTGCCCACCGTGTGCTGAATGCTGCTGGTGGCAATTGCGCGCTGTCGGTCGAACACCTCTCCGTACAGTGTGGCGTACCAACCCTCCTCTCCAGAGGCGGGCGTACGATTCAGTGCAAACATCGAACGCTTCCCACTGCCGAATCCTGTAAGGCCATACTGGGTGGAGCGCGGGTCCACCTTTCCGGATTCGAGATCACCGAGCAGCAGGTAGCCCTGCCGACCGATACTCGGACCGATAGTGGTTCAGTCTCAAGCTGTAGATGCCATCGCCAACTTTCGTCGAGAGTTTCCACATGAAGTTGTCGCGATCCGTACTTGCGTCATATCGATAGCTGTGCGTTCGGTAAACGTCGCCGACAAAAACCGACTGGATTGGGGCCGCTTCCGCGTAGTATGCATAGCTCCCCGACAACACGAGCGACACCCGTTTGCCGTCGTATCGATCGAGGCCCACGCCAATGCTCGAAGGCACCGCCCCGCTGACGGTCGAAATTGGCACTGCACCCGCCCGATTCTGGTCGCCGTAGAGTGCGGAGACTGGACCCTTGATGACGTCAATCTGACCAATCATATCGGGCGTCATCCATTCGAGAAAGGCCGGACCGTGGCCTGCTCCGGCCTGGCTCGAAGGTACGTTCTGCGGTACGCCGTCGACGTACACGGCCGTATCCGCGCCGTGAGTACCCTGAGTTGCAAAGCCGCGCATACGGAAGCCGTTGCCGGTGTCCCCTTGGTCAATATTGTTGGCTACGACGCCAGGAACCCGACGGAACATATTCGAGATGTCGCGGCCGATGTTTATCGTGCCGAGCTCTTCCTGGGAAATGGTCGACACCGCTGCAGGCAGCGCGGTACTGTCTGTCGTGACTATCGCGCGCCTTCCTTGCATGTCGACTTGGTTGTCCGCCACCACGCTCACGGTGGGTAAGACAGCGACCTGCTCGTCTTCTGCGGCGTAGCTCATGCCACTGCAGACGAGCGGAATCAGCGCCGCCAATGGCGACGCGCGATGCGTTTTGAGTAATTTCATAGGACCTGCGGCCGGCGCGAGATCGCCGACTTGCTTAAAAATTTAGTGCGAGCATCAACCACTGGCCAAGTGGCAAACAAGATCCTGCTGCTAACGCGCACGACCCCAAAGGCCGAATGTGCGAAATCCACGGATGGCATCACCCTCTTTTACACGGACCTGGACCGTACCAAAGTCGAAGTTCGCAGAATCCCCAAGCATGGACGCGCAGCCGTCGACTCGAACGCCGTATTCATTGACGACCTCTTCGTTCCTGAATCGCACCGCATCGGCGAGGAGGGTAAAGGGTTCAAATACCTATTGGATGGCCTCAATCCTGAGCGCATCCTCGTCGCTGTGGAGGCCATTGGCATTGGTGAGGACGCGCTGCAGCGAGCTTCGCAGTATGCACGGGATCGCGTGGTATTCAATCGCCCCATCGGCCAGAACCAGGCGATTCAGCATCCTTTAGCCGAATGTTGGCTAAGTCTAGTCTGCCCTGCTCATGGCGGCAAGGGCCGCAACCCTGTACGACGGCGGCATGCCGTGCGCCGCAGAGGCGAACGGGGCCAAGTTCCTTGGAGCACGCGCCGGCTAAGCGCGTCGCTATACGTTAACAAGCACCTGAACTTAACAGATTCTAGGACGGAGACACAAATGCAGGAAGATGTGATTTATAGGTTAAAAAGCAGCGTCCAGTATCACGAGCTTGTTGACCGCCGCAGCCGGCTTGGCTGGCTTCTGACAGCCGTAGTGCTAGTGGTGTACTACGGCTACGTGCTGCTGATCGCGTTCGATAAGGAACTGCTCGCGACGCGCGTGGGCCAGGGCGTGATGACCTGGGGCATGCCAATCGGGCTGTTTGTCATCGTCTTCACCGTGGTGATCACGGGGCTCTATGTGCGCCATGCCAATCGCGTCTACGACGACCTGACCGACCGCATCTTGCAGGAGCTCGCATGAAGAGAGGTCAAGTATTGGGGGCATCCACGACTTGCGCTGCGCTGTGGCTGTCCACCGGCGCTTTCGCGGCGGGCGGAGACCTGGGCCAAGCGGTGAAACAGCCGACCAACTGGACGGCTATCGGCATGTTCGTGGTGTTCGTGATCGGCACGCTGTTCATCACCAGATGGGCGGCCAAGAAGACCAAGTCCGCGGCCACGTTCTACACGGGCGGCGGCATCACCGGTTTCCAGAACGGCCTGGCGATTGCCGGCGACTTCATGTCCGCGGCGTCGTTCCTGGGCATCTCGGCGGCGGTGTACACCAGCGGCTACGACGGCCTGATCTATTCGATCGGGTTCCTGGTCGGCTGGCCGATCATCACCTTCCTACTGGCGGAGCGCCTGCGCAATCTGGGGCGGTTCACGTTTGCGGACGTAGCCGCGTACCGCTTCAAGCAAGCACCGATCCGTGCCTTTGCGGCTTCGGGCACGCTGGTGGTGGTGGCGTTCTATCTGATTGCCCAGATGGTCGGCGCCGGGCAACTGATCAAGCTGCTGTTCGGGCTCGAATACTGGGTGGCCGTGGTTATCGTGGGTGCCCTGATGATGATCTACGTGCTGTTCGGCGGCATGACCGCCACCACGTGGGTGCAGATCATCAAGGCCTGCCTGCTGCTGGGCGGCGCGACGTTCATGGCCTTCATGGTGATGGCGCAGTATCACTTCAGCCCCGAGGCGTTGTTCGCCAAGGCGGTGGAAGTGCATGCCAAGAAGGACTCGATCATGAGTCCGGGCAACTTCATCAAGGACCCGATCTCGGCCATCTCGTTCGGCATCGCGCTGATGTTCGGCACGGCCGGCCTGCCGCACATCCTGATGCGCTTCTTTACCGTGCCCAATGCTAAGGAAGCACGCAAGTCGGTGTTCTGGGCCACCACGTGGATCGGCTATTTCTACATCCTGACCTTCATCATCGGCTTTGGCGCGATCGTGCTGGTGGGCACCAATGCCAGCTTCCAGGACGGCAGCGGCAAGCTGCTGGGCGGCGTGAACATGGCAGCGGTGCATCTGGCCAGCGCGGTCGGCGGCAACGTGTTCCTAGGCTTCATCTCGGCGGTGGCCTTTGCGACCATCCTGGCGGTGGTTGCCGGCCTAACGCTGGCCGGTGCTTCGGCGGTCTCGCACGACCTGTACCAGACGGTCTTCAAGCACGGCAAGGCAACGAGCGCCGAGGAACTGCGCGTGTCGAAGCTGACGACGATCGTGCTGGGCTTCGTCGCGGTGGTGCTGGGTATCGTGTTTGAGAAGCAGAACATCGCGTTCATGGTGTCGCTGGCGTTTGCCGTGGCGGCGTCGGCCAACTTCCCAGTGCTGTTCCTGTCGGTGCTGTGGAAGGGCTGCACCACGCGTGGCGCGATGGTGGGTGGCTTCCTGGGGCTGCTGTCGGCCGTGGTGCTGACGGTGCTGTCGCAGGCCGTCTGGGTGAACGTGTTCCACTTCAAGACTGCGCCATTCCCATATACGTCGCCGGCGCTGTTCTCGATGACGGTCGGCTTCTTCGGTATCTGGCTGTTCTCGGTGACCGACAAGTCGGCGCGGGCCCGTTTGGACAAGGCGGGCTACGAGGCACAGGAACTGCGCTCCGAGACGGGTATTGGTGCAGGACAGGCCACTGCCCATTAGATGGGGTAATCGTACTTTCCGTATTGTCACCCCACTATCCTTAATTTCGGCCTTGACCGCTTCCACAAACGATATGAGAAAGGCTTTCGTCGCCCCGTATACAGCCTCATATGGCGTTGGCATCGTTCCAGAGATGGAGGCGGTATAAAGGAGCTTCCCTTTTCCTGCCGCAACCATGCCAGGAAGGAGCAACTTGGTCAGGTGCACCTGCGAGATCGCATTTAGTTGGATCAGCTTCAACTCGTCGGAGAATTGTGTGCCTCCCAAGAAGTAGCCTCCGAGGCCGACGCCAGCGTTTAACGCGGCGGCAGCCAACGGGCGGTCCAACGCCGCGATGGTATTAACCAGACCCTCGACCCCGCCGGAAGCTGTTAAGTCGGCAGAAACTACAATAGATCGGACTCCAGTCGCTTCGACAGCCTCTGCTGTTCGTACTAGCCCATCGTTCTCACCGGTCGCGGTAAGGACCACGTCGTATCCATCGGCTGCGAACAGTCGCGCGAGCTCGTAGCCGATTCCGCTCGACGCTCCCGTCACAAGGGCAAGTGGACGCTCTTCAGCCATTCTCGGACCTCTCCTGTGTTCAGCAGCCAGGGACCTCGGCTACCCAATAACTACCATCCTAGCGGCAAACGCTTTGAATGCGATTCCAGGCGACGTTGAGTTCTACTCAACGATTGTTCTCACCGCCATCGTCGGCCATGCGGCTCAGAAAAAATCTACGCTTACTAAACGAAATTTCGCGAACGGCGCAATGTTGAGTTGGTCTGGTTGGAGACCCGCTCGCGCTCCGTTCGGCGGCCCGGACTGCGCGGATAGTGATTAGTCGTCTTTTCGCTGATTGAACAGCCACTCCCGTACCGATTCGGTCTGATATGCATACACCCAAGACCAATGCTCGTTCGGATCCAAGAAGGTGCCTGCCGGCAACTCTGTGTAGCGCGGACTTCCGCCCGCCTTTCTGAGCGCCTCGACCGACTGCCGCGAGTAACTCACTGGGATAACCTGGTCCTCTTCGGCATGGAACGCCCAAATTGGCATTGACTTCAGTTTTTCCATCTGCGTGGGATCCCCGCCGCCGGCAATGGGGATCATGGCCGCGAAAAGGTCGGGCCGAAGCAAACCAATGTTCCAGGTACCGAATCCGCCTTGAGACAGTCCCGTCACGTAGACGCGGTTGCGCTCCACGCCGTATTCCTTCATGACCTTCTCAAGCACGGCAAGGGCGAGCTTCACATCGGTTGAAGGCTTTAGCGCGTCCTCCATGAAGCGTTCACCGTCGCGGTTGCGCGTAATGCCGAATCCTCCAATGGGTGACTTGGGGTCCTGATTGAGGTAACTATGAGCCTGCGGCGCCAACACAAATGCGGGACGTCTGGCTTGCTCCTCCGGCTTCGCCCACACCGTCGCGCCTTGAGTACCGAGGAGTTGCTTCTCGTTGTCCGAGCCACCTTCCCCTCCGCCATGCAGGAACATCACCAACGGATATCGCTTGTGCGGATCATAGTTTGGTGGAACATACAGCCGATACGGCATAGTCGCGCCCGTTGCAGCGTCCACGTATGTTAGCTTCAGGAACGCATCTGCAACCGGTCGGATATCCTCACGGTGCACGGTCACCGAGTAGGCTCGCGTCGTCTCACCATCCGGCGCGAGCACGTTGATTGTCAATCTGTTATCCCCTGACTGAAGTTCCTTCCGATACCAATTTAACGAAGGAACGGGATCACCGTTTATTTTGATTTTGCTCTTGCCAACCCATGCAGACGCGCGGATCTGGATCGCTTTAATGTCACTACGTACCCAAACCTGATAATCCGAGCGATCGGGCGAAAATGCGGGGACAATGGTTGTGCCGCCTGTCGCACGGACGGCCAGCGTCTCCAGGTTAGCGTTCTGCGAGACCGCCATCGCCGCACTTGAAATCATGCAGCCAATCATGAAAGCCGTTACGAGCTTGCGCACTATGTAGTCTCCCTTGTATTTTTTAGCGGGCGCGTGCGGCCTTTGCGCCTGAAATTGCCAGCCCAATGGACGTTGCGCACGGACGGTGTCAGTGCGAGAAAATTCTCGATCGAGCTGGAAGCGACGACAAGCGATGAAATGTCATATATGCGTTAATTTCCGTCACGTTGCATTGCACAACCGAGAGCTCGGCTGATCGCAGAAACCTCGTGGGAGGCGCAGCTACCCGATCATCGCTCCCGCCGGACGGGGGTTCCCATACCTGCGACCCGGTTACAAGGCGCAGACTTGGCTCTCTTCCTCCGTATCTCCTCGCTCTGTTCGTCATCGAGCGTTGGTTAGCCGTGGTCGAAGGATATTTGCTACTGCTTTCAGTTGAGGACGTCCGGGTCGGGTCCGAGCCGCCATCGGCGATCCAACCTGGCGATGGCGGCATGGTCGCTGACATCAAGGCTGAAGTCGAAGACTTGAGCGTTGCTGCGAATACGTATCGGTGTGACCGATTTAGGGATAACAATTCGCCCGCTCTCGAGATGCCAGCGGATCACCACCTGAGCAGGCGTTCGACTGTGCTTTGTGGCTATCTGAACGATGGCTTCATCCGATAGCGCGTGGTTCTGGGCAAGCGGGCTCCGCGCCTGCGTGTGAATGTTCAGGCTACGGTGCAGCATTTGGAGTTCATCTTGTTGCATGTAAGGATGCAACTCCACCTGATTCAGGACCGGTATCACGTTCGTCTCGTCGATCAGTCTCGCAAGCTGCGTCCCGGTGAAGTTTGAAACGCCAATCGAGCGCACGAGTCCCTCGCTGCGCATCGCGATCATCGCCTGCCATGTCTCAATGTAAAGATTTTTTGAGGGTGCAGGCCAGTGGATCAACAGTAGATCTGCGTACTCAAGGCCAAGACGCTCCAGGCTTTGAGCTAGGGCGTCTCGCGTTCGGGCGGCGCCCTGCGCGTCGTTCCATATCTTGGTGGTGACAAATACGTCCGAGCGCGGCACACCGCTCTCCACGAGTCCCTGACCGACACTGGCTTCATTCCCGTAGATTGCCGCGACGGGATCGCGCGGCGCTGGCGGCGGCTGTCTCCACCTATCGACCGCGTGGGGCGTTGCGTGAATCGGGCAACGCGCTCGGTGTCGATCCCGCCATCGTGGACATGGTCCCCAAGGCCCACCATTGGTTCGACAGCAAAGAAGACCTGCTCAAGCGGCTCGAAGAGAGTGGCGTAGATACGGAGAGCGAACTCACGCAACGATGGGCGAGCATGGCAACGCAGTTGCTTGGTTTCCCTCGGCATCTGTCCCAGCATAGCGGCGGATTCGTCATCGCACGCGGCAAGCTGTCCCGGCTCGTCCCCATCGAAAATGCGGCGATGCCGGATCGCAGTGTCATCCAGTGGGACAAAGACGATCTGGATGCGGTCGGGCTGCTCAAGGTCGACGTGCTGGCCTCGGCATGCTTTCCGCAATCCACAGGGCGCTCGATCTCGTGGCCGAGCAACGCGGCGAAGTCTTTGAGCTGCAGGACATCCCTGCAGAAGACCCCGAGACCTACGCGATGCTGTGCCGCGCTGACAGCGTTGGTGTGTTCCAGGTCGAATCCCGTGCCGAGATGTCCATGCTGCCGCGCCTGCGGCCGCGCACCTTCTATGATCTGGTCATCGAGGTCGCGATCGTGCGTCCTGGTCCGGTGCAGGGCGGCATGGTCCATCCGTACCTGCGCCGGCGGCAGGGAAAGGAGCCAGTGAGCTAACCCAGTCCGGAGATGGAGATCGCCCTGTCGCGCACGCTCGGCGTGCGCATCTTCCAGGAGCAGGTCATGCAGGTGGCCATGCTTGCGGCTGGATTCTCCGCAGGAGAAGCCGACCAGTTGCGCCGGGCGATGGCAGCCTGGAAGCGCAAGGGTGGTCTGGAGCGCTATTACGATCGCATCGTCAGCGGCATGCTCGAACGCGGCTACGAGCGGGAGTTTGCCGAATCGATCTTCCAGCAGATCCATGGCTTCGGCGAATACGGATTCCCCGAGAGCCATGCCGCGAGCTTCGCCCTTCTCGTCTATGCCAGTGCCTGGCTCAAATGCCATGAGCCGGCCGCGTTCCTCTGCGCCTTGCTCAACAGCCAGCCAATGGGGTTCTACAGCCGTCGCAACTGGTGCAGGATGCCAAGCGCCATGGTGTCACCGTGCTGCCGGCCGACGTCGCGGTGAGTGGCTGGGATTCGTCGCTGGAGCCAGACGAAACAGGACCGCGCGTGCGCCTCGGCCTGTCGTTGGTGCGCGGCATGCGGGAGGAATCTGCGCGGCGCATCGAAACATGCCGTGCGGTGCGCGATTTCGATAGCGTCACCGATCTGGCGCGCCGAGCAGCACTGGACCGCCACGACATGCAGGTGCTCGCAGCTAGCGACGCCCTTCGCACCCTAGCGGGGGATCGGCGTCACGCATTGTGGGAAGCGTCTGTGGCCGTACCGGACAAGGATCTGCTGAAGGTCGCCGACTTAGCGGAGGAGTCTCCCGCGTTGGCGCCGCCGACCGAAGGCGAGACCATCCTCGGCGACTACCGCTCGATGGGACTGACGCTGCAACGGCATCCCCTCGCGCTGCTGCGACGCCAATTGGCCGGCAAACGGTTCGAGACTGCTGCTACGCTTGCCACCTATGCCAATCGGCAACTCGCGCGCGGCGCCGGCATTGTGACGGTCCGGCAACGCCCCGGTACGGCCAAAGGCGTGTTGTTCCTGACGATCGAAGACGAGACCGGCAACGTGAACGTCATCGTATGGCCGTCAGTGCTAGAAAATTTTCGGAAAGAGATCCTCAACGCCTCCCTGCTCGGCGTCTACGGCCAGTGGCAGGCTGACGGTGACGTGAAACACCTCGTCGCACAATACGCGGTGGATCTCTCTCCTATGCTAGGCGCCTTAGAAACACAGAGCCGAAACTTCTGCTGACAGCTGTGGGCGGTAAATGGGTGTGATGTCAGGGGCATCGGCCCTCTTTCCAGATCGGCTCGAGCTACAGGGAATAGCGCCTTGAGAGCGCCCATAATGATGTAATCGCGCACAAAAACGATCTTTTTTCTTTATCTATCATTCGCATTAATTCAATCGTGCCAACTGTAGCGCGTGATTTTTGACATCCGGTTTTGTCAGAGTATGATTACCCCATCACATCGTCCTTTCGTCGGATCACAATGAAATCACAAAATATAAAATCGGCTAAGCAAATCGCTGTTGTGGTAGTTATCACTTCCGCTCTCGGTACGCCACTGTACTACGCTATTGAGGCAGGCAATGACAGGCTCATCGGAATCATATTTGCTATAATGATGCCGATCATGTTTTGCGCATTGTTCCGCAGTAACTTGAAAAAATATCGTTATGCGACCGAGTCGCAGAGAAAGCTCGCCAAACTTCAATCCGATCTGCCACTGCTGGTAACAGGAGTGTCCCTTGCGCTCACGCTCGTAACACAAGGGTTTATTAGTGAGTGGAATGATGGCTGGAAAATCGTCGAACGCATGGAGCCCGGCTTGACGACCATATCAAAATTTGTCAACTCCAAAGAGTGCGCTATACCGAGGCGGACTGCGGCGCCATGTTTTGCGGAGAAAGAGAGCTTGAAGGAAATCCATCAACAAATAATCAGTCCAAGCGCAGAGCAGATGAGGTTGACGCTTGAGAAACTTAGAGGAAATGTCTTCATAATGGTGTTGGACGAGCCGGTCGAGGCTAGAGAACGTTTGCGGGATATACTGGCTGCGTCCATCTCAGACATGGAAAGCCACCTTCCCCCCCAAATGTTGTGGCTGAAGTGGCTGAGTTTTCCGCTCGCGTTGTTGTCGGTTCTGATTTTTCTAGTGTCCGGCTCTATGCGGTTCGCCCTGTCGTGGGTGGATTGGGAAGCCGCTCGCCGCCGTGAAGGTTATCCCGCCTAACTTTGCAAGCGCCTGAGCGCAGCCAGCAGGAGAAGCGCATGTGTGTGAACTATGCCCCAGTGCACCGGCAAATCCTTCGCGATATCTTCGGTGTCGAGCCGCCGCCGGGGGAGTGGCGATCCGAAGCCTGGCCTGACTATCCTGCACCCATCATCCGCCGTGCCGGCGACTCGGATGCGTGGGAGAGCGTACTAGCGTCCTTCAGCATGGTGCCAAAGAAAGCGATCCCACCGGGCACACGCTATTTCCCGACCGCAAATGCGCGGGTAGAGACGATCGGCAAGCTGCGATCCTTCGCCCCGCATTGGCGTGCCTGCCAATTCGCCCTTCTCCCGGCGACTGCGTTTTTCGAACCTAACTGGGAAAGCGGAAAGGCCGTCCGATGGAAAATTGGTCGGCCAGGCGGTGAGCCGTTCGCCATTGCGGGTCTCTGGCGGGCATGGCCCGACGGCGCGGCGTCCTTCACAATGCCAACGCTGAATGCGGATGGCCACCCCCTGCTTAAGCGCTTCCATAAGCCGGAGAGTGAGAAGCGCGGGGTGGTGGTCTTGCCCCCGAATGACTGGAAAGAGTGGCTAACATGCAGAGATCCGGAAGTAGCAAAGTCCCTCCTCCGTCTCTACCCGGCCGATCAGCTCGTTGCAGAGCCAGCGCCGGTCCGCGCTCGATCGTCCGACGTTGCAAAATCTGGTCTGATTGCAGGTCCTTCAATCGAGGCAGAAGAGTGAGTCAGGCAGAATCCGCAATCAGCAATTCCGTCGCGCTCTGAGCTCGTCCGACCACCCGCGAACCATTCAAGTAGCCGGAACAGGACCGATTTCGCTGCCTCTCAAACCTTCAACTCGCTTTCATGAATCAGATCCTGAAACGTCCGCGCAAAATTAGCAGACAAGTACATGGGACCTACCGTCCCGAACACAGGTACTACATCCACTTCATTTGAAATAATTGTAGGGATTTGCAACTGCTTGCCATCCTTTTGTGCTGCCTTCACGGCGACGTCGATCGCCTTGATCCAAAGCGCGCGTTTGCTTTTCCCTTGTTCGTGTGCGAAGGGATGGCCGCTCCTTGTGCCAATAAGCCCCTTAACGAAGTGCGTCAATTCTAAGCACAGCACAGCAGCCATACCGTCGGAATCCGCATCCGGACGGGAAAACAGTGGCGCGAACAGTCGGCGCACCATCGTCGCCATCGCTCCGACTGTACCGCCCCCGATCGTGACTGCTTTAATACTCTCCATCACTACGCCGAATACGCTCAGCAGATCAACCCTTGTGTCCGCCAGATAGCCCAATAAGTCTTTCATTGACGCACGTCGCAGTGCCTCTGACTGACGTAAGAGCCAGACAATGTTCTGGCTGTTAATCCCGACATGCGAGCGTCTTTTGGCCAAACTTGCAAAGACCAACATGTGGTAAGCATCGATGGGGAGTATTGCGCGATCCACCGCATAGTGACCGACCGCTTGGGGCCAAACACCAGGTATGTTGCCGAGTACCGAAGCGGCTTCACGTAATCGTCCGTCCAATGTAAGCAAGAGTCCGCCGTGCTCTAGACATACCAGCATTGCGTCATAAGACTCCTGATCAAGAAACTCGGCCAGCTTCATCAGTTCAGATGGCACATTCTCAATGCCCCATGCCGGCACAACCGTGCAGGTGCTTTCGATGAACGCCTCTACCCTACGCAAATACCCGAGCCTTGCGGCCCGAAAGCTCTCGTTATACTCGATCATGGAGATTTCGCCGTCCACTTCCTGGAGCTGCCCCATCTCTTGAGGATTGCTGGCAGTCTCGATCAGCGACTTGAGCGTACTTACAGCGGAACTTGAAATTATCACTTCCTTAAAGAAACTCAACGAGGCTTCGGCCCCGGTCGAGAGCAGTTCATTTAGGGCCGGCAAGTCGACAACCACGGGGCCGTCCCATTGACTCAACGATCTAAGTGCGCCAATTTCCTCGTCCTGTCGCCCGGAGCAAACGTAAAGCGGGGGTGCAAATAGTGGCCAGTCCGAAGTCATTACAGCGACAGAAGTGCCCATCGCTTTTGCGATTGCGCCGAGCGGAATAGGCCCTTCGCCGTAGACGGAAAAAACGCTTTTCGCGCGCTCGTTCCTACGTCTCAGCATCGAAAGGATTTTGCTCATGTCAGGGATGCCGTCCGCGCCCATTGTGATTGGTACCGAAACGATGGAACTGCTTCCAGTAAAGGATTTTGCAATCACGTCACCCGCAAGCGCACCCAGAGCGCGGTAGCACGAGTCCAGGCGAACGACTTCGTACTGCTTCGAACCGCCGAAGGTGTCCCGAATGGATACGGTGTCACCGACTCGTTTCCCCAATAGCAGTGCGAACGGTTGGCCGCTTGGTATGCCGAACGGCTGCAACAAGGGAAGATCATCGATGCCGAACGGATCGAAGATAACGCTTCGTTCGACGCCGTCGGCATCCTTAAGTGTTACCGCCGTCCCGCCAGTGATTTCGACGGGTGACTCGGGGAGCGAGCCAGCGGGCAGCCCTATGAGGCGAGTAAGAAATGCAGACGCCGATTGTTCACTATGGGCATCGAGCCTATATTGCCGATACAACCGTTTCAGCCCTCGCTCAGCCTGTCCGTTACTTATCTCAATTTGCGAAAGTTGGCCTATCGACGTGGGGTTACCTCCCACCGTCAGACGTATGTCCGACGACAGCAGCGCCCTCGCCTCATCGCGCTTTCCTTGGCGCCACAACACATTGAACCTGAAGACCCATGCTTCGCTGCGATCCGCGTGTTCCAGTAGCTGGCGTTCCGAAAGCCGTGACAGTTCTTGCCAGTCATCGGCAGCTTGCGCCAACTCCACTGCAAGCGAGCGGACGTTCGGATCGTCCATCGCGTGTTGTGGCATCGCTCTCAGCATGAGGAGCGCTTTTTTTCGAGCATTGGTGCGAACATAGGCTTCGAACAGCGTTTTATGCGGTTCGCTGACGTACCCTTGCGGCAAACACCGCTCCAGCAATCGAATCACTGATTCATGTTGTCCAAACATCGCGCATAATTGCGCCACCATGAACCTCTGTGCGGTATGCGCGCCGTCACTCACGGCGTCCACCAGTCTTTCCAGACTTCGAGTGGCCCATACACATCCGAGCTGGTGTGCCACCCTAACGGCAATAGTGCGGGCAGTAAAACTGTGGGTCGAGTCAGTCCACCGCTCTGAGAGCCGCGGCATGACCTCCGTCTTCTTCCCCAAATTTACCTGGCACAGCCAACGATAGACAGTGAGTAGCTCTTGCGCTTCCGATGACTCTTTCACGTCATTCAGCGAAGCGAGCAGTGTCGCAACACGTTCAAGAATGGCTTCGTCCCCTCTGTTGGCAGCCATTTCTGCTACCACGAGTTTTCCGTCGATCGCCAAAGCATCAAGATGCGCAGTGCCGAATTCATAGGCGCTGTCGCGTTGCTCACTCCTCAACAAAGCATCAATGCTAACCCGTAGCAACTCGTCGTCTTCGGGAAAACGCGCCACGGCCTTTACCAACATTTCTGCCGCCGCTTGCTGCTCGTCCAACATGAGCATCGCGTAGCCCATGGCAACTACCGTTTGCGGTGTTGTCACGCTGTCTTGGCGGGCCCACAAAGTGTCGTGCTCACGGAACGGCTCAAGCGCGGCTCTAAGGCCGTCCAGAACTTTCTTGTCAACGACACCGACGCTCGCGAGCGCTCCGCTAACCAGTGCAGTTTGCACCAGCGCAATCAACCGGAGGGAAAGGACTTCGAACGAAGCTCTTCCGCCCTTAAGGGCCCGCTCTACGAATTTCAGGCCGTCATTTGGCTTGTCTTGCAGAATGGCCAGCCAGCCAAACGTATATAGAACGTCTGCGTCGTTCTTAAACTCTGGCGGCACATCTTTGCGCCAGCTAACCGGATGGCGGACTTGCACGGAAAGTTGAGCCCAGATTATGAAAATGCTGCGCGAACCGGGGAATTGGTCTTTCGCCTTTCTCGCGATTTCCCATGCTTCCGGAACGCGATCCGTTAGAAGAAGTCCACGTATCCGATTGGCTACCGCCTTGTCATCCTCCGGTGTAAGAGCAAACGCCTGCTCGAAGTCCTGTGCGGCGAGTTCGAGATGGCCTGTGAGCCAGTAGCAGTGGCCCCGCTGGGTGTACCACCTGCACTTCTGGTACACATCAAAATCATCGATACTAGCTGCAAGGCCCTTTATCGATTCGAGCGCGTCACGCACGCGCCCGTCTTCGATAAGTCGCTTGATTGCTTCCAGTTGCCCATCTACGAGCTTATTGAGGGAGTCGGTTCGAGGGGCCGATATCAATTGTGCGCCAGCACCGGCGCCGGCGGTCCAGGAATGCGTTACGCCTACCTGTTGCAGTAAGGCGTCCAGCTTCCGACTGGTCTCGTAGAAAGCTCCACCGGGCTGATGGGGTGCCAACTGCGATTGCAATTCAGGATGGCCCCGGACCAGGCTTTCAATTGTTTCCCAAAAGGCTAGGGCAACTGCGAACTTACCCTCCGCTTTGCGGCGATCGCTAAGCTCAAGGGCGTAGGCCAACAGCTTGGCGTCATTGCGAGCGGTGGTCGCTATGATCAGATGATCTATGGCGACGGGACCTTTCTCCGCAAGACCAATCTCAGCATCGATGATCGGCTTCGTTAGTTTCCCAAACGACTTGTGCTTGCATTGAACGCCATATCTCTGGCCGTCGGACGTGAAGAATATGTCAACGCCGTGCTGCTTTTGTCCAGAACGCCCGTTTTTTGACGCCGTCATATCACGGTAGACGACACGATAGACCTGATGGCAGAGGTCCTCGAAATCTTGATGCGTGCTTGGATAAACGAGCCCGGTACTGTAGGAGAGCATGTGCGTGGTTATGTAATTTTTATCGGGCAACTTTCCAACAAAAAAGCCTCCCGAGGGAGGCTTCCGACAAATTGGTTTTGAATCTAGCTCACGGCGCGCAGACGTCGGCCTGCCAGCACGGAGCCGCGCACCGTGGGCTCTTCGACTTTGCTCCGCCGGGCCGCCGTGGTGCGCGTCCCCAGGGCGAATGCCGCCAGTCGCGCACGGAGAGCTTCCGGCGATTCGAACTGCACGTTCTTGCGAACTCGACGTGTGGTGTTGGCTTTCATGGTTCCGCTCCTTCGGCTGCTGCGGACAATTCCTCCCGCAGGTCCCACTCAAGTCTCTCGATTTTACCTTTTTTCTTGACTTCGCGGTGAAAGCCAAGTTCCTTGTAGTAGGAGACCAGTTCCGGAACCGGACGCTGCAGTGAAGCCATAGTGCAGCCAAACGCTGCGGCACAGAATTCCAGATTCCGAATAGCCACTTTTGCAACCTGCCCCTTCAAAGGGGTGGGTTCTGGCGCACGGCTAAGAAGATGGATCCGCGACATCGCGCCGGGAAATCGGACGGAAGCTCACGCGAGCACCCAGTTCGAGCGACAGGGCTCACTGGCCGATTGGCCCCAGCCAGTTCCCGGCGCATTTCGCAGCGTTGCTCGGCATCCTCCCATTCGGCACGACTAGCAGCCATGCGGGAGGTGGCGGACGTCACGGATGTCATATTGCATTCCTTCGACCCAATAACTTTGAGAATCCAACCCAACAATTGTGAGACACAATTTCAAGTGACCGATGACCCCCATTGATCATTTGTCGCGCCGGAATCACCTAACTACTCTTATCAATATGCGACAAATCGAAGCCGCCGCTGGGGCACGTTCACCGCCAACTTTCAGTCGCTATCACCCCGCGGAATCCCCTCATGAAGAGATCGAGGCGCGCTCGCTCAGTGCGAGCGAAGCCAGCCGCGAGGAGTTCGTCACCCCACTTCCCTGCCAACTCGTCGACAATCGGCGCCGCAACCAATTCGTTCCAAGACGACAGCCCTACCGGAGTCCGGTTGCTAAAGTCCGTATTCAGACCTCGCTCGAGCGCGGTCTGCTCGTGAAGGTCTGTGTATGCCAATGAGGCCAGAATTTCGAAGCGGGCGAAGTTTGGTGTTATGTCGTGCAGCACGCCCATAAAAGCGTGGGACCAGGTGCTCAACACGGACAGAATGCGGTCCGACGACGGCGTCTTGTGACGCTCCTTACCAGGAAAATGGCTGAAGTGCTCAGCTCCCGCCCATGCCCACGCGAATAGTGCGTCTACCATTCGACGTACTCCACGATGGTCGCGTGCCAATTCTGCGGTCAACAACCGCTGGAGAGTTTCCCACTGCCCGGCTCTAACGAGTCCGAGCCCATACGCTGAAAATATAAGGACAGCGGGATAGGTGCGGACTTCGAAGTAAGGGGGATAACCTGACTGTACTTCCCGGGCCTTTACGTACAAAACGCGAATCACGTCCAGCACCAACTCGAGGCTTCCGTTGTCACCCCAGCGACCGAGCACGCCAGCGACGGTAGCTAAAGCCTCGGTGCCCTGCTCGTTGGTTTCCACGTACTGGCAGTAGACTTCTTTTTGATAACCGCCTTTGGGCGGATTTGCACGCTGCTCATCGAGGGTCACCGTAATGAGCGCTAGTTGATCGCGCACCAAATCTTCTAGCGGGATACGGAACTCGGGCTTGGCGACGTAGCGCCGCGCGCTTGCCACTGCAAGCCCGACGCTGGCGGGATCTGGAGCGCCAGTTTGAGCCAGCGTCTCCACGGACCGCTGCAACGCTTCCATGAATGAATCTGCATCGTCAATCGGAATCACGACACCTCGGCGATGATCAAGCAACTCCTGACCACGGGGCCGCAGGTGACCGCCTTGCGCGGCCCAAAAAAGCGGATAACGTCGGTTGACGGACCGCATGACCGCTGCACGCAATGCGTGATCCCATTCGCCCGACCAGCCGCACACGATCAATCCGAATTCATCCATGATGCGGTCAAGCAGCCGGTCGTATTCGGCAGGGTAGCCCGCCAGTTCAGCATCCGTATTTAGGATACGAGCGTCTTTGTAGTCGCCGTGTAGCTTGACGAGGTAGCAACTGGCATGGGAAAGCGGCACTGCCCCGGCCAGTGCATCCACTGAAGCAACCACAACCGGCTCAACGCCTTCGTCGCGTAGAGCATTCTCCATGAGCCGATCGAAGTTCGTTGTCAAGATGACCCGGATGTAGCCGGCGCGGACTAGGCGTGCGATAGCCCTATGCGCCCGGGTAGGAAGCTTTTTACCGGCGGCGCGGTCCTCCGTCGACGGCTCGATGTAACCATCCAGAATGGCCCGACGTTCGGCCGCTGTATCCGCGAGATGCTCCAAGAGTTGCGAGTAATTCGGCTCGCCACCATATTTCGCCGTGTACCAGGCTGCCCAATCGGCGTGCTCCGGCTCGCCCTGTACCTGGGCAACCCTACGCACTAGATCAAGGGTAATCTCCCAACCGGTCGGAATAGCGGCGGATCGCGAGATTCCGGAGCCTAACAGCACGGCATGGACGCCTCGGTTTTCAAATATCGAAAAAGCGAGCTTGGTAGTAGCGTCAATTTTCACGGCGTTCCGTTATTAGAAGGAAACAGCGCCAATTCTAAGTGAAAGCGACCACACACCGGCTCCACCGTGCGCCCTGAACCGTTCAACTGCTGCGGCCTCGCAGCGCGTGACGATAGGCCTCGGCGCCGGCACGCGCCGTCTTCAGTTCCTCTTCCAGAAAACTCACCCGACCGGCCAGTGCATCGCGCTCGGCGCGGTAGGCCTGCCGCACGTTATCGGTCTCCAGCGCCCGCCGACGCTCGGCCGCCGCCTGGCGCTCGCCCATGTGCGCCAGCTCGGCCGTCGCCGCCTGCAGCGCCGCGACCAGGCCTGCCTCCTTCTCGGCCAGCGCCGCGCGCGCGGCGGCCAGTGCCGCCTGCAACGACCCCGCCTCGGCCTGCGCCGCGCGGCTGGCCGCCTCCGCGGTCGCCGCGCGCTCGCGCAGTTGCCGGTTCTCTTCTTCCAGCCTGGCGACCCGCTGGGTCAGCAGCGCCGCTAACGTCCCACTTGCATTGCCCTCCTCGCCCGCTGCGGCTGCGGTGGCCATGGGCAGCGGTCTCGCCGTCGCCGGCACGGCGACGGGCACGCGCGGGGCGGCCGCACCGGTCTCGTCCAGCGCGACGCGGATTTCCTTGTGCAGGAACGCCCGCAGGCCATCGTCGAGCAAGCCTCCCCGCTCCGCCTCGGCCGCCGCCGTGGGCGCGGCCTTGCGCTCGGCGATCACGGCGGCCACGGTCTGGCCGCTGGGCGCGCGGGCCACGCCGGCGGCGGCCAGTAGCCGCCGGTAGACGGAGGCGCCAAAGGTACGACCGGTGATCCGGTCGATCGCGTCGAAGGCGCGGCGCAGGAAGGCGCGGTTGTCGGCGTGGGCGACGTCGAGCTGCTGCAGCGCGCGGGTAATGGCGAGGAGTTCGGCGTCGGCAAAGGCGGTAGGGGTGCGGGGCATGGGCGAACTATCAAACGAATACGGATAGTCTACCCTTTCTCGATATGTTTATCAGTATTCATTAACAGTACGATTTGTCATTATCCCACTAATGACAAATAGCCGCACCGCGGAGCCGCCCCCGGCCTGGGTTGGCGGGCGCCGACCGCGGCTTCCGTTACTCGATTTGCCGCCGTTTTTCCGCTCGCGAATGATCTGCCCGCGCTGCCCACCTCACCCGAACGCCGCGATGTGCCGCCAAACGCCAGCGCCAGTCCGGTGCTACCGGCTGGTCAGAACCGACGCGCAACTGGTGCGCCCCTGGCT
The DNA here is from genome assembly GCF_003854935.1 of Cupriavidus pauculus. Taxonomy (NCBI): domain Bacteria; kingdom Pseudomonadati; phylum Pseudomonadota; class Betaproteobacteria; order Burkholderiales; family Burkholderiaceae; genus Cupriavidus; species Cupriavidus pauculus. Next base: position 248,742 of record NZ_CP033971.1, read on the forward strand.
CGACACCAAATACGCGGCGAGCCTCGGCATCCGCGCCAGCACACGTGCCCAGTACAGCGGATGTGCGGCGGCTCAGAATATAAATTCCCCACGCAGCCAAAAATTTCTCAACGTTCGTCGTCGACAGAACTTTTCCTATTGCAATGGCAACCTGCAAATAAAAAACCGCCACAAGGGCGGTGATGGGTCTCGGTTCCCCGTAAGGTTCAGCGCTGAGTTGCTTGGCCCAAGGCGGTAGCAATGATGCCCCGCTCTTCTGACGTTCTTGATTTACCAAGTGCCGCAATCAGTTCCGCTCGTGCCTCCTCTCCGCCGATGTAACCCAGCCCAGTCGCCGCACCTCCGCGATCTGCGATGTTCTTGCCATTGTGAAGTAGGTCGATCAATGCTTTCAGGGCATCTTGAGTCGTAGCCATTTTCGTGTGGAATCAAAATTGATGGGGGATCAATGTCGCACATCAGATCGCATCTGCCCATCCATGTTGCGAATTGCGCAAGAGAAGCCTTCTTATCTCTGTAGCAAAGTTTTGGAGCGCTGGAGGTCGAAGAAGGTCGAAATGTAGCGGGTCGCCGCTACCAGGCGAGCTGGCTCTGCTCGCGTCGCTACCAGCCAGTCAGAAGAAAAAAACCGCGTCAGTGACGCGGTTTAAGGGATCAGATCGAAGCGGTCTTCCAGCAATCAATGCTGACGAAGTGGCGGCGTATGCGCAACCCCTCCATGGTGCGGAGTAGCAAAAAAACCGCACACGTTAGGGACGCGTGCGGCGGCGAAGGTAGGGTGCCCCAACAGGAGCACGGCAAAGGTGATCGGCACATGTTGTCAAGCCACCGCCGGGGCGATTTCTCTTTAGCCCGCACCCATTGTGGTAAGAAGGCTTATCGCAATAGAGACACTTTCGGAAGGCCGAAAGCCGCCCTGTGAGGCGGCCTACTTTGACCGGTATTCCACGCCAAACCGCTCGCACAGTCCGGCCAACCGCTTGTCGAGCGTCCAAAGCCGCGCCTGCGGCGTCAGCAGGGCCGAAGCGAGCAGCATCACGTCCACCAGACCGCATCCGGCGCCATATAGCCGTTCTTGCTCCACAAACGCCATCGCCTCCGCAAGCGTGGCCTGGTTCGCCTGCTGGAGCAGGCCGACGCTAGCCAGCGTGCGGCTTCTCGGCTCCGGAGGCGTGCCGCAAGTGAGTTCGAGCAGCACCATCGGGTGCGACAGGACACGATCCGACTCCAGCAAGGCGACGAGCGCCGTGTTGCTGCGCTTGAAGTGGGAGACCCACACCGATGTGTCAACCAGCACCATCATAGCGACGGCGCCCGGCGAGGAATCTCCTGCATGTCGGGCTGCGCGCCACCCAGTGCGGCCAGCCGTTTAGCGGCTTGGACACGCACGAACGTTTTGATGGCCTCCCGAAACAGGTCCGTCCGGTCCATGGACGTGTCGGCCAACTCAAGGGCTTGCTCGTAGAGCGAATCTTCTATTGTGACGGTAGTGCGCATATCACCGCTCCAAAAATGATGCGATTTCGCATTAATTTTAGCATCAACCGTGCGATTACGGAAGCGTCTCTCAGGATGTAGACCGTCAGCAACGGCTGATTGGCCTGCAGCACCTCGTTCAGATGCACGGCTTGAGGGTCTCATGGTGTGGTGGCGCCCGATGGCTGCGGCGTGGAGGCGGTGGTCGACGACCTGGTGGCGCGCACGCCCGGGGCCGTGGCGGCGGTTCGCGCGCGACTTCCGGCGGAGTTTCCAATGCATGTGGCCGATTCCGAGCTGAAGCGACTGTGGTTCTACCGCCGCCCGGGATGGGCGCAGAAGGCTTGGGAGCAGTGGTGTGAACAGGCGCCAGAGCCGGATTCCTGCTCTCGGACTGTTCGCCCAGCGCCTGAAAGCCTATTGGCACGGCATCATCAGTGTTTGTCTTCAGCCAGATCCCACAGGGGGCCCATGAAGGTGAATTTAGATGACGTATGGCGCATGCCTAGAACTGCCGCCGGGCGGGACGGACAATCGCTGCCCCGCCGCTCATTTGCTCGCGCGGCTTCACACAAAGGCGCTCAGATTTAACTTCTCTGCGCTTAGTTTCTTGAGGAGTCGCTCGGCTGCATAAGCCGACGATGCAGGGTTTTGGCCTGTAATCAGCAGGCCGTCGCTTACGTACGTACGTGCCACTTAGATTTCAACGCGGCTACGTAGCTCTCTCCGACCTTGGCTGGCGCTAATTCAACGCGACTACAACATGGCGCCGCCGGGCACGGGTCAGCCATCCTCAACGGCCTGCAAGAAGCCGCCGACAAGCTGGCTGGTTAGCACAAGAGGATCAGCAAATTGGCGGAGGCCAACATCCTTAGGCTCAGGTGCCGCATCGCCTTGCCATTCGCACGCAGCAGCATCCGAACGTACAGGGCCAACCCCGCTCAATCGATGGCCCGCTCCTCCCTCCGCGCAGCTAACTCCCAGTCGGTGGGCCCAGCGTTGCCGCGCCCCTCGCCGGGATGGTGCCCTTGCGCCGACGCCCGGTAGGAAGGTCTCATTTGGGGTGACGCTCGAACCTGATCTGCATGGCATTGGGACATCTGGATTTCATGCTCGTCAGGTGTCCCATCGGGAAAGAACTCTTTTACGGGCGACTCGGGAAGATTCCCTGTGTGCAGATCACGTAGTACAGGCCGGTCGGCTCTAGCGCCCGGAGATCCGGAAGCCGGAAATTGGTGACGCCATCGCCGCCGAATTTGACCCCCAGCAGCGCAAACAGTGCCTGGTTGTTCTGAATGCTCAGGACGCGCCCGTCGGCACGCACCCCACCAGCCGCGAAGCTCGCGGCGGAGAGCCATACCGTGGCCATCGTGCAGTCGCCGCTGACGCCATCGCCCACGGAGGGTTCGTTATTGCCCAACCCGGGAACCGTGCCGGCCGGACCTGTGGCGCCGGTTGCGCCTGTGGAGCCCGTCGCACCCGTCGCACCCGTTGCACCCGTTGCACCCGTTGCACCCGTTACACCCGTTGCACCCGTTGCACCCGTTACACCCGTTGCACCCGTTGCACCGGTCGCGCCCGTTGCGCCTGTCGCGCCATTTGAACCGGTGGCGCCGGTCGGCCCAGTCGCACCGGTTGCGCCGTTGGAACCCGTATTGCCCTGAGCCCCCGTTGCGCCGGTCGGACCCTGCGGACCCGTCGCTCCGGTCGAACCGTCCACACCGTTCGCGCCCGCAGCACCAGTTGCGCCCGTTGCACCCGTCACGCCAGTAGCGCCAGTAGCACCCGTTGCGCCAGTGGGGCCAACCGGCCCCACCCTGCCCTGCGCTACATCGCTCGATAGCGCTGCCAGTGTCAAATTGGTCAGCTTGAGCTTTGATGCGATCTCTTCCAGGCGATCGTCGTAGTTATCGCCGTTGCGGGGATTGAACTTCTGGTTCAACAGGTTCAGAGAATCGGCGTCGACACCCAGCGACGACAGGCGCTGCTTAACCTGCGTGATGGCCAGAGCAAGCTTGTCGCTGGCGGCTGCGGCGGAGACCGTCGAGAAGCTCGCGAAGAATGCTGCTGTATCGGCATTGCCGGTCGCGGCCGCGACCACCAGCTCGGTGATCGGCGTGACATTGGTGGTGCCGGCGCTTTCGATGTACGAATGCAACACTTCGCCTGCGGCTGTAGTTACGCGCAACACGCACGGCAGAGCCAGATTTGCAGTGGAAGTGCTCCAACTGCCGTCCGTCCCAGTGGTGACCGTCGTCTGACCGCTGACGCATTTGACCGTCAGCGCCGCGTTGGTGATGGGCGCACCCGTGGCTGCAGTGCCCGAAATAGTGGCTGCCGGCAGTGCCGTCGGAGTGCTGGCGCTGGTTCCTGAGTCGTCGCCACCACCGCAGCTGGCAAGAAGTACCGACGTGGCGATCGAAAGGGCGGCAGCCCATTGCTGTTTTTTCATTTTTCCCGTTCCCGTGAGAGTGGAAGATTTCTGAGGATTTGGCCTCCGGAGCGGTATGCGCGGCCGCTGCTCGTGGCGGCCAGCATGTTAGCGATGACTGGATCAAACGGGGCATTGCATTTTCACCCCCCCTCGGAGGGGCAGACAGGCCGCGCACATGATTCGCGAACGACCAGCAAAGCGGGTATGCTTTGCCCGGATTTTTGCCACTCGGAGTCTCACGTGCCCCGCATTTGCCTAAACATGATCGTCAAGGACGAAGCTCCAGTGATCGAGCGCTGTCTGGCGAGCGTGAAACCGTGGATCGACCATTGGGTCATCGTGGACACGGGATCAAGCGACGGCACGCAGGACACGATCCGCCAGTTCATGGCAGACCTGCCGGGCACACTGCATGAGCGGCCGTGGTGCGACTTCGCGCACAACCGCAACGAGGCCATGGCGCTCGCCCGCACGGCCATGGAAGGTGCGGACGACTACCTGCTGTGTATCGACGCCGACGAGACGCTGCGCATGGACGTCGATTTCGCATGGCCCGATCTGCAGGCCGACGGCTACCAGTTCCGCTGCGAGCTTGACGGCTGGCATTACTTGCGCAACGCATTGGTACGCGCGCGCCAGCCATGGCGGTGGGAGGGCGTGCTGCACGAATTCCTAACGCAGGACAGAGCGCACCGTTGGGATGTGCTACCTCATGCCACCATTGTCGTATCGCGCGACGGCGCACGCGCGCGTGATCCGCACACGTATCTGCGCGACATCGAGGTGTTGGAGAAGGCCGTCCGCGAGGCGCCCCGCAATACACGCTACCGATTCTATCTGGCGCAAAGTTGTCGCGATGCGGGTATGTTTGACGAGGCCATCCGCCATTATGAGGCACGCACCGCGATGGGCGGCTGGGAAGAGGAAGTCTGGTTCGCCCGCTATCAGATCGGCGCGCTGCGCGAACGCCGCGGCGACGCTCCGGCCGTAGTGCAGGCGACCTATCTCGATGCCTACCAGCTGCGACCCACGCGCGCGGAGCCGCTCTGCGCGCTGGCCCGTTACCACCGGCTGCGGGGCGAATTCGCGCTTGCGCACCTGTTCGCGCAGCAGGCCGCCGCCATGCCGCGTCCAGCCGACACGCTGTTTATCGACGATTCCGTCTACACCTGGCGGGCAATCGATGAACTCGTCGTGAGCGCCTATTACGTTAGCGCCATCGAGCAAGGCCGCCTGGCGCTGCAGCGGCTGCTCGAAGAGCGGCAGTTTCCCGAAAGCGAACGAGCCCGCATTGAGGCCAACTGCCAGTACTTTGGCATCTAGCGCAATGCGCGTGTTAGGGCGCCAAATACTGGATCGAACGCTCCTCTAGAAGCCGCAGCACACGCGTAGCGGTATCCACATCCTTTTGAGAATATCGCCAAGCAGCCTCACTCTTAGCGCTGACGTAGCCCTCTCAAGACGCTCCGCAACCTGCTTACCCTCGCGAGTTAGCTTTATAAGCTTGACCCGCCGGTCGTCGATATTACTGGAAGGTCAAGCTTCTAAGGGTGTAGGCGTCCATAGGGCTGTACGCCAATGCATCCACAGTCTTTCTCACTGCCTGCAACAGAGCCGCATTGTTAGGTGCAACCTGCCCCGTCGGCAAGAGCATATTGTTCTCAAAGCCGATTCGTGCGTGCCCGCCTAAAAGCACGGATGCTGCTGCGCAATCGGCTTCCAGGTTCCCGAATGCACACACCGCCCACTGCGTCGCAGTCTTGTCCATTCCCGTTGCCTTCCAAGCAGCCAGAAACGGCAGCAGATCAGAAGGGGATGAGGTTTGGCCCACAGAATAGCGGCCAAGCACGAAGAGCACCCAGTGCCCATCCTTCGGAATATGACCATCTTTGCGAAGCTCGGCGTATCGGTTGACGTCATCCGCATCGTACAAAATGTACTGAGCAACTACCCCTTCACTACGCATCCATTGGAAGAATTCGCCAGCCGTATTTCTGCCGCTCTCGTCGACCTGCACGAGTTCCCTGATTGCAACGGACGCCGCTTCCGGCCTCAACGTCTTGATCGTCGCAATTTGCTGCGACGGTTTATAAACCCCAACGGCCTCCGTTGTGAGCTGAATCACAAGCCGATCGCCCACCGCCTTCCGGATTGCAGCAACCGCGGCTTCGTAGTGTGATACTTCCAGACTATGCGTGAAATCCGCCTTCCTCACGTGCAGATGGATCATTGCTGCGCCAATGTCCAGGCACTCCTGGGCACACCGCGCAAGCTCCGACGGAGTGATGGGCAACTGCGGATGGTCCAGGTGCGTCTTTCGCGCGCCATTCGGCGCTACCGCCAAGGCATACTGACAACGTTTCGTCGAGTTAGTCATGGGTGTTCATCTCACCTCAAAGGACGCATTCAAAGTGGCAGTACAGCAATGACAGACATCACAAATCGTTCGACGATTTGCTCGATATTGTCCTCGGTACTGATGAAGGGCGGAGCAAAGAGAACGTGGTCGCCACGAATCCCGTCGACCGTCCCGCCCATGGGGTAGATGAGCAGACCATTCTGCATCGCTGTCGACTTCAGCTTGGCGTGAAGCTTGAGCGCGGGGTCGAGGGTTTCTTTCGTCGCGCGATCAGCCACAAACTCGACGCCGACAAACAGACCCCGACCGCGGACATCTCCGATATTCGGGTGAGCACCCAACACTTCACGCAATCGAGCACGCAGTTGCTTGCCACGGGCCTGTACATTCTGCAAGAGCCGCTCTTCAACAATCGTTCTTTGCACAGCGAGTGCTGCAGCGCAGGCTGTGGCGTGCCCGATATATGTGTGGCCGTGCTGAAAGAATCCGCTCCCTTGAACAATTGCGTTGTAGATCCGGCCAGAGGACAGCATAGCCCCAATCGGCTGGTAGCCTGCACCCAAACCCTTGGCAATTGTCACGATATCGGGGACGGCGCCATCCTCTTCGCAAGCGAACATATAGCCAGTACGCCCCATGCCCGACATCACTTCGTCCAGGATCAGGAGTACACCGTATTTATCGCATACCGCGCGAATCTTCTGGAAGTAGCCCCCGACAGGCGCAACCGCGCCGGCGGTCGCTCCAACCACGGTCTCCGCAACGAAAGCCGCGACGGTCTCCGATCCCAACTCCAGGATCTTAGCTTCCAGCTCGTCGGCTAGACGCTGCGCATACTGTTCGGCGGATTCATCTGCTCGCTGATCCCGATAGGCATAGCATGGCGCCACGTGATGCGACGGTACCAACAACGGCAGAAACGGCTCACGGCGCCATGCGTTACCGCCGATAGCAAGGGCTCCCAGAGTATTCCCATGGTAGCTCTGCCGACGAGCGATGAAATGCCGGCGCTCGGGCTGTCCGATCTCTACAAAGTACTGTCGCGCCAGTTTCAAAGCAGCTTCGACCGCTTCCGATCCGCCCGAGACGAAATAGACGTGATTTAGATCGCCTGGCGCTGCTTCAGCGAGGGTCTCGGCCAGAGTCTCCGACACCTCGGTAGTAAAGAAGGACGTGTGCGCGTAGGCGATGTTATCCACCTGCTGCTTGATCGCGCCGATCACGCGCGGATGCCCGTGTCCCAAGCACGAAACCGCTGCGCCACCCGAGGCGTCGATGTAACGCTTGCCCTTATTGTCGATAAGCTCAACGCCTTGTCCGGCTACCGCAATGGGGAGAGACTGCCGCGGATTGCGATGGAATACCTTGGTCATAGTTTTATATTTGGGATCGGACGAAAAACCTGCTCCGCACCAGGGAGAGATCGAAGGGCTCTGAGAGGGAACACCTTCGATGTGCAAAGTATAAGTAAGCAACTGGCAATTTGCAACGTTTGTTGCTCGCAGGCAGTTTGTTGATACGCGCAGATCATTTACAAGGGCGGCTTGTGGATCAAGAAAGCCTGCAAACTGACTTTGCTTGTGCAACAATCGTTACATGCCAAGGCAAGATGAGCTAGAACATGAAAGAAGCGACCACCATCGAACCGCCGAACAACCTAGAGGAGTTGCTGAGCCAGATGAGGGAGCAGTTCCCCAGTCTCAGCACTCAGTTTCAAAGCGGCGCGAGGTATTTACTCGATCACCCCCAGGAAATCCCTCTGCTGTCGATGCGCAAGATCGCAGCCGATGCCGGCGTTCAACCTGCCACTTTGGTGCGACTTGCCCAGCATCTTGGTTTTGAGGGCTGGCAGGCACTCCGCCAACTATTCGTGGATTCCGTACGTGGGGGCCCACAACCTTATGCAAAGCGCGCTCGGAAGGTTGTGCAAGGTAGCAGCGCAAGCCGCATGCTGGCGGAAATGCTCGATACCCAACATCGAAACCTAGATGTCACGCGAGATACCAACTCCGCGGCAATGTCGAAAGCGGTCGAACTCCTGAGCACTGCTGCCAACGTGCATGTTGCCGGCTTCAGATCATGCTTTCCCATCGCCTTCACGTTGCACTATGTTTACCGGCTTTTTAGGCCGACCGTGCATCTGATACGCGGCGACGCCGGGACTTTGGAGATGGAATTGCGGGCCTTGACCGGAAAAGATACGGTAGTCGTCACGAGCTTCGCGCCATATAGTGCAGAAATCGTGCGCGTCGCGGACGCTGCGCGCGATGCAGGCTGCAGCGTCGTCGCGCTCACTGACAGCACAGTAGCGCCCATCGCGCTGCGAGCTGACTGCACGCTACTCTTCTCGAATGACAGCCCATCCTTCTTCCCATCAATAGCCGCAGGCGTTGCTTTGGCGGAGGCGCTCGTGGAGCAATTGCTGGCCAAGAAAGGAAAGGGCGCCATCAAGGCGCTTGAGCATACGGAAGGCCAGCTAAATCAGACAGGCGCGTATGTCCAAAACGGGCGCCGTTAGCTGTTCTGAGTTGGCCGTTGTCGGCCTCGGGCAGCCGACAACGGCAAATGTATCCGAGAAAGACCAGACTTTTTTGGCCTGGTCCGTCCAGACGCTTTATTCGAAGGCCTCGTCGTTGGGTTGTTCGTAAGCCTTCTTGACCGCCCCGCTCATCGGGAAATCGAAACTAATGTTTTTCGGCGGAACTGGTTTGTTGAACCACTTATCGTACATAGCGTTGATCTCACCGCTTTTCATCAGCGCGGTGATCGTTGAGTCGACGACCTTTTTGAACTCCGGGTCTTCCTTCCGCATCATGAATCCGTAGGCTTCGTACGACTGGGGAGTGCCGACGACAGTCCAGTCCGAAGGATTCGGAGCGAGCGTCTTGGCTCCTGACAGCAGGACGTCATCCATCATGAAGGCCGCTACTCGGCCGGACTGGAGAATCAAGAACGATTCGCCATAGTCCTTCGCGCTCTGAACTGTGATATTCGACTTCTTCTCGTCATTGAGCCTGCGAAGGATGCGCTCCGACGTCGTCCCCGCGTTGGTGACGACCGTCTTTCCCGCCAAATCCGAGAAGTCTCGGACGGGGCTATCTTTCTTGACCAACAGTCGCGTCCCAGCGACGAAAAATGTCGTCGAAAATGCCACTTGCTGCTGACGCGACTTGAGGTTTGTAGTAACGCCGCACTCCAAATCAACGGTTCCATTCTGCACCAGCGAGATCCGATTCTGCGACGTCACTGGAATCATTCGCACCTGCAACGTGGAAACACCCACTTCTTTCTTGACCGCCGCAATCACTCTGTCGCAGATATCTTGAGAGAATCCGACGACCTTCTGATTGGCATCGTAGTAAGAAAAAGGAATCGACGAAGTCCTATGCCCAATGGAGATCGCTCCGGACTCCTTGATGCGAGATAGTGTAGGACTCTTCGACGCGTCCGCTGCGGACACAGCAGGCGAGCACACAGCCACCACGACGATGGCGACTGCGGCGAGAGCTTGAGTTCTCATGGTTGACTCCTAGGTAGCACTGTAGATAGACCGCATTGCACTCATGCTAAGGCATGTGCAACATATGTTCTATCATGGATACCTATGAAACATATAAATCGCACCGAAACGGGTTGGCGACCGTGACGAGGTGGAGAGCACCACCTATCTCTTCACGCTTCTGGTGCAGGGTGGCTCTTACTCGGTGCTACCGGCGCTGGCACACCAGCGCATAGCGTTTCCAGGCTTGATCGTTCGCGAACTGCATAGCCTTGGGCTAGCGCGGGAGTTGTGGTTTATCAAGCGACCGTTGCGGTCGCTTTTACCCAGCGCGCAGCGGCTGCTGGAGATTCAGAGTGACGCCCTCGCGGGGCAGGAAATGCGAGAGGGGTCCCATTGCGGGCGGCTTTCCGGCCGCCCTACGTGGCAGCGCGATTAACTTGCGTCTCGGAGAACACCTGCTCGACCACGTAGCCAAGGGGGAGAGACCGGATGGCCCCTAGCGCGACACTACAGTCGGCCATTTGACGCTGATGACAAGCGCTCGCTATAGGCGAACGCAGAATGTGCGTCCGCAATCAGGGAATCCAGGTTGGGTCCTGTCCCGAGGATTGGCTTGGCTGCTTGGCGCAACATGGTTTCCCAGTGTTCGGCCACAAGTCGCGCCGTTAGCGAAATCCAAGACATAGCTGCCTCCCGATCTATACCGAAATGGCTGGCTGCGCTCGAAAGCCGTTCCACGCTGGCTCGTGCGAGTCCATCCGCACCAGTCGCCATAGAGAGCACAGGAGCGTCAGCACCGCCGGGCTGCCGGGCCGACATTACTGGCGTGATATCAAATGCCGGTGCAAGGCGCCAGCTGCGTTTGACACCGCCTTCGTGGATGAGGCCATGATTCAAAGGGTGATCATCCGTATTGCCCACCAGCGCGTTGAAAACCATCCGTCGCCATAGTTCTTCCAACTGTCTGGCCAGGTCGTCACGGCCCTTCGCCCAAACCCGCAAGGCATCACCAAAATTGAGATAAGACCGCCGCGGATCGCCACGCACCGCATCCAAAGGCAGCCGGAGGACCGTATGTGCGCTCGCGAACAACCGGCGCTGAGGCCGATACGGGTCGCCCCTGCGATCAAATCGCTCTACGAGCAAGACTTGATGGGAACCAAAGGTGTGCAATACCACTGGGGCGACATCAAGGCCCGCCATTTGCGCCAGGCGCATCGCGACGAATTCCCGAGCCGGCATAGCCGAGCGGTCACCACGATCCTGCATTTTGGCAAGCCAGAGCCGTCCATCGTGCACCAGTGTCGCCTTTGGCCGCTCTCCACCCGCGCTCGTATCTAGATCAGCGTTAAGTCGCCGTAGCGCGCGACTTGCGGGATCTGCCGCATCCAACTCTTCCGCCAGGTATTGAAGCTCTTCCAAACCTTTCGGCTTCCACGCAAGCTTGCGTTCGATCTCTGTGCATACCTCAATCGCACCGACACCATCAGGCACCCCCCGCTCGAGCAATTCGAAAGGTGTGAGCTCCTTTCCAGCATGAGCCATCAGACGGTCCGCACCGTAGCCGGCCGGCTTTGCGTCGCGAATTACCCCCGGAAGGCCGTCCGCAGCGGCTATTGCAATCCCGCGAGCATTGCGCACAAGCCGAAGTTCAACCGGATCAAGCGGAACCGCGTCGTCCCGAGAAAGATAATCGCGGGAATAAACAAAGCGCGGCGTGCCTTCCAGAGTTAGGTCTGCCGCATGAGTCGGGCTGTCCTCTCCGGGGAGCCATGCCCAAACCGGAACGCCGTTCATCTCCGACGGCCCAGTTGCCGTTCGGCAAAGGCAACCGCTTCAGGATCGTCTTTTGGATCGAGCAAGTGCTCCAGTTGGTCCAGCAGTTGAAGCCCCTGCATCACCTTCAGAAAGTTGCCCATCGACACACCATCCGCACCATCTTCCAACGACCGGAGCGTCGACGGAGACACGTCGGCGAAGGCGGCCAATTGTTCTTGAGTCATTTCGCGGAGCTTGCGCGCGACGATCAGCCGCTGCCCCAACCGCTCAAGGGCTGCCTTGACCAGGACAGGGGTGTGTTTGGGCGTGCGACGTGGAGGAAGCGAAGGCATGAGGGGAAGATAGGCAAAAATCGCCATAATGTCAACGAAAAATGGCGAACAAACAATGCCGCTATGTCGGAAAATGAGCTGTGGGAGCTGGGGCGGCGAAGTGGAGGCGACAGTGTTCGGGAGGCGATGAGTGCAGAATTCAGCACCTAGCGCTACTGCCTCCGTCGGGCATTGGATCCGGCCGCCCCGGTGCTATCACTGCTGCCCACCTCTGGCGCCGCCCGGGCGCGATGATCTCTTCGGTTGGCGCCTTACTGTTTGCTAGCCAGCATCGCCCGCAGTGAGGTCATACGCCGCATCCAGGTAACCTTGCTCGCCGCGTTTCTGAGGCCGACCACCTAGCACGGACGAAATCCTTCAGATCCTCGACCTGTTGGTCCTTGATGGCTTTCGCATGGATGTTGATGTGCCATGCATCCCTGTCGGCCTGTGTCGCAGTGAAATGATCCTCGATGTAGGGATAAGCCTCCGGTTGCCGAGGCGCCACGGTCGGAAGGCCTTCCTAGTCCAAGCGTTTCCCGAGGACGTGGGCCTGCTTAGCGTCGTGCAACGCAAGCAATCGCTCCTCGTATGCAACCTGCTGGGTCGTATCATGCAGCGCGGCATCATGCGATATCGAGACAGTACCGGTTCCCGATTCCGAATCGCCGATTGGTAAGCCCACACGATTTCCCAGGAGAGCGTGTTCTTTGCTCCTGGACTTGCGTCGATGGCGCCTCGCACACCCTGCCTCGTGAAAGGGCCAGTCTTGTAGTGGTGTGGACGTTCGCCGTTGGCACCCGGGCAAGATCGATTAGCATGGCTTGCCGCTGTCCCTCGAACTCCCGGCGGATCAACCAGAATGGCCCGTGGCCGCCGCAAAGCGCAGAATTCCCGCCTGCCGTGCCCGCCCTCCTGTGTCATTGGGATGATTGACGCCATCCATGACCGGCACCTCGTCGAAGTCGAACGGACTGACGCCGTCCAAGCAGGCTACGTTCACCCCAAGCAAGTTTGGGTCTGATCGCCGTTGCAGGTGCGTGTGAATGCCGCAGCAAGAACAGAAGAAATGCTGGGCCGCTCCCGTGTTGAAGCGGTAGCTGCTTAACGCCTCATGGCCACGAAGTACCTTAAGGTCACTAGACTTCGCCGCGACGACCACAGCCCCTCGCATCCGGCAGTATGAACAGTTGCAGCGGCGAACCGAATCGAATCCTTCGGTGAGTGTTACCTCGAAACGCACGGCCCCACAATGGCATTGCCCGCTTCGCTTGCCTGTATCGGTCGTCATACTGAAGATCCTCCACCTCTAGATGTCTACCAGCCACCGCGGCGACATAGTTACCGACGGGTGAGCAGTCCGCCGCAAAGAAACGGAAAGCAGGATATCCAATCCTATGCGCGATCGACAAACCAGAAAAGGTGGGGCTTGGGATCAGAAACTCTCTCCCGACCTGGAACCGAGTGCCGCAGGTGGCCACGCGCGTCCAGCGCTTGTTGCCCCAACTGCTCGGCATGGACTGACAAGGACAACGGAGCAGACGGCAATTCGACCTGCCCCCCCCGGACACATCAGTTCACCAGCTCGGCTCTAGCAGCAAGGCGAAGACGCTCCGCCGCTTGGACGGCGCTATCGCCAATCTGAGTCCATTCCCAATCGGAATGCCACCACGCAATGAACGAAGCGGCCTCGGCGACACTGTCAGCCTTCACAACCGCAGTGACATTGGCAGAGACGGATTCCCACCACTCTCTACCTTCCGTATCTTTGGCGAGCGGGTCAATCGCCTCCCGATATATCGCCTTGATCTGCTCAAGCGTCAGTTCCATGGCTCACCTATTTGCGTTATCGACCGAAAAATGATGACAGGTAGTTTACTGCGCCATCCTCCACAGCAACGCCGTTGAGGCGCCGCATGTGTGAAAGATATCCCTGCAGGGAAGCATTCGTGGTTTCCGACCGGTAAAGCTTCGCCCTGGCCACCATGTCCTCGCAGTTCGCACACAGCGAGTCGCCGTTTGGCATGACCCACCCTTCAGCGATCTTGCGATTACAGCAGGCACAAGTACGCCGGGCACTGACAGGCGGCAGGACAGGTTTCCCGGTGCGGGGACTGGGTATGCGCAGGTCAAAGCGAGTTAGTGGGGCCATGTGCTAGTCGAAGCGTTCTTGTCGGTCCCATTGTACTTGCCGGGCCACGAGGTCAAGGTTTCATGCACGCTTGATACTCCCGCTGCCCTTTGCACCTGCGGCGGCCATTTTTCATGGATGCAGCGTTGTATATTCACACGGTCGCCGCTGTGCCCGTGCCGGCTCCGTCGGATCGCGTACGCTTGGCCAACCCGGACGGCGCGATGGCGGCCAGCCAGTCGGACATCTGGCTCGCACAACCCGCTATCATGATGTTGTGAACATGCTGAGCGGTGACTCCCGGCTCCCACCGAAATGAATCGCGGTCTTACAAGGAAAACAGTCGAGGTGTATGAGTAGGAAACAAGTTGCAGCCCTGGCCCCAGGGCGATACTGGGCCGTTCCTCACGCGCCCTTTCCGCTGGACGGTCCAAACGGACATGACGAAGTATTTCCGGGCGCTGAATGCATCAGCGACGGACTTTGGGTGACTTTCGTTCGCAACGGTGAAGAAGTATGGGCATGCAACGCGACGTATGCTTCGGCCCATTTCGATTGCGAACCGATGCCGTCGGCTACGCCCGCCGACGGCAGCTAGGCCCGAAACGCCCTGCCTCACTAGTACGGAACTTTTTTATTTCGCCAATTACATACTCCGTATGCCTCAAGCAAACCCGTCCGCCGCCAAGCAAAACTCGGTCGGCAACCCATTTCCGGCTTCGGGGGATGAAGCCTCGCAGCGCGACAAGAGCGATGCAATCCTTTGGATTCGCACAGCCATGGCACGCCATGGCATTACGCTGGCTCAGCTTGAAGCCATAGGTTGTTTTGAGTCGAGCACAGCTCGCCATGCAATGCATGGACCAGCGAAATACAAAGACGCTCAGGGCCATTGCTGGGACGGAATAGGCGAACTTCCAGAGTGGCTGCAACGAGCCGTATGCGCAGGGCAATCCATCGATCATTTTAAGATTGCCTAGCCATAGGAAGACAGTTTCAACCAGCCGTGTTCGCGTCCATGATTCGCTGCGGGAAGGTTTTTGTTATAGGATGGTTCTCATCCACATTATTTTTCGGAGTTCTTTCATGGCAACCTACAAGCAGTTGATGGCGGAAAAAGCCGCTTTGGAGGCAAAGCTCAACGAAGTCCGGGCGGAAGAAGTGGCTGGTGTCATCGCGAAAATCCAAGAGCTTATGGCCGACTACGGCCTAAGTGTCGAGGATATTGCTGGTAAGCGCCGACGTGGCCGTCCGGCAAAAAACGGCTCCACTACTGCGCCGAAGACTCCGCTGCCGCCGAAGTACATGGATCCGAAGACCGGCAACACGTGGTCCGGTCGGGGACGGGCGCCTGCTTGGCTTGGCAAGAATCCCAAGCGTTTTCTGATTGCTGAGGAAGCTGCCTGACAAGCGTGTAGTGCTGATGTTGATGCCCTGAAGGCATTTTCCTGGGCATGAGTTGATAGGATTGCAAGCTGTTACGATAAGTCGCGGCTTGCGAAATCGCTTTTTTCGAGATTGCGGATGTGCAGTGAATGGCATCTGCAACCGTTCGCTGCTACACTCCGCCTCCGTTGAAAATCCCTTTCCACGGAGAAACTCCAAATGGCCGTAACGAAGACCACAGCAACCACGCAAGCACGCACGCCCAAGAAAGCAGCTATCCCGGCAAAGAAGGCCAGCGTCCTGGCTCGCGAAGTGAAGGCTGCACAAAAGCAATTGGACAAGCTGCGCGCAGATCTGGCAAAGCAAGCCGCTGCTGGTAAGAAGGCCGTCGTTAAGGCACGCGCCGAACTGCAAAAGCTGAAGGAATCGGCTCGCGCCGCACTGGCAGCCGAAAAGGCTGCTGCCAAGGCGACGGCGTCGGCCAAAGCCAAGACCGCAAAGAAGCCCGCAGCGAAGAAAGCAACCGCCACGACGACGTCCAAGACGGTAAAAGCCCCGAGCGCTGCAAAGACCCCGAAGGCAACGCCCGAAAAAACCCGTCGCTCCACTGCGGTCGCCAAGCCGGCACAGCCCGCCCAGCCTAAGACGGCCAAGAAGTCGGCACCGACGACTCGTCGTACCAAGGCTAGCGTCGCAACAACGTCGGAAGCCGTAGCGGTCTAATTTGCGCCCTGGTTAGTCGCCCCGCGACGCCTTGCTGCTAAGAGGCGATTGCGGGGAATTCAGGTCTCTCTCCCGACGCAGATCGCCGGGACGTGTTTCTAGCGATTCAATATGCGCAGGGCATAAAGGCCACCTGCCTCCACGCTTGCTGGACGATTCTCCGCAGACTCTCCGCATTCCTCCCAACGCATCACCCGCAACCCTTGAAAAGTACGCCGCACGCTGTCGCGCAACCTTGGTTACCTCATCCGAATTGGTACTTTGACGACCATTTCGACGATGCCCAGGTGGCATTAGCTTGTGTCGAACCTAACCGGCGATTCTTGCGGGGCGGCACAGTATTTTCCTCCCCGCAGCGTTGGCAAAGCACTCTATCGACGAGTCAGTAATGGGCGATCCGCCACGTTGGGTTGTGGCTGCACATTGAGGCCTCTGTGTCCATGCCTCCGCGTTTCAGCTTCGCAAGACACGAACGACACGCTGTCTCCCGGCCAATAATGGGGATTTGTGATGGGGGTTGGACAGAGCAAGCGCCCCACGATAGATATGCACTACAGTTCTGGTCGAGTGGAAGGCTTGGCGGTCAGACCGGTGGCCTCGGGCGACCGCCCCAGACCCGCACCGCTCGGGTAGGCCAGCGGCTGCGCATAGTAGAGTGGCGGCCGTCAGGCCGCAGGCGCAGCCGGCAGCCACGACAGGCTGGCCGGAACGGCTTGGGCATCGGCGTTCATGCCTGCCCGGCGCGGCGCGCCGACGAGCGCGACAAGGCGGCCCAATCCAGATGGCCTTCGCCGTGCGCGAGGCTTTCGATATGGGTGTCGCGCAGCGCGCTGGCCAGTGGCAGCGGCACGTGGACCTGCTCTGCGGCTTCCAGCGCCAGACGCACGTCCTTGAGTCCGAGCGACAGCTTGAATCCGGCCGGCTCGAAGCGTTCGTCGGCGATGGCCTGCCCGTAGCCCTTATAGACCGGCGCGGCGAACACCGTAGACGTGACCAGTTGCAGAAATCCGGCCTTGTCCACGCCATGCCCCTGCGCCAGCGCCACGGCTTCGCCCATCGTGCCGATGGCGCTCGCGATCATGAAGTTCACTGTCAGCTTGGCGGCATTGGCTTGTTCGGGCCGCTCGCCCATGTGCCATGTCTTCTGGCCGAGCACGTCGAACAGCGGCTGCACGGCGGCCAGCGCCCGCGCCTCGCCGGCGGCCAGGATGTTGAGTTGTCCTGCCTCGGCCACGTTGACCCGGCCGAGCACCGGCGCGGCGACGTAGCCCACGCCTTGCACCCGGTGCCGCGCCGCCAGTTCTTCGGCCAGTGCAACCGATACCGTTGCCATGTTGACGTGGATCGCACCGGGCTTGAGCACGGCCAGCGCCCCCGCGTCCAGCACGGCGGCGCGCGTGGCAGCATCGTCGGCGAGCATCGAAATCAGCACGTCGGCATCATCGGCTGCCTCGTCGGGCGTTGCCGCGATCTGCGCGCCGAGCGTGGCCAGCTTTGCTGCCGGTGCCGGAGAGCGGTTCCAGCCGCGCACCGCATAGCCGGCGTTGACCAGGTTGGCGGCCATCGGCAGCCCCATCGTGCCAAGGCCGAGGAAAGCGATCTTCATGTATCTGCTCCTTGATCAAATGGAATCGTTCGTTTCCTAAATTGGTAAAAAAAGTCAGGTCAGTACCTTGAGTGCCGTATCGACGACGGCCTGCATCTGAGCGCGGCTGCTCCCGGTCTTGCCGACCACACGCATGCCTTGCGTCAGGCACAACAACATCCGTGCGCAGACTTCGGCATCGACGTGTGTCGCGATCGAGCCATCTGCCTGCCCCTGGCGGATCAGGTCGGCCAGCATGGACTCGTTGCGAGCCAGCGCGGCAGCGATGTGGTCGGCCACGGGCTTGTCGAACGTCGAAAGCGCCACCGTGCTGCTGACGACGAGGCAGCCTTGGCGGCCTGTCGCTCCTTGGGCTGATTCCGCATAGAAGGTCAACGCAGCGCGCAGCCGTTGCCGGCCGGTGCCGCCATCGCCGATGGCCTGTCGCAGTTTCTCCGTCCGCAGGGCGCGGTAACGGTCGAAAGACGCTAGGAACAGCGACCGCTTGTCCTTGAACGCCTTGTAGAGACTGCCTTGGGCCAGCCGCATGGCGCGGGTAAGGTCGGTGATCGACGCGCCGGCGTAGCCGCGTTCGCTGAACACGCGCACGGCCTGGTCGAGCGCTTTGTCGGCATCGAACTCGCGTGGACGGCCCCTGCTGCGGGGGAATGATGCGGCTGATGGTTGTGTGGGCATGCCGGATACAACATATATTGGAAATGCTTGATTCCAAATATAGCACCTCCCCGCCTGTTTGGTCGAGCGGCAACCACCAGCCAAGGTGGATGCCACACTGGAACGCTCTCGCTGGATTGCTGCGTGAAGACGCCTCGTTGCCTACCGGTTTCCCAAGACACGCCGCCGCCGCGCGCTGTTGCCGCAAGCTGCTGCCCCAGCCGCTGTTCGATCACCGGCCACCACGGCACCGACCTGAGCCCCATGCCGTCATCGAGCATGGCGTAGCGCCCGCCGGCAAGCATGACGAAGGGCCGGTAGATGCCGGCCGCCGACCGTGACACACCTCGCGAGGTTAAGCACGCCGCAGTTCGATCTTCGATCGGCACTTCAAGCGGCCGTAATTTATACAGCCCAAGAAGGGACAGTCGACGTTGGTGACCGTCTTCATCAGCCCTCCACATCGCGCGCAACTGGGCCGCCAATACTCTCCCTCAGTAGCAATAATACGGCCTTGCGGGAGACGTCGAGCATCCGAAGACGATCGACCATATCCTGGCCGTCGATGGTCATGATGCGTGCGGCGGCGGCTTCCGCGGAATGCGTTCTGCGCAGCGCTGCGCGGTTGCTGTGCGTCTACACAGGGGAAATTGCAGCGCCCGGCGTCCGCAGGCAAATCAAGAGCCTTCACCAGTTCACCAGCTTCCTCGCTCAATCAGGCGGCGTTGCGTTAGCGCAATAGCCTTGCCGCGAAGATTGAGTTGATGCTCAGGACGTAGCCAAGGCCCAGCGCGGGTGAGGCTCTGAGTCCGGCTGATTTCGCCCACAGCGCCCAATTCTCCGGAAAATTTGTATGGCGCAGCAACACCTCTTTGAGCAACTCGCAGGGACGGCTCAAGCGCTGCAGTAACGATGGTGCGCAGACGGGAACGATTTCGCGGCCGAGAAGGTATTCCACTTGCATCCTGGCCGGCCAACGTCGCTTCGGGCGCTTCACCTCAAATCCAGATGTCTACATCGTCGCGGCTGAAGTCCTCATCGTGTCGAAACTGCCGCATCTCGACTTCTCTCTGGATGCGCCGCCCTGAAGCGCGCCAGGCGGGGAAGCAACCATTGAGTACCAAGCGTAGGAATACTCAGCCGTAGTTTCCCGTCAGCGCGGCGGACCCTGCAGTCGAATCGCGGCCGCTTCCTATGCCAGATGTGTCGCTCCGTCTACCTGCGCAATTGGCGGCCTTTTTTCGTCAGTGCCACACCCTGCGACGACGGCTCGAAAAACTAGCAATCGCCCAGATGACAGGCACTGGATTCTACCGACGACCGAGGTTTCCAACTGACGCGGACAATCGACCACAGTCCCCGCTGCGCGCTTCGGACTGCCATTGTTCTTCTCGAGCATGTTTTTATTGAGTCTGCTGTGATATTGCGCTCCGGTATTCAGCCCAGCAAAGTCTTCGCATACCATCGGCTGACTGCACATCACCAAAACGTCTGGCCATGGCATATCCTCCTAACCCTGCGTGTCAGACCATTCCGGCGCTTGTCGGAGTTGTTTGCAACCGGTTCTTTGTCGGTGGACACGACCAGCATGGCGCCAAGGAAAGGTATCGTCGCGCACTGAGCAACGTGGCCGGCGTTACACCGGTCTTCATTCCCGCGACTGGGACGATTACCGATGTCTCTTCCTATTTGCATGTCCTCTCTGGCTTGCTGTTCCCTGGGGGGACTTCCATTGTCAATCCGGCTCTCCATCAAGACGAGCTAGCAACGGGATTCCCGCTTGGTCCTGCGCGTGACCATGTCATCGTCCAATTGATGCGTGGCGCCGTGTCACGGGGAATGCCTATACTTGCGATCGACCGTGGCTTTCACGAGATGAACGTCGCCTTTGGAGGCACACTGCACTCTGCTCTCTGTGCGGCCGGTTACAACAAACACCATTGGGAAGGTTTGTCAGAGGCACTGGACACGCGCTATCGGTACAAGCACAGAGTTCACCTATCGTCCGACGGCATCCTCAGCGGCTGGCTGGGAACAGATGTAGCCCTCGTGAATTCCCTGCACATACAGGGCGTTCGCGCCCTAGGCGAAGCCCTGGTTGCCGAAGCCATTGCGCCAGACGGCTTGATCGAGGCTATGCGGGTCGTGGAGGCCCGCTTTGCAATTGGCGTTCAATGGCATCCTGAAGTCAGCGCGTGCACAGACCGACTCTCGCAATCGCTATTCGTGGGCTTTGGAGCCGCATGCCGTCGGTATAGGCGAAGCAAGGGAACGCGTGAAAGTGCGTCGGCATGAGCGACACTCGCTGCCCAGGGCCCGCGCATTGCAATTGTCGAAAGGAAACGTGCGGCTCGGGTGTGCACTGCGCAGGCGCCAGTCCAACGCAAAGTCCATGCTTTGCCATGTCACTTACGAGCGCTCTGAGCGGATGCGCCCCGGAGTGTTCCCCGCAATACGACGAAAGCATGTCGTCATATGCGAACGATCTGCGAAGCCGCAGTCGTGCGCAATTTGGACCAGCGGCGTGCTGGTTTCCAATAGCAATCGCGTGGCCCGGGCCACTCTTCGTCGCATGATGAACCGCAGCGGCGCCTCACCGGTCGAAGTGCGAAAAGCTCGCATGAAGTGCGCGAGACTCACTTCGGATATTGCCGCCAACTCTGTAAGGGCGATGTTCTCACCAAGATGATCTTCGATGTAATCGAGAATACGTCGCAAGCGAAACGGGGCGAGTCCTCCCTTGCAGGCCGCGCCTCGGCCGATTGTCTCGAGCCCGGCCAGTTCCACTGCGAGCATGCCGACCAGACTCTCGCAGTAAAGCCGCTGACCGATGCGCGGCGTGACGCATGCCAGTGCGAGCCGATCGGCCATAGCCCAAATCGGCTTGTTCTCGAACATGAGCCGCGAGCGGAATTTTGCCGCAGCCGTTGCGCTCCCGCATGCTTCACCCAGCAGCGTATCGTCGAAGTGGATCGCCACGCAACGAAAGCCGCGAATGAAACGGGTATAGCCGTAGGCTTCGCCGCCTTGCTCGATCAGACTCAAGTGATCACTGCCGTGATAGGCATCGACAAGCGGCTTGGATGGCGCGTAGCGTGCCTCAATACGGCCGCCGATCTCTCGCAAGGCCGCCCGCAGACTAACTCGCTGCGATCCAATCGGACGCGCCACGTCTTGCAATTCGCCGTATTCGAGGACTTCCACTTCTGTGTTTGCCCAGATGCCGCTGGTACGGCTTTGATGCACGTTTGTCACGATACGGACCACATTCAGTCTCCCACCTGAACGTGGTCCGTGCGCTCCGCTTGACCAACGCAACTGGAGCCCGCGATGGCACAGATATAAGAACCGAGTATTTCAATCAGTGTGTGTACGAAAGTATATGGACGCGACGCTACAAATCCACTTGGACCGGAAAGCAAAGATTCCCTTGTCAGAGCAGATTCGACTAAGTATTGCAAAGGCAATTGACACCGGGGTGCTCGCGCCGGGTACTCGATTGCCGTCGTGGCAAGACCTCGCGGCGCAACTCGGTGTAGCGCGCGGTACCGTTCAAGCGGCGTATGAGCGCTTGGCCGACGCACAGAGAATCGAGGCCTTTGGAGCGCGGGGTACCCGCGTCGCGCCTTGGCGGAGTACGCCAACCGCTCTGCCCGGATCGCTCGCTCACGGGGATTTTTTCCGTACCTATCTCGCAATGCATGCGGGGCCGGCCATATTTCAGCTTGGAATTCCGGCGTTAGGCTCATTACCGGACACGCTTTTCGCTCGCGCGCGCTCCTCAAATGTATTGAAAGTAGGATCTTCCTCGTCATTGGTCTATCCCGATCCCCGCGGGGAGTTAGAGCTGCGCCGGGAGATTGGCGCTTATCTCGCGATTTCCCGGAACCTTCACTGCGTCCCAGAGCAGCTGTTTATCACTTCCGGATACAGCGCCGGTCTCGGGCTCGCACTACGCGTACTCGGGCTCGACCGTAAAAAGGTCTGGATGGAGGAGCCCGGCTTCATGGTGACCCGAAAGGCGTTGGAACTCGCTCGCCTAGAGCGTGTTTTGGTCCCTGTAGATGCCGAAGGTTTGGATGTCGACTATGGAATCGAAAAGGCTTCAGACGCCGCGCTCGCTGTTGTGACGCCCGGCCAACAAGCACCTTTGGGTCCGACCCTGTCGTTACAGCGACGGCTTCAGTTGCTTGAATGGGCAGTATCCAGCGGCGCCTGGATTATCGAAGACGACTACCTCAGCGAATTGCAGTTGGAGGGCAGGGCTGCCCCCGCTCTGGCGTCTTTGGGAGAAAGCAATCGGGTCATCCATATCGGGACGTTCAGTAAGACCATCAGCCCGGGACTGCGGCTTGGATTCTTGGTGGCACCGGTTAATTTGATCAACGAATTCTCTGAAGTGGTGGCCTCGCTTTCCCCGGCGCCCTCGCCGATCATTCAGCTTGCCACAGCCCAGTTCCTGCGCGATGGGCACTACATCCGGCGCGTTCGTCGGCTCAAGCGCCTATATACAGCCCAGCGTGACGCGCTATGCGAGCAGTTGCGAACCCACCATGCGCTATGGACAAACGCGGGCCTAGCCATACTTCTCAGGCTCCCGCATGGCGCCCCCGACATACAAATCGCTCGAGAGGCGACAAACGCCGGGATGGCACCGTCACCGCTTTCCGGGTGGTTCGCGCAGCCGTCTTGTGGTTCGGCTGGCCTTCTTCTCGGGATTGCGACAGCACCTGAATCGCAAGTCGTGACTGCATGCAATCGTCTCTTTGAGATCATCGATCGCCATTGCTAACGCGGTACATTGAACCGGTTTGTACTCGCTAAACGTCAGGCGCTGCGGTGCCCAAACATGTGCTGCGGAGAGACGCCAAAAGAAGAGAGATCGATGCGGCGAGCAGAACGAGATCTTTAAGAAGGAACTGACCAGGCAGCGCTGAAATCGCCGGGAAGCCACCCGCTGTCGCTTCTGCTACGCCCGGTGTGCTCAGAAAGAACGTGAGCGTGATCAGATAGGTCGTAGTGGACATCGCTGCGCCTAAAGCGGAGAACCCAGGCTGGAAGGCTCCAAGAATCAGCGCCAAGGCGGTCGACAACTCCAGTACGCCAACGGCGTAACTTGCGCCTTGAACGCCAAAAAAGGCATGCAGCCAACTCATGATCGGACTGTTGGCGATGAAAGGCGCGATCCCGTGGGCTTCGTATGCGGTGAATTTCATCGCGCCAAACCAAAGAAAGATGACGACCAGTGCCCACCTCAGTGGGGCGAGAAGAGAGAGCGATTGGACGCCCTTTTCGGCGATTCTCAGACGAAATGCATTTGTATTGGCAGTCATTTTCTTTCCCTTTCAATGACGGTTGGTTGGACGCTTTCACTTTATCGCTGCACCCTAGCGGTTTCGAGACTGGAATGACTCAATATGATGCTTACAAGGATCAAGAAGACGGCCGTCGTCATGTCCGGCCACGGACAAGCTACGGTTACGCTGTATCGAAAATGGCAGCTTGGCATAGTCGATCGCGAGGGCTTGCGACCTTGCGGGTGGCGTGTGGCCGGGCTGCGCGAGGACGGCGCGTGACAAGCGAGGGGTATTACTCACCGTTGCGCGCCAGACGTCGCCATTGCCCCGGCGTCATGTTCATCCTGTTAGTGAATACCCGACGGAAGGCGGCAACGGACTGATATCCGACCGAGTCGGCCACCGCCTCCGTGGTCATCGTCGGCTTCTTCAATTCGTTGGCGGCTATGCTTATCCGGATATCAGTTAGCAGGTCGTTTGCCGAGCGCCCGAGCGTGGACTGAAAGTGCCGCATAAACGTGGCGCGGGACATATTGCACAAGCCTGCTAGGTCGGACAGACTCCAGGGCCGAGCCGGATCGGCGAACATGGCTGAAATAGCCGGGGCCAGTCGTGGGTGGCCGGCAAGCGCCAATAAGCCCTCGGGCGACTGCTCCAACTCACTCGCGGCGCGCAGCACAAGAGTGAATAGCGCGAAGCTCAGCGCGTTGAGCATGGCGTTGCCTCCGGGCTTGTCGCCGGTAGCCTCCATGCGCATCAGTCCCACGAGGCTTGCAAGATCTGTCGAGGCCGACATGATGCCGTCTTCCCCGTCTACGGACCGTACCACCAACCTTTCCGGAAGATAATCGCGGATGATCCGATCATGGGGCGACCGGATACAAAACCGCCCGCAAAGCATGTCGAGACGTTCCCCGTCGCCGTCGTTCTCGCTAAGCAGGAATCCCGCGGAGCCCTGTCGATTGTTGGTCAGACGGGGTGCGTGTCCGCTGCCATCGTGCAACACATGGGCCGACCCGTGCGGTAACAGTACGATATCGCCGCCCAGGAGCTCCTTAAATGAGCCTGTCTGTGGATCCTCAAGAATGGCCCTACCCTTGAGGACGACGTGGTAAGGAATTTCATGCGGTGCGGACTGATCCCATGCGACACGCCATGGCGCGCCATAGATGCAGCGAACCTCAAGTTGGCCTGTGACGTTGATCATTTGCAGGAGTTGGCTCAACCAGTCGACTTGGGACATAGGACCTCGAAAACATCAAGCGCTAGAGCGAAATATACTGATTTGGTCGCACATCTGTTATACCGGACCGATGGTCTGAGCCGGCACGCGCATCAGCACCCCGCCCGTCTGCGCGGCCGCCCGGCTGCCCGGCTGCGGGAAGGGCGATCACCCTGTCCGGCATAGAAGGGCAGGAGCGATCCCCGCGCTGGCCAGGTCCTGACGATGGTGTATTCGCGTCAGCGGATTAGCGCAAGCGCCTTCGATACTGGACGAAACCCGTACGTGCAGCGACGCGGTCGTAAAGCTGCATGCCGCGATGGTTAGATTCGTGTGTCAGCCAGTGCACACGAGGCGCACCCCAGCGATTCGCATGCGCGCAAACATGCTCGATGAGTGCACGACCGATGTCGGACCCGCGCGCATGGTCCACCACGAACAGATCCTGTAGGTAGCAATCGTCGCCGACTGTCCAGACAGAACGATGGTAGGTGACATGCACAATCCCAGTGCCTGTTCGCCTACGATGGCCAGCGCTGCATACATTGGTTCGTTAGGGTCTAGAAAGCGCTGCCAGGTATCGTGTGTCACGGAGTCCGCGATCTCTACGTTATAGATTCGCTAATAGCTTTTCCAAAACGGCAGCGAGGTGTTGAAAATCTTGGCAATCGATGGCCCTGACCGTAATGGTTTGCATACGATCTCCCTGCGATACGTGGTGTGCGTTGCAGCGCCGGTCGTCACATATGGCATGCCAAGCCTGCCACATAGGCGACGTCGGTCGGCTGTGGGTTGCGGTGACTAGGGCAATCTTTGGCTAGGCTGCCGTCACTTCGAGTCCGCGTTGCACGCCGGGACGGCAGAGGCCACGGTCGAGCCACTGTTGAACACGAGCAAAGCGTTCGAAGCCGACGAGCTCACGGGCTTCGTAAAAGCCGATCAGATTGCGCACCCAACCTAGCAGTGAGATATCGGCGATGCTATAGTCGCGCCCCATCACCCAGTCTCTGCCTGCGAGCCGTTCGTCAAGCACGCCGAGCAGCCGCGCTGATTCAGTTAGGTAGCGCTCGAGCGGGCGCTTGTCTTCATAGGCTTTGCCGGCAAATTTGTTGAAGAACCCAACCTGGCCGAACATCGGTCCGACACCGCCTACCTGCCACATCACCCACTGAATGGTTTCGTAGCGGGTGGCGGGATCAGTAGACAGAAACCGTCCCGTCTTGTCCGCGAGATAGATCAGGATCGCTCCCGATTCGAACAACGCCAGGGGCTGTTCACCTGGCCCATGCGGATCGTAAATCGCAGGAATCTTGCCATTCGGGTTGAGCGCGACAAATGCCGGATCATGGTGCTCGTGAGCGATGATGTCGACGCGATGCGGCTCATAAGCGAGACCCGTTTCTTCCAACATGATGCCCACCTTCACGCCGTTTGGCGTCGGTAAGGAAAACAGCTGCATTCGATCGGGGTGCCGTGCAGGCCAGCGCGAAAAAATTGGATGATTGAGGGTCACTGTCTTCCTCGAGATATTGTCAACTTGTACAAAGATTACCGAGGCACCCCAAGACACATGCTTTGGGATACCTCAGACCTTCGTTGTTACGTCAGGCTCCACCGCTCAATACTTCGGCCGATTCTCGGTGCGAAGCCGATGGCGCTTGATTTGGCTCAAATCGATCCCGCCGGTGCCACAGCAGGGAAGTCTTTATCTGGATCGAACACGTTGTTAAAGTAGTTGGTGAGCGAGTACATGGCTACGAGCGCGACGATCTCCATGAGATTGGCATCTGTGTAGCCGGCTTCGCGAACGGCGCTCAGATCGGCGTCGCTGACTTGGCCGCGGGTCAAGATGACCTTGCGTGCAAACTGCAGTGCTGCATCGCGCTTGGGCTCACTGGCGTGCCCCTTGCGGGCCAGGAGGATTTCGTCGGGGGGCAACTTGGCCATGTGCGCGGCCGTAAAGCTATGCACGGTCAGGCAGTAGTTGCAACCATTCACCTCGGACACAGCCAGGCCGATACCGTCGCGCGTCTTTACATCGAGCGCCTTGCTCAGGCCGGCTAGGAGCGTCGCCCATGCGTTAAACGCAATCGGACTCTGCGCGAAGCTCGCCATCATGTTCGGCGTGAAGCCGATGTTTCTCGTGAATGCATCGAGCGTCGCCCTCGATTCGGCCGGTACCTGTTCCGAGTTCAGCACTGCGGTTCTTGCCATCATGGACTCCTTGGATAAATGGAAAAGTGATTGACGGTTAAACGAGATCCAGCACGTCGGCCACGGGCAGGCGCGGCTTCTGCGCCCAGTTTCCGGGACGCTCGACGCCCACGGAGAGCAGCATGACCGGCACCTCGTTGGCTGCCAGTCCAAACTCTCTATGCACCGCCTCGGCATCGAAGCCGATCATCGGGGTCGACCCCAGGCCCAGCGACCGGGCCGCGTAGATCATTGCCGCCGCGCCGAACGTGCCGGTGCGCACGGCTTCATCCCGCTGGCGTTGCGGATAGTCTTGGTATAGATCGCGTGCGGGGTTTTCCCACTCGGGCACCATCGCTGCCGGCATAACGCCAGCCGCCACCAGTGGCGCCAGACGTTCCGGAATCACGCTGGCATCGGCCAGTTGGCCGACGATGATGAAGGTCACGGCGGCGTCGGCGATCGCAGGCTGGCTCCAGGCAATCGGGCTAAGCTTGGCCTTGGCCGCCGCAGTGCGTACGGCGATAAAGCGCCAGTTCTGCATGTGGAACGACGTCGGCGCGGATGTGCCGATGCGCACCAGCTCGCGAATCTGGTCGTCGCTCAGGGCGGCGGCCGGGTCGTAGTACTTGGCCGCGCTGCGGCTCAGAATGCATTCAATAACGGCGTTGGTCATGTTGATTGCGGTGGTCATGTTGATCTCCGAGGTCGAAGTCATGCGCCGAAGGCCATTGGGCAAGGCGGCGCGAACTTCCGGCGCGAACGTTTCATAAGTTAGTTGTGAGCCTCCACTTTAGGTGTGTCGGGTAGCGATTTCGAGTCTGTTTTTGCTCAAAAAAGTGCTCAAAAGGATCAGGTGCATATGACCTTCAAGGCGCAAGGGCAGCACCGGGCCACCGCGCCTCAGGGGGTGCGTCGTACGTGACATGCGAGGGCAATAAATCCTTGGTATGTGTCTGGATCAGGCCGCGAGCTTTGGCGCCTCAGCACTGAAATGCGGATGCCGGGAAAATATGTCGGCAGCCCAGTTCACGAACACCCGCACCTTTGCCGACAGGTGCCGATTCTGCGGATACATCGCGGAGATCGGTATTGGGTCGGTCTGCCACCCGGACATGATTTCCACCAGCCGGCCACTGCCGACATAAGGCGCGGCTGTCGCCCGTGACATGCGTGCAATGCCGTGGCCGTCCAACGCGCAGCCAAGAAGGACATCGGTATCATTCGTGGCAATCACTGAGGGCAGCAGCACTTCGCCGCGTTCGCCGCCGCAAGCGAGCGACCACGGCGTCGCGCGTCCGGTGCGGTTCGACAGAAAATTCACCGCCTTGTGCTGCGCCAGTTCGGTAAGATCCTCTGGCGTGCCGAAGCGGCGCAGATAGATCGGCGACGCATAGAGGGCCAGCCGCAGCCAACCTATGCGGCGTGCCACCATGGCTTCTTCCAGCGCGCCCACGCGCAGCACCACGTCGACGCCTTCTTTTAGCAAGTCAATCGGCTTGCCGTTGCTGGTCAGTTCGAGCCGGAGCTCCGGATACGCATTGCAGAAGTCATGCAGTTGCGGCAGCAGGATCATTTTCGCGATCCCGCTCGTGGTGTCTACGGTCAGCGTGCCGCGCGGCGAGTTGTTATGGCGCGTTAGCAGATACTCCGCTTCGTCGATATCGGCCAAGATGCGCACGCAGCGTTCGTAGTAGGCGGCGCCATCGGTAGTCACGCTGATGCGACGCGTCGTCCGGTGCAGCAGCTTGACCGCAAGATGCGTCTCCAGCTTCTGGATCAGCCTGGTAAGCGTGGCCTTGGGAAGATTCAGCGATTCCGCGGCGCCCGCAAAGGTACCCACATCCACCACCCGCGTGAAAGCCTGCATCGAGACGAGACGATCCATGACGACAGCTCTCCAAAGGCGTAGGGCTTAGAGACCGTCTCACGCTTGGCGCTGGCCGAGTGAATAGGAGACCGTCTTGGTGTCCGCATTCTGTACGGTTGGCGGCGCGATTTGAAGAACCAAGATTTTCGCTTTCGTGTGTACCAAGAATGAAATGCACGAAGGTGCGTTGACGGAACCGGCCAAGCACACTAATAGTCAGGACGATGTGCTTGCGCCGCCTCGACTTCTCGGATGCGTTAAACGACGCTGATGGTTCGGTAGTAGCCTAGCGCCTGCCAGCACCCTGCTAAGGGTGGTCTATTGCAGACACCGGATGCGGATTCAACCGGTCAACGCAACAGCTTTTTGGAATCGTTCAGCCATGTATCGGACTCTAGTGTTTTGCGTGGACGATAGCGTGCCGTCTTCCATGCCGCTGGCGACGAGTGGCAAGCTCAAGCACGTGGTGTCGTTGCGGCCAAGCGCCCATGGACCCTGACAATCCGACGGTGGCCAAAGATGGACTTCCCAGTTCGAAAAATGAAGAACTGGTTTGCGCTACTGGCACCCGCTGGCACACCGGGAGAGATTGTCGCTCTGCGCTACCACGTACTTGCTCTGGCAAACTCTGCTTCGTTCGGCTTCGGGCCCGCCAGCCCAACCTACACATCGAGCGTATCGAGGTAGCGCTTGCCGCGCTTCCAGAGACTGATGCGAAGTTCCTTCGCGAACTAGCTAAGGCGTTCCAGTGCTATGTAAAGCTTGCTGCCGTCTTTCGCATCTTCATCAGATACCACGATGAAAGTCCGCAGGTCGAGGTGTCATCGATCCGTTATTACGATGTGGACAATCCTAACGACGGAGCAAAGAGACGATGCTCACTCTCTACCGGGCCGGCTTCAACCGACGTTTGATCGGCTTGACACGATGGGCGCTGGGTCCGAAATCAACCCAAAAGGAGACATCCGTGGTGTCGCGCCTGGATGTCTCACATGGGTCGACACCGTCCCGTTGCGATAATGGCCGGGGTATCGCTATAACCCAGGGCCCGGCATCGGCGCCCCCCGCCCAAACCCCTCCGGTGCCGCCACCGGCGCGTTTCTTCAACGGATAGTTCAAAAAGGAAAAGACCGCGCTTCCACGCGATAGCCTTCCTGTTGCATTCCCTAGAATCACCTCGTCTCGAATCTGGACAAGTGCACCAGGGAGTCAACATGTGGATCGGCGGTCTCGCCTTGCGCAGACCCTATGCCTTCATCGTGCTCGCCATCCTGCTGTTGCTGGGCGGCGTGGTGGCCGTCCTGCGCATGCCGACGGGGAGGGAGCGAACACACTAGCTATCCCCATCGGGACCATCATTTCCCGTCTTTTCCGTGCCAAGAAATCACTGCGCGAACTGATTGACGGCGAGACATTTCATCCGCCTCTTCAGATTCTTAAACGGCCGCCCTGTTGCCCCAGCGTCGACGGCGAGCTAGACGCCACATCGGGGGGAAAAATCGAGGCGATGATTGCGAGTAAGCCAACGCGGTTGTGTTGAAATCGAGCGGATCCGGCTCGAATCACAACGCCTGCGCGAGGCCAGCCCCTGCTGACACCCGGCGGGGCGCGATCCATTTCGCATCCGTGGGCCTCTGCGTGACCGCTTTCATCCCAACCCGAGTTAAAAAAATGAAGAGCGGTGGGAATAGCGGTGCATGCGGTTCGTCCTACTGGAACCCAACGCTTGAATGCTTCATGCGTATGACCATCGAAAGGATCGAACATGAAACTGACCCACACCCTCCTGGCCGCCATGGCCACCGTCGCAGCCACCGTCACGCCCGCCGCCTGGGCCGATGACAACAGCACCATCAGCACGGCACCGATCCGCAATGTAGTGCTCGTCCATGGCCTTTACGCCGATGGATCGAGCTGGCAGAAAGTCATCGCGCAGTTACAGGAGAAAGGACTGCATGTGACCTCCGTGCAGAATCCGACAACGTCACTCGACGCGGACGTCGATGCGGTAAAGCGCACGCTGGCCCAGCAGGACGGTCCGACCTTGCTCGTTGCTCATTCTTACGGTGGCATGGTGATTTCTCAGGCCGGTGACGATCCGAAGGTCGCCGGGCTTGTCTATATCGCGGCGCGCGCGCCGGATGCTGGCGAAGACTATGCAGCGCTTACACGCAAGTTCACGCCTACGCCGGCTTCGCAAGGGCTGCAATGGTCAGGCGACGGATATGGCAAGCTGTCCGAGCAGGCGTTTGTGAAGGACTTCGCCGGTGACCTGCCCGTTAAGGAAGCGAAAGGCTACCACGCGGTACAGCAGCCAATGGGTAAGGCCATCACGATGGCAAAGACAACGATCGCAGCGTGGCATCAGAAACCCACCTGGTATGCGGTGTCGACGGAGGACCGCACCATCGACCCCAACCTTCAGCGCTTCATGGCGAAGCGCATGGGCGCACATACGATCGAAATTGCGTCCAGCCACGTATCACTTCTGTCGCATCCCGCCGAAGTCAGCAATCTGATTCTCGACGCGGCGAATCATCGTCAGTGATTCGCAACCGGGTATCCCACACGAAGAGCACGTCAATGCCAAGGTAACGCTGTCGTGCCCTTCCTCCCAGATTGTCCCCTGATAGTAGGAATCGGCTTTACCGATCTTGGCACACGTGACTTGGCCCCCAGGCTACGGGCCGTTCCTTTCGACATTACGCTGGAACAATGGATTACAAAAGCTCTCCAAGGCGGCTCTTCAGCACCTTCTTGCTGTAGTCCCCCGCAATGGCGGCCTACTGAAGCGCTAATTGCATGGCGATTAATTGCATTTAATGCGAACAGTCGACTAGAGGCCCACACTACCCCGGAAGCGCCAAATGGGGCTATAGATACGACCTAAATAGCCATGGCCCAATAATTGTGCGCAGCCGCGGATCAATAATCACATTCACTTGTAATGCAATAGGCATCGACTATGTTGGAGCCAAAGCGAGACAGATGGGCGTCTTGCGCGAAGGGCATATAGCGATAATCGGAGAGGGGACGCATCATGGGTGTACAACTCAACCACACGATCGTCTGGTGCAGCGATAAAGAAAGATCGGCAAGGTTCCTCGTGGCCACTTTAGGGCTGCCAAGCCCCGTCCCCTTTGGGCAGATGCTGGTCGTCCAACTCGATAACGGTGTCTCGCTCGACTTCTTCGAGCGCGATGGCGCAATTTCCATGCAGCACTACGCATTCCTGCTCAGCGAGGAAGAGTTCGACCGCGTCTTCGCACGCGTTCGTGACAGAGGAATTCAGTACTGGGGGGACCCCAGCAAACGGCGGGCCAGCGAAACCTACCTGCACAATGGCGGCCGGGGAATGTATTTCGACGATCCTGACGGTCATTTTCTTGAGGTGATGACCCGCCCTTACGCGATCGGCGGCTAACGCGCGATCCGATCCGAGTCCTCCATGCTAATGAGTAGATTTCTGCGCAGATCGAACCGGTGCCGGCGGAAGCGTAGATCATCACGCGCCCTGGCAGCCGCTGTCTGACGTCGAGCGGGGAGCTTCAGCGAGGACCGGGTTCGGCTGTGGATTCAACTGGCCGATGCAACGGTCTGACGAACGTCTGCTCTACGAGCATGAACAGACGCTTGTTCGGCTTCGTGATCGATCCCGATCACGACAAGGTCTGTTTCGGCCCGTTTCGCCGCCTCTACCGGCATTCACAACAAGCCACTTAGCTCCCACCAAAGCCTGTGACGGAGCTTGATACCGCTTCATTGGCATGCGCTCCTCATGAGCTCCAGTTTGCCAAGCGAGACGCTGCAGGAAGTCAATATGTCAATGAGTCGTGCGCGCACGCATTGCAACTGTACCCTCGCCACGTCTCCGTTTGGAATCGTTACGTAGACCTCAGCGCTCGGTAAGAAATTGGTGAATCTGCGCGACCACCGCCGCACCTTCTCCTACAGCGGACGCGACCCGCTTATTGGAACCGCAGCGCACGTCGCCAACGGCGAACACGCCTTCGACGTTGGTTTGCAATGGGCAAACCGCCTCATTGTCATGAGGTACATCGCCTCCCGTCAGAACGAAACAGTTGTTGTGCAACTTCACATCAGAGCTCTTGAGTCACGAAGTATTTGGGTTGGCCCCAATGAACAAAAAAAGATGTTGCACGGTCATTGTCCCTTCAATGCCACCAATACCTCGATAGCGTACGGGTTCCAGATGGTGATCTCCTTCGAGGGCGACGAGTTCCCTGCCCGTGTGCAAAGTGAGGTTCGGCAACGCTCGGACACGCTCGACCAAGTACCGCGACATGCTGTAATCCAAGCTCTCCGCGCCTGATAAACATGTGGACGTGGGCAGCTTGCGACGAGAGGAACACTGCAGCCTGGCCGGCGGCCAGATTAAACTGCCGGTCCTCGGCGCCGTTTCCACGGCCCGGGTACCATCGCACTCCTGGTCGGTTGTGTCAGTTCATAAGCTTCCGCCTTGGGCTCAATAATTCGCGAAAGCACGCGTACGCGATGTCCGGTGGTTGGCGAACAGGGGACATCGAGACTTATTCGTTGAGTGACAAAGGTTGGGCAAGAGTCTTTTTACGCTATTTCCTTCGCTCTGGAGTGCCAGATCCATCAACCGGCGGCCGCAACCATGGAGGTGAAGACAAGTGTTCTGCCAGGTAATCGGCTAGCGCGCTGACCTTTGCAGGCCGAGTTCGTGCCGATGGTGTGACGAAGTACAGTCCGCCCCGTGTCAGGCTCCAGCCAGGCAGGATCGCCTCCAGCCGCCCATCGGCCAGATATTCGCCCGCCATGAATTCCGGCAACTCTGCAATGCCCTGCCCCGCTAGCAGCATCGGTAGAAACGCTTCCGAGTTGGTCACGCGCAGCGGCCCCACCGGCGTCACCGGGTGCTCCTCACCCGCGTCATTGGCGAAGCGCCAGACGTCGCCACGCGCCCGGTAGGCATACGAAAAGCATGGTCTGCCAACGAGATCGCGGGGATGGGCCGGGCGACCGAAAACGTCCAGGTACGCTGACGACGCCACCAAGATCTGTGAGACCCGGCACAACCGCCGGGCGATCAGCGAGGAATCCGGTAGTGCGGCAATGCGCAATGCCGCGTCAAATCCCTGGGCGACGATGTCTGTGGTGGCATCGGCCAAGTGTAGATCGATGGAGACCTCGGGATAGGCCTGGAAGAATGCCGGGAGCAGAGGCGCTACCCAGCGCACGCCAAAGGACATCGGCACAGCAAGGCGGATGAGGCCACGTGGCTGCGTCGACATTTCCCTAGCGGCACTCTCTGCCTCTTCGGCCTGCCGGTAGATGTCGCCCGCTTTTTCGGCAATCGTCGCGCCGAACTCCGTCAGCGCCAGTTGCCGTGAGGTGCGATTGAATAGCCGTGCGCCTAGCCGCTCCTCCAGCCTGGCAACGCCGCGCGACACGGTGGCCACGGACACGCCCATGACGCGCGCCGCCGCGGCAAACGACCCCTCTTCCGCCACCTTCGCAAACATCGCCAGCCC
The DNA here is from genome assembly GCF_003854935.1 of Cupriavidus pauculus. Lineage (NCBI taxonomy): Bacteria > Pseudomonadati > Pseudomonadota > Betaproteobacteria > Burkholderiales > Burkholderiaceae > Cupriavidus > Cupriavidus pauculus. Next base: position 283,204 of record NZ_CP033971.1, read on the forward strand.
TTCGAAATCAGGAAACTTGATCATTTCATTTTTGCAAAGATGATTTGCGATCAATTCTATTTCGAAATGATGAGTCCGTCGATATGCTTCCTACATCGCCTCCCGCGGCTAAACATCAACGACCATCAACCGATATCAGGCAAGGAGAATCACCATGACCCGCAGACTCGAAAACAAGATTGCACTCGTTACCGGTGGCACGAGCGGCATCGGCCTGGCCACTGCCAAGCGGTTCGCCGCCGAAGGCGCGCACGTGTATGTCACCGGCCGCAGGCAGGCCGAACTCGATGCAGCGGTCGTAGCCATTGGCAACGCCACCGGCGTGCGTGTGGACTCGTCGAAGCCTGAAGAACTGGATCTGCTCTACAAGCAGATCCGCACCGAGAAGGCCCGGCTCGATGTGCTGTTTGCCAACGCCGGCGGCGGCACGATGGTGCCGCTTGGCGACATCACCGAGGCCCACTATCACGACACCTTCGACCGCAACGTCAAGGGCACGCTGTTCACCGTGCAGAAGGCATTGCCGCTGCTCTCCAGAGGCGCGTCAGTGATTCTGGCCGGTTCCACCACGACCATTGAAGGCACCGCCGCTTTCAGCGTCTATTCCGCCTCGAAGGCTGCGATTCGGGCGTTCGCCCGTAGCTGGATTCTGGACCTGAAGGACCTCGGCATTCGCGTCAATACGATCAGCCCGGGTGCCACGCGTACGCCCGGCCTGGTCGACCTGGCGGGTCCCGATGCCTCGCAGCAGCAGGAGCTGCTCGACTATCTTGCATCGCGCATCCCGATGGGGCGTGTAGGCGAGCCTGACGAGATTGCCGGTGCTGCCCTATTCCTCGCCTCCGACGACTCGAGCTTCGTCAACGGCGCAGAATTGTTCGTTGACGGTGGGCAGGCACAAGTCTGAGGATGTGAGGCAATGTTGGCCCGCGACGCCATGCTTGGAGATCAAGCGTGGCGTCGTGGCCGCAAGGGGAGATGGCGCGCCAGCGGTCGGTTGCCGGCCATTTTGCGTCAATGGTGCTAGCTGGCATGAATGGCCTTTGAGCCCCCAATGCCGGCCACCCATGGCGCAAATCTGCACGCCAAAAGTGCATCTTTGCACTCTTGCAGCCCACCTCAGATGTTAGGCTTGAGCCGTTCTAAGCCCATCCGTCGGCTCCAATCGATCCTTTTCCCCAAGATGCAAGCATGACCACTAATCAAAATTCGCTCGAAAAGAAAACCGCCTATTGGGGTGTTCCGTGGGAGGACGCATATGGCTATGCGCAGGCAGTCAAAGTAGGTGAAGACATCTATGTGTCCGGACAACTGAGCCATGATAGCAACGGACAACTTGTCGCTCCGGCCGCTCTTGACGAAGCAGGGAAGCCTCGCGATTTTTCCATGATGGAAGCGCAAATGCGTGCCACGTACGAGAACATCGCCACCCTTCTAGGGAAATTCGGTGCAACGCTCGACAATGTTGTAGAAGAAACGCTGTACGTTCTGGACGTCGACGCGGCATTCGCAGCCGCCGGCAAAGTACGCAAAGCAGCGTATGGTACTGAACGCCCTCAATGCGCCAGTAACCTTATCGGTGTCTCGCGCCTGGCGATGCCACCGCAATTAATTGAGATTGCCTGCAAGGCGGTCTTGCGCAAACCGGGGACCTAGCGACCTGGTTTTTCACAACCTTCCGATTGGATTCGCTTCGCGGCCTTCGATCAACGCCTTCTGCTTTGCTACCACCGCAGCACAAAAGCTCATAAATGTTTTGACGCGTCGTGTCCGTCGAATATCTGGATGTGTGAGTAGCCAAAGCTCATCCTCCAGTTCGGGGACCACAGGACCGACGCGGACCAACTCGGTCGTCAAATCGCCCAGCATGCACGGAAGGTAACCCATACCGAGCCCGGCAGCGACCGCTTTGCTCACGGCAGCAACTGAGTCGGAACGGTATGCAACGTTGATCGGTGGAACGCGGCTTTGAAGGTATTGGGATGCTCTGAGCCCCGACAGTTTCCCGGTGTAAGAAACCCACGTCATATCAAAAATTCGATCCGCTGCAGGCCGCTTCCGGCGAAATTGAAGGGCGCTTCCGTACGGCGCCCACGCAATGCTCGCAAGCTTTCGCCCCACTAGATTCTCCAATGGATTCCGTGTTGCTCTTATCGCGATGTCCGACTCGTCCCGGGCGAGATCAAGTTTGTCATTTCCGACTAGAACGTCAACCGATAAGGAAGGGTTGCGGGTCCTGAATTCGGCGAGGATTGGAGTCAGGAAATACAGCAACAGCGAATCACTTGTGGTAATACGAAGGGTGCCCAACGGCCCATGTACTGCACCTGCGACCTGTCGCGCTACGCTGACGACATCCAACTCGACACGCTCGCTCAGCGCCCTCAGCTCCACCCCTTCAGGGGTCAGCTTGTAGCCAGCACGTCTCCGGTCAAACAACGCAACGCCCAATGCGGCCTCGGCCTGCGCTACCCGGCGCGAAACGGTGGACACGTTAATGCCCAATCTTTCGGCGGCAATCGCGCGACTGCCGCACTCGCTTAGCATTTTGATGATGCGGAGATCGTCCCAAGAAAATCGAAGAGCTGCATCGCCAATTGCTATTCCTTCGCGATCTGGCACAGTTGAGGATGGCATGATAATGAAAACTGTACGTTAAGGCCTTGCGCAGGCCTTTCGCTGAAAACGCGCATCATCGCACAGTAGGATCACGAGTTTGAAGGGAGCCGGTACGGCGGAGAAGCTGGGGCTGCCGGTCAGAACGCAGCTCACCCTAATTTTCCTCAACAAACGGTTGCTTCTGATTGCCTCACTCACGGTACTGAGATAGTTGGCAGGGGAGCGGCTCTGCACGCTCACTGGGCACGGCGTTCATTTGGCTCCTCCGCCCTACATCGCCGCCGTTCGAGGCATATGCGCTCGGTGGCCGAGAAGGGTCGCAAGGCGCCGTTTACCCGCCGAGCAGGCCTCCTACGGGCTCGTGGTCAGACGATACACAACGACAGGCAATAGGAGGATCCGCTAGACCGCCGCAGAATCGCCATACCAAGCGTCAATCAAAGGGCCGACGGTCACTGCCCAAAAATTTAGCGCGGCTCTTCACCCCGTCGATGACAGTCCGTCGGTGCTCCTCGGTGGAGGAGCTACGATTGCCCTCTGGCGAAACGAATCCATCCAGACGATCGCCGATGGCGCCGCCATAGGTCAGCCGGTTCGCTTCGTGCCATCGCGAATGAAGGCATCACAAGCCGCAACTCGCGCCTCGGCATCAAGGCCTTCAGCAAGCTGCGCGGTGACATGAAAGCCGGGTTCATGAAATTCGGTCACGCGCAGCTTTTTCCGCTGGCGCAGGTTCCGTCCTTTGCTCGTGATCCAATCCTCTGAAAAATAGGACACACGGTCGGACAAGCAGTACCGGGCCCCTATTCGCACCTCAAGGGACAACGACTGCCTGGCAAAGCACAAGTGCGCCAATGTTCAGGACCACTGTCGCCCAGAAGACCACCTGAAACGCGTGCTTCCGATTCTTGTGCCGAAGCAGGTGTTGCGCAGCCAGCGCGCCCGGCCATCCTCCGCACAGTGCAACGAGATGCAGATTGGCCTCCGGGATGCGCAAGGCCTTCCGATTCGCGCGAGCCTTATCGTCGGCGTACGCGATGAATGCGACGACACTGGCCATCACGCTGGCAATGCCAACGAGTCGAGGAAGATAGCCTCCCAGCGCACCCAGGACGATTGCCGCCAGCGCCATCACTCCTACCAACGCCGGCAGCCAATTGGGCGCGGCGCCAGCGCCTGGTTTTGGGGCACCCGCTATGGCGACGTTGAGCGCCTGCATTCGACCATCCTTGCCTTTGGCAAGCTCGAAACTCACGCGGTCGCCCACCTTCGGCTGAACAGCGCGCGTGCGCAGCGCACTCACATGAAAGAACACCTCCTTGAGATCCGCATGGATGTCGATGAAGCCAAAGCCCTTGTCGGCATGCCAGGATTTGATCCGCCCCGCTTTCTTCATGTTCTTTTGGGTTGGTGTTGCCGGTTGATATTGCGGGAGGCACGCAGTGTACGCTTTTGGACTATTCTGCTCCAGGGACCAAGGCAAGGAGCCGAAATGGCAATCCCTCAGCATTTCCATGGCGCATGGCTCACTGTACTGGGCCTGTCAGGCGTACTCGCCTCGTGTGCCACTTCCCGGATCACTGCCCCGCCCGACCTTCAGCCTTCGGATGTTCGTGGAACGGTCGCCGTGCTGCACGCCGCCGGTACGCAGAACTATCAGTGCAAGCAAGCCAGCGACGGCAGGCTGCTATGGACCTTCGTGGCACCGGATGCCACCCTGAAAGACGACCTCGGGCAGGTCGTTGTCAAACACTACGCGGGGCCAACCTGGGAAGCACCGGACGGCAGCAAGATCACCGGAAAGGTATTGAAACAGCTACCGAACGCTCAGGCGCCGGACAGCATTCCACTCTTGCTGCTGCAGGCGACGAACACCGGTGGACCAGGCCTGCTGTCACGGACGCGTTACGTGCAACGCCTGAATACGCAAGGCGGTCAGGTCCTGCCTCAGACGTGCACGCAGGAGGGACAGGAGAATGGCATGCCCTATCGGGCTGACTACGTCTTTCTGGAATAGCAGAGCAAAGCCGAACTGAACTGCCCGGGTCCGGTGTCCCGTCTCAAAGTTCTCACTACTCCGTCACCGGCGCATGCACCGGCGCGATCGATGCGTGCTGGGTCTGCGTGCGCTGGGCGGCCTTGTGGACCATCGTGTAGGCGTAGTCGATGCCCATGCCGTAGGCGCCCGAGTGTTCCTTGGCCAGGCCGGTCACCGCGTCGTACGTTTCCTTGTTCTTCCAGTCGCGCTGCCATTCCAGCAGCACCTGCTGCCAGGTGACCGGCACCACGCCAGCCTGGATCATGCGCTGCATGGCGTAGTCGTGCGCTTCCTTGGTGGTGCCGCCCGAGGCGTCGGCCACCATGTAGATCTCGTAGTCGCCTTCCAGCATGGCCGACAGCGCGAAGGTGGTGTTGCAGACTTCGGTCCAGAGCCCGGCCACCACGATCTTCTTGCGGCCATTGGCGGCCAGCGCGTCGCGCACCTTCTGGTCGTCCCACGAGTTCATCGACGTGCGTTCCAGCGTTTCCTTGCCCGGGAAGACGTCGAGCAGCTCGGGGTAGGTGTAGCCCGAGAACGAATCGCTCTCGACCGTGGTGATGGTGGTCGGCACGTCGAAGATCTTGGCCGCCTTGGCCAGGCCGACGACGTTGTTCTTCATCGTCTGGCGGTCCATCGACTGGACGCCGAAGGCCATCTGGGGCTGGTGGTCGATGATGATCAGTTGGCTGTTGCGCGGGGTCAGGACTTGCAGCTTGGCGTTGTTGGCGTTCGACATGATGGGCTCCGGTATAAAAGGTGATTCAATGAATTTGAGTGGTTATTGGGCGGTGCTGGCTTCGCGTTGTCGCGCTTCGTTTCGCTTCGCTGCGTTGTCGCGCCGTCCATGTGCTGAACTATAGCGACCGCCGGCCCGGCGCAAACAGGCTATCGCTGTCATAGTTATTCAAAATAACTGAATACTCGACTGACAGGCCGTCCAATGCCAACCGAGGTTTTCCACTGGTTCCAGCCCGACCCTCCTCCCGGCTCTGCTCACACGGTGCGGTAGCCATCTCAGACTTTCGCCCATGCGTAACACCTTCCGCTACATTAGTAAGAGGGCCAACACCGCCAGCATCCGGGCACACATCTGAAGGACGGTGCCGACGCCATGAAATTCGCTTACTCCGCGACTGGCCTCTGTGTCATCTTGACTGCGTGCATATCCACCGGCGTAGACGTGAGGCCCGAGCATTTAGCTAACTTCTTACCCGGCTTCTCCACACTTGAGGACGTTACCGCTCAGCTGGGGGCGCCGACCTCTGCGGTGACGCTGAAAAGCGGAACAGCGATCCTCATCTATTCGTTTGCAACGTCGCGACCGCATCCCGAAAGCTATATTCCCTTCATCGGCCCCCTTTTTTCCGGAGGCGAAATTCGTTCCTCTACTGTTCTGTTTGAGTTTGACGAGAATGGGGTTCTTCGCAGTCAGCGCAGGACTACGTCAAGTGGCACCTCAGGATTGAGCGTACTTCCGCTCGATCCGATGTGATAGAGGATCACGCCAGGCGGTTATCGGGACTGCCGGTTCTCGATCATTGCGACGAAGAGAACTCTTTTTCAGCGTCCCCGAACCGGTAGAGGTGCGTGTTATCCGGCGCCTCACCAATTCTCGTGCCCAACGGGCTGAAAAGCGCATGCCGACGAAAGTTATCGGCATCTGATCGAGCGCTCCTGTTTGCGTGCTCCACAGCAGCAGCATAAGCCATTGACTGCTTGCTCCTCTCGATCTCAAGCAACTGAGTCGAGCCATTCAATCGCACGCTGTATCTTCCAAGGTTGTAGAAGAGATACATCGCATAGAGATTGTCGAAGTCTCTATAAGCGCCCTGTTCCCGTCGGAAATCTAGAGAAAGCACCGAAGGGAATCGATCAGGGAGATCCTTGAATGGAATCTTCGGTTCCTCACGGGGTTCAACGTAGTTCGAGCCCTCGTACTTCTTATACAGCACCACATCCATACCGTAACCTCGATTCCCCCACTCTGCGAGCAGTTTGATCGCCATCTCGGTCGGAATGTTCGCCGTGGCCGCGGCCACTACCCGTCGGCGGGACAGCACTTTCGGTGCTTTAACTACCAAGCCATCGTAACCAGCGCCATACTTGAACGCCGCGCCGATCGCTTTTGCACAGTTCAGGCGCAAGTAGTCATACTTGACTTCGCCTGCGTGGTATTCGGTATCTCTCCTACGTTCATGGTAGTCGTCGTTAATTCGCCCGAAGTATCTGACCAGGGCTTGTTTTTCTTGGAGCGGCACACCATAAACGCGAACCCCTACCACCGAGCGCTTATAGGTTTCCCCAAAGTCGAGGCCGAACACCGCCAGCTCTGATGTCGAAGAAGTGGTATGGAAAAGATACTCCCGCTTCGGAATGGTCACGATAAGATCGGCGGTGTGGAATTTTCCTTCGTGTCGACGATCTCTGTCCGCATAGAAGTTGGCCGAATACACAAGCTCCTCGTTGGAAGCAGTATCACGGATGGCGAGCGCTATATGACCTGCTGATCCACCCTTCGATGTCCCAAAGCTGATCAGCAGTTCCAGATCGTATGGGTCCTGACCCAGAAAGTCGCTGATCTCGGCGACATTGAGAGGCGCAGGGCCATCTTTACTGCCGAGTTCAGTGCCGGCCGCCCGACAGGGAACCAGGAAGGCAATAACCAGCAACCAAAAAGTAGATCGTCGCCTCATTTTTCATCTGGCTTGAAGGGCACATCGATCCCTCACGTTAGGCGATGCGCCAGCATTCTGGCTAGGGACCATGGGCTAACCTGGCCGCCCTTCGGTGCGTCCGTGGCGACGATGGCGCACCATCCGTTTAAGCTGGGCCTCGGCGCGCAGATTCATCGGTCGCAGATCTGCGTTCCGTTAGGCGTTGCCAATGTCTCCTGCGGGGACCGCACTCCGACTGCTATTGATAACGTCAAGCACTGCAGCAGTCATAACCGAAGCCGACATGCCGAACATGAGGATTCCATTAGCCGCCTCCAGTGGCCCTAATAGGCGCCAGCGCTCCGACATTACGATATCGCCATAACCCAAGGTGGAGAAATTGACACCAGAGTGATACAGGGCAGTATAGAAAGTCTGGAATTCGCCGAGCGCAAGGAACAAGAGCGCCCATATCGCCATCTGCGCCACGTTGCAAAGCAAGGTAAGCAGCATGACGCCCGCCAGTAGGAGCACGTCGGTCCAGAGCGAACGCCGACCGTCTTGCGTAGACCGGAATCGAGCGTAACGTCGCAGACAAACGGCAATAACCAAGCCTTGTAATACCAAGCACAGCAGCATGACAGGAGCGGCAACCAGCAGATGAAGGGGCATGGCGGGCTTCCAGATAATGGATTTACGCCGGCAAGATTTACCGGCAGGCTACCTACTAATGTTGCCATGTGTCGGCTGTCAACTTACCGGGCAGCGCCCGACCGCCACGGAATACGCAAACTCCTTCGATAACCAGAATCTCGCGCGTACACATCAAATCATAGAAAGGCATCAGTATCGGCCCTTTCCCGGGCATCCTGTCCATGGACAGTTTTTTTGCATGACCATCGTTGGTGCCAGTATAGATATTGAAGATAAGCCAGAGCAGAAAACGGCGCGGGCTCACAAGAGGCTGCGCTGTGCTCGCGGATGTTCCTGGCGCAGTCGGGCGGGTCACCAGATTTCCCTACGGAATATCCGACCGAATCACAACTTCCAGGCCAAGCAGTTGCCGCACTTCCAAGGACTTTTCCAACTGTAGCTGGCGCTTTCCGCATTCAAGGTAGACGAGGAGGCGGTTCCAGTTCCGGTTACGCCGGCGATGTGAGCTTGTTTCAGGCCTTGTTGTTTGCGCTCTCACACGCAAGGGCGCCTGCTTCTTCGAAGAACGGACGATTGTCTCTTCGCTGGCAGCTTACTGCATCTGCGATAGCGGTCGCCCGCCGATTACCGATCGGTATCTCAAGATCAAGATCGCCAAAATATCAACGAAAACCAGCAATCTATCCGTGCTATTACGGCGAAACCCATGGAAATCGCGCGACCGCCCTGTTCCCTGAATTCCCCCTAGAATTGGCCACGTCCTCCAAGTGAGTTCGGAGTAATCAGTGGCCACCTTCCATGCCGGTAAGCCGAGTGCAGCCGGGTTATACCGAGCAGCCGTGTACGGCGGACGGCAAGTTACCGCGCGTGGCGGTCATCGACAGTAACAACAGCCGAGCTTCGATTCAAGGCGATGCGATTTGCTGGCTTAGCAGGTTTCTCGATGGCGCATGGGCATCCTTGCTGGTTTCGGAGCCTTCCGGCGTGCCCCTGCCGGCCAGCAAACAGGTGCGGTATGTCGATGAGGCCGATGGCGGGTGCCAGCAGCACGCGTCGCTCCATCATTTTTCGAGCTGCCGAAACCCTTACAGTCGCCCGCAGGGGTGCGCCGCTGCTACCCGACTATGGCGAGGGAATTTTTTTCCGGTTATTTCGACTTCGACCGGCCGTCGGTGTAGGGATCGAACTTACCCGTTTTGGCCACGTTGTCCGGAAGAGGAGGCGGATCTTCGGGTGCAAGCTTGGCGGCGTGAGATTGCCCGCCGGTGCGGGTGCCTTCCGTATACGGGTCGAATTTCCCGCTGCGCTGAGCCGAGCTCTTCTTCTGACTCTGCTTCGCAGGCGATTCCTTTGTAGGCGGGGTGTGTGAGCCGCCGTAGAGGTCGCCACCGTCCGTGTAGTTCTTCTGCGCGCTAGCGGGCGAGGCGAGCAGTAGAGCGACGATCGCAGCGAGCGTGGCGCCAGCACCGAATCTGTTTTCCATCTCAATCTCCATCAGGTAGTCAACGTCTTAACCAAGACTAGTCCAATGGGGTGTTCAGTCCTTGATTCACGTCAAAACTGCACCGTTCCTGCGTTCTAATCTTGTTGTACCGGTCTCCCCGGACCCCACGTCCACCAGGGTGCGAACTATGCCTAACACAGCGATTCTCTACTACTCTCGGACGGGCACCACGCGTCAGGCGGCGCAACTGTTGGCACAGCGTCTCGGTTGTCCCGTCTTCGAGGTGTTCGACCGCGTCCGTCGCGCAGGCTTGTGGGGCGACCTGCGTTGTATCGTTGACAACCTGCTTCGCAGACGTGTGGCGTATTGCTATGCGGGTCCGGTCTTGAACGACTACAGCCGGCTCGTCGTCATGGCCCCGGTTTGGATGGGACATCTCGCTGCCCCAATGCGAAGCTACCTGAAGGATCACCCATACTGTGGCCAGCAACTGGCGGCAATCGTTGTCATGGCAGCGCGAGGAGGTTTCAGGGCGGCAGAGGAAATTGCCTTCGCAGCGGGCCGCCCTCCCAATCCGACCATTGTGGTCCTAGAACGGGATATCAGTTCAGGGGCCGCCCTCCCCGACATAGAGGAATTCGCCAACGCCTTGGAAGGCAGCGAAGTCGACAGCGCACGAACATGGCGGGCGGCCTGGCTGTCGCCCAGTGAAGCGTAACTTAGCAGCAGCATTCAATGTTTGAAGCTGACGTCCGCGCTTATAGTGGCAAACGATCCGCTAAGCCGGGCATTAAGAACGGCCACGCAGTGCATTGTGGTAGCTCGAAGGACGACATGGCCAGGGCCGCGAGAGATTCGACTGAGGCCCTGCGATAGCCGCCTACAAGGAGCAAAGAGGCCGAGGAGGATGGCGATGGCAAGGCTTTTAGGGTCGTATGTGACCTGCGTGTCGCCATTAGCATCCCCTAGCTGCAAGCTCTCGCCCGCGGCCAAAGCCAGAGTCCGCGCAGCCCACCCGTATAGGTCGTGCAGTACCACGCGTGAGGCGTCAGCGCGGCCTTGGCGCATAGCCGATTTCCGGTCGGCTCATCCGTGCAGGCCGCCAGCGTCACGGCGCATGCGGCGTAGGCCGAATCAGGCTGGCCACCTTTTCGTTGTTCCCGACGGCGGCCGCGTCGCCACGAAGGTTGCGCCTTCCGTCGTCGGCAACCAGTCGGCCAGGCCGCCTACCCCTTTTGCTCCTTCTGAGCGGCGCACGGCGAGCGCCGTTGTCCGCGCGTCGCCCCAGTTTGTTACTGCCGACGTCGCGGGCGCCACCATGCGGGGTAAGACTTGGCCGGCGCCTCCTGCACCACCAAGTGCATCACGCTGGCCACGCGGCAGCCAGTGGGGAGCGTTGCGGTGGCCGTTACAATGGTCGCGCCGGCGGTTACGGTCCGGACGGTCGCGCAAGTGCCGACCAGCGTCGGGACCGAGGCAGACCCGCTTCCCGCGTCTTGTCCGAGGCTGCCGCGATGGCGACGGACGGATCCGGGGAGGTCCACGCGAAGCTTGCCCCTGAATCTCGCTAGTCAGGTATCGGCAAGGTGACCTTCAGTTTCAGCGTGCCGGCGGCGCGGTAGACGTCTGGACTTCGGATCGCATGAACCCCGCGGCGAGCAAGATGAGGCCGGCAACCCGCGGTGGAAAGGTGGACTTAACCCACATTTATATAGAAGGACCGCCGACCGGCGGCCATGCTCTCCGGCTCAGGCGTCGTGTGGGCGACTATGGCAGCGCGGGGACGTGGCGCATTTCCGGGATGAGGTGGCTGGCTAATGACGTCATCCAAAGTTTGCCGTTGAGTTGGGTAAGCAGGGGCGGCAGAGTAGAACCACCCCGGGAGGCCGTGGCGCCGGGCGCAGCGGGGAGGTAACTGTTTCGGCCCAGAGCCACGAACACTTCGAAGCCAGTAGGGCGATGGGGCACGGGCGCGCCGCAGCTAGTCGGCCCCCTTCCTTTCGAGGGATCCGGCCTTGAGCCTGCAGTCGCTCCGGGCCCCGCCTCTAGCGGGCCCCCTTCCGCAGGACAAAAAATAATTTGCATAGCATTTTATAGCCCAATTCTGGGCGGCTAATAGGGCGCACTGACAAGATATGAATATAATCAAGCACTTACGCCTTCAGTTCCACTGCCTCATAAGGCCTCTGGACATCGCAATTCTTGGGGTTGGGTCGCGGTGTCTGTAAAAGTTTTCTCGGCCGTCTTCCACATGTCATTTCAGGGAAATGGTTGCGACGCTGAAGATCTGCTCCCTGTATCGTCCCGCTATATAAGCCAGGTCGCAATGGCGTCCCAGCGCGGGATCGATTCAGGCTACGCGGCGTTCTGAGGCGGTCTGACCCGTGGTCGCTTCGGCGAGACCGGCTCCGCGCCCGGTTTGGCAAGGCCCGCACACCCACCGGCAGCGCGTGGCTGAGCTTTACCACTGTCGCGACGGCGATTGCAGTGCCCTCCTCACTGGCCGCACCGTCGGCTTCAGTTCGGCGCTCCAAACATGTGGCCGTTCTTCGAACTTGCTCCCGCTCTGAGGTTTCCGCCAATTCCCACAGCGTCGTTCGACCTTGTGACTTAGAGGCATGTCAATGGAAAACCGATATCCGTTCAGAGTTCGTAGCCTGCGGAAGTCCACGTTCTTCTAGCAACGGGATAATTCTCGACCGTCTCATTACGGGACCTCTCTAATAAGGGCACGGACAATACCAGGGCCGAGAAATTGGCTTGCCAAAATTGATATTTATATTAAATTTCAAAATACTTACTGATACTCTCGCCGGTAATACGCCGGACGGGCGTGGCACAAAGGCGTGGCTTTTTTGGAGGGCCGAACCGAGTAGTTCGGTAAAGATGGCCCTCCTCCCCAATTTTAAGGGGCTTCATGTCGAAGGAGTTTTAAGGTAGGCATTTGGAAGGGCAACGCAGGTAGTTGGGCAAAGCGATATGTGGCCGGGCAACTTTCAAGCTTGAAAGTGCGGGAGGCAAAGAGCCTCTGGCAAGTACCTGGACCGAGAAGCGCTTGCTCTCGCATAACATGGCCTGCGTGCCCGTCGGCATGCGCCAAGTCGGAAGTTGCTTGCCCGGCTTTCAAGCTTGAAAGTACCGCTAGCCACGGATCTTGCCGGCACCTTCCGTATGGTTTTTCTGCGCTCGCCAATCGTGACGCCGCGCGGCGTCAACTGCGTCATTAACGCGATTAAAGCTCTTATTTTTTCATCACGGTGCACGGGAGTGACGACTTTCATGCTTGAAAGTCACAACTGCACCAACGGCCGTAAGTGTCTGGCTTCGGACTTTTATCCTGGCATCTGCCCACGCAAAAGATTACGAATCATCTCCCACCATCGCCAACTATGTAGATCCAAATTCGCCCTGCTCGAATCCTGTTGACTCGTGTCCCAAGCGATCATCGCTTCAGCACGGCTGAGCTTTGAGAATATCCGCAGGCGGAGACCGTTCTGAAGACATAGGCCCCTTCAGAGAACGTCTCCAACTCGGTTGCTCCTAGCTTCAGGCGCGGGGGCTGGACCACAGATTTCGCGGGGTGTGGTGCCCCGTGCTTTCACGCTTGAAAGTACGGGTCGCGTTCTGGCAGGAAGGTTGCAGGTCTGAACGGAAGGAGGAGGCGAGTTTTGCGTCGCAAGTGTGCAACTTAACGAGATACTGCTTGGATTTTTCGTCAGTATGAAGTATTAATCGCAAGTGCTCGCTCAGTTACGCAACCTGCGTGGAAGTAAAAGATATATCTTATGTGGAGAATATATGGCAGCTAGAATCATCACCGTTTTCAACCAGAAGGGCGGTTGCGGCAAGACGATGACATGCATGCAGTTGTCGGCTGCCTTCGCGCTGCGCGGCCTGCGCGCTCTGCTCGTGGATATGGACAAGCAAGGGACCAGTACGATTTGGGCCGGCCAAGCAGGGAAAGAGCGTCCCTTTCCGGCGGAAGTCATAAGCTTGGCCCCGCTGCGCGAAAAAATGCTGGGAGAGATTGAGAAACGCGCCGACACGTATGACTTCATATTCATCGACTGCCCGCCAGCTATCGAGTCATCCATCCCTTGGGCTGCGCTCAACATTTCGGATATCGCGTTGATCCCGGTCATACCCTTGATGGACAACGTCTGGGCTAGCCGCGAAGCCAAAGAGCTTGCACGGAGGGCCAAGACCGAGAACCCAGCCTTGCAGACGTACTGCATCCCATCGATGTCTCGCCGCGGGAACGTGTTCAAGGCCTGCACCGAGATCCTTCAGGACGATCACGACATTCCGCTCCTGGATACGGGGCTGCAGCAGCGTAACGCTTACGGGGAATCCCAAATGTTCGGGCTTAGTGTGCACGCCGTGTCAGGAGCATCGGCGGCAGTAAAGGAAGTTGAAGCTCTCGCTGACACGGTTCTTCAGAACCTAGGCTTTTCTGTTCAAAGGAAGCAGAGCAAAGGGAAAAACGCTAAGCAGAAAGAGGAGGTGGTCTGATGGCAAAGAGTCGACTCGAGCAAATGCGGGACCAGGCCGCCAAAGCTCTTTCAGCAGCGCCTCCCGCAGATCGTTTCGCGCGCGCTCAGGCTTTGGTGGAGCGTCAGCCGAATGGCTTCGCGGAAAAACGTATGGATGCTCCGGCGCCCGACAGTACTGCCTCGGTCACTGCTCCCGCCGCGATCACCCTTCATCCTGCCGACGCAACCGAGCCCCGCGATAGGGAGCCGTACTTCGAAGAAGTCGATATCTCTCTAATTGATGAGAACCCGTACAACGCGCGCCGCCTCTACCGTCCGGAGCGTGTGCATGAACTCGCAGGCGAAATTCGGGCAGACGGTCAACTCGTTCCGGGTCTAGCGACAATCAGGAACGGTCGCCGCGTGCTGGCGGGTGGTCACTACCGATTCCGCGCCCTCAAGGCCGCTGGAAAGACCCGGATGAAACTGATGATTCATCCGGACCTCACTGACCAACAGCTCTACCAGATCTCGTATAAGGAGAATGCGGAGCGTGAGCAGCAGTCCCCGCTCGATAATGCGCTCGCATGGAAATCGCTCATGGACGAGGGCATCTATCCGAACGAGTCGGCCATTTCGGAAGCTACGGGCATGTCTTTGCCGAACGTCAACAAGACGATGTCGATCCTCAAGTTGTCCGACGGCATACTGGACATCGTGAAGGAACGGCCGGAACCGTTTGCGCTTTCTACCTTGTATCAGCTGACCTTGCTTGAGCGAGCAGCAGGATCTTCTGTCGCGGCGACGATGGCCATGAAGGTGCGAGACGAAGTTGCCGTGTGTCGGGATGTCGAGGAAGCACGCGCGCGCTACGAGAACAAGCCAGCGCGCAAGCAGAAGGAGACTTCTCGTCAGCACAAGCTGCTTTCGGCGGACGGGAAGCCGTTGGGCGTGTTGAAGGACTGGGATTCTGGGAAGGTGACCTTTGAAATCACGCTGCTGGATCCGGTGCGGCGCCAGGCGCTCGTCGAGGAGTTGAAAGCAAAGTTCACATCCACCGAGGCTTAGCCCGTAGCGATCCGTTCTGGGCTTCACCCTCCGCCTAGACATACTCTTCCCTTGGGCGCTTCACCATTAGCGCCCACTCTCGCCGCTACCCAATAATGTTCACCTCCAGATGTTTACCTAAGAGCACTTGCGGTTTAAGTGATTTGGTAAACACTGTAAACCCTTTAGTAAACCTTTAGCTTCTGCAAACGCCTGATTTCATTGGATTTTTCACGCTCAAGGTGAACGATGATGGGGCAATGGTGAAGTTCTATGGGGTCCTAGGGGTGTGGATTTGGGGATCGGGTGAAACGCTTTGGGGAGAAGGGGTTGTGGATTTGGGGCACAGGTGAATGCCGTTAGGGATCAACGCCTGAAGACATAGGGTGAACCCATTTGGGGATCCCAGGGGTGAAGTGATTTGGGGCGCCGCGTGCCCGGGATTCCACCTCAAGTCCCATAGGTGAATAGTTTTGGGTCCAAGGATGGGTGAAAGGATTTGGGTCCTTAAGTAGCACAGCTACCCGGAAACCCTTTCGGTATCGACAAGGTGAACATCCTTGGGGGCAGCATAGGTGAAGGACTTTGGGGTAAAGTCAGTTGGTGTGCGCTTACTTTACAGCTGTAAATACCCCCCAGGTGAACTCCTTTGAGGAATCGTTGGTGAAAGGATTTAGGGATTCCGTCTGAGCATCGTCGGCATTGCATCAAGGAAGCACCGTGGGCCCCAATGGCTTTCACCTTTCGCGAGGTTCTCGCCTCAAAACAGTGGCCTCAACCTGCAGCATTTCGCTGTGGTCTGTGAAAGGTGAACATATTTGGGTAGCTTTCGGAGCGCTAGGGTGAACCCTTTTGGGGTGAGCCCGGCTTTACCGGGGCAGGGAAGTCATTGATTCGACTGGCCTATGCTGGAGAACCGTTGGAAAACTACACGTACCCTTGATAGGTGAACAATACGCGTCTAAGATTTCACCCATCAAGAGTCGGGAAATAGACATGCCGCGAGCCAAGGCGCCTGCAAAGGGATCCCAGATTGCACTGTTCCAGCAAGCTGAGGTGCCCGAACCATTCAAGAAGGCGGTCCAGGCAATCCACGTTTCGCCAGTGGGCGGCGCACTGACTCTCCAACAGCGCCGGCTGTTTAACGCGCTGATCAAAAACGCAATCGAGCATCGCCTGGGTCAAGCCGGGTCTACGGACACCTTCCAGATTTCGATCCCCGAGATGATGTCCAACCTGGCTTTGACCACAAAGGACACCGGGTACATCAAAGAGACGGCAAAGTCGCTGATGCGCACGGTTGTCGACTGGGATCAACTGAATAGCGATGGAACTGCAACCTGGACCGGGTCGACGCTCTTGGCCGGCGCGAAGATTACCGGCTCCTTGCTTTCGTACTCGTTTGCGCCCCAGATCAGAGAGGAACTCCTGAATCCGGAGCGCTACGCAATGATCGACATGCGTATCGCGAAGCTATTCCGCAGGGCGCATTCCCTTGCCCTGTGGGAGAACACGGTTCGGTACGAACGCGTTGGAATTACGGCCCGCATTCCTCTGCCGGTGTTTCGCAATCTGATTCTCGGACGCGAGGAGAGCGAGACGAAGTACAAGGAGTACAAGATCTTCAAGCGTGCAGTCCTGAACCCCTGCATAGCGGAGATCTGTGACGTCTCGGACCACACTCTTGAACTGATTGAGCACAAGATCGGTAGGTCGGTATCCGACCTCCAGTTCAAGATCACCCGCAAGGAACAAGCCGTCCAAGAAGACGCCGGGGGAGGTGAACTGGTGCAAGCGATGATCAAACTGGGTCTTCCGGCAAGCGAGGCTCGAAAGCTTGTCAAGACTCACAGCTCAGGATCGTTGCGAGACGCTTTGGCCTATGTTCGTGCCAGGCTGTCAAAGAAAAATGCCCCTGCCGTCGATAACGTTCCTGCCTACTTCCGTAAGACGTTGGCTGAGGCTTGGGGGCGAGGCATGGATGCGGAAGAGGTCGCCGAGCAGCCTGCAGCTGCCGAGGCTCCCAAAGCCAAGTCTGCAGCCGAAGCGATGGAGAAGTACATTGCCGCTCGGTTGCCCGTTGCTCAAGAATACTTCGCCGAACTATCGGCGGAAGAGCAGACGCCGCTGATGGAGCGGTACAACGACCAGTGCGCGGCGGCCGATCTGAAGCTCGTGGCCAACAAGCGTCCTTCGAAACTTGCTCAAACGAGTTTCTACACTTGGCTAGCCGACCAAACTTGGGGGGCGCCTACATCGGAGGACATCCTTTCCTACGTATTAACCGGAAAGGTGGCTGTCTAGGTGCGGGCGTTGTGGTCGAGTTGGAGCTCTCCAGCAGTGAACTTGCAAATTTGTCTGTCTGTAAAGCCAGCTTAGACAGATTCAATGGGCAGCTTAAGCTAGACCTGCTTCGATCACGAACCGAGAGGTCGGGCTCTTCTTTGCTGTAGAAAGAAGCATAACGCGTCTGGCGCGGGTGGCCCCGACGTAGAACAACCTCCGTTCCTCCGACTCGACGCTGCCTTCATCTGGGATGACTGTTTCCTCCAGCCGAATGAGGGCGGTGTGATCCCACTCTAGCCCTTTGCTGGAATGGAATGTCGTAAGCACGATCGCGTCGGCAGTAGCCTCGTTGTTCTTTCGACGAAGAAAGTTCAGTCGGTCGGAGAAGCTACCGTTCAGGCGTGACAGCACATCGTACGTGGTGTTTATCGATCGCTTCCCTTGATCGTTGCTAGCCCACTTCAGCATCCATTCGTGAACGCCATCCAGCACCAATGCGGGGAAGTCTCGCGTGCAAAGGGACCGCCACTCAGCCATCCTTTTGCTCAGATCGAGATACTTGCTTGCGGCGTCGTCTCCGAGCCCGGCCGCGAGCAATTCCTTTTTTGTCACATTCGAGGGGACTTTTGATGGGGTAATGAATTTTTGAATAACCTGGAGATCAGTGATCCCGATCCCGGCGAATCCAAGAACGGCGTCGAGACCAGCGGATTTGCCATGCTCTACAAGCGCGAGAAGGTTGCCAAACAGAGCGGACTCTGGCCGGTCAAGGATAGACCGGCCAGCGGCGCGGTGATATTTGACGCCATGGGAGCGGCATACCGCCTCGACTGGATCTAGGATTCTATTTGTACGAGCCAGTATTGCAGCGCTCTCGCCGCCGCGGATCGCTGCAGCCATTGCCTCGACCGCGGCCACAGCTTCCTTGTATTCATCATCGTGCCGGATGAACCTCACGTCACCGCCTGAACCCTTGAAAGCCACAAGCTCCTTTACTATTCGCTCCCGGTTATTGCGAATTACTTTGTCGGCAACCGATAGAATCTCCGAGTGCGAGCGGTAATTGATCCCGAGCACGATTTGTCGTGCATCAAACTCTCTTACGAATGCGTCAATTCCCTTCTTGCCTAGCGCAGAGCGGAAGCAAAAAATGGTCTGATCATCGTCGGCAACCACGGCCGTTGCAGCGCCGGCGCGGGCATGTATGCTGGTCCATTCTGCCTGCAGCTGATCCGAATCCTGGAACTCATCAACCAGCAACGCATCAACAGCGAATGGTTTGATAGTGCCGTCACGCATCCCGCGTACCGCGTGGCGCATGAGGTCCTGGAAATCCAGCCTGCCATTGCGCTCTAGAGCTTGCTGATATCCCGCATAGAGCTGGCCTTCAACCGTGTCAGCGGACGGATAGCTTAACTCCGTCTTACACTTCTCGATCGCCGACACCGCATCTTCCAATTTCCATTCCAGCCCCATTTCCTGTAACAACTGAACAACAATTGCTGCACGCTCGCCATCGGTTGCGATGTCTGGCCTTTTGCTGGCCGTTAGGGATAGTTGCTTGTAGGCCAACGAATGGAACGTGCCCGCGATTAAACGCTTCTTGGCAGATGGACCCGTCAGGGCCAAGATTCGGTCTCGGAGCTCAATCGCGGCATCCTTGCTGAAGGTGACCGCGCCTACAGACACGCGAGGGTCGCTCAGTAGCAAGGCGGCCTTGGCTGCGATTGTGGCCGTTTTTCCCGCCCCCGGCACAGCCACCGCGACGCAATGGTCACGGCATTCCACTACTTCCCGTTGAGAGGGATTCAGTTTTTCAAGGGCTTTGTGGAGGGACATAGTGCTGCTGGATCAGATCAGGCCATTGGACCGGTACTGTCAGACCTGCTCGGATTTGTCCCGGCAACATGGCGCAAGTGCCACGAGCCTTCTCGGGCATGTGCCTCATTCTCGCACTGCGAGGGACATGGTCCGACCGACTCCGACCACGATTTGTGAGAGCGTTGCAAAGACGTGCCACATGGTGGCATCAAGACCAATCAAGACTTAGTGGAGCGGACCTGATGCCACGATGGCTGAGCGGCAGATCAGATGCCGCGCACCGTTGTCATGAGCTTCAAATGGGTGGTGTAGCTGCGAAGGCCCAACGGCTGGAACTTGCGCAGGAACCGCGACACTTCCTCGTTGACATCGCTCTGGTCCCGGATGCCGTTCCAGACCATGAAATCGAACTGATCCATCGTCTGGTCGAACTTGACCAGAACCTGCAGCGCGCGGACGGCAAAACGCGAGTAAGCCTGAATCTCGAGCGAGAGCGAAGGGCGCTGGATCGTCGGCGCAAAGACGATGTCTCCCGCCGCACGCATCTCGGTTTCGCGTTGCTCCCTGTACGCCTTCGCCACGCGTACCTGTTCGTCGACGTAGTCCTCGAGTTTCGACAGCTCGCGTTCCAGGTACGCCTCCAACGTGGAAAGCTCGGCGCGCGTGAAGGTGCTTTGGCCGAACCGCTGGAGATTGAGCGACATCCGGTTCATGTAGGGCCACCATTGCTCGAAGAGGGGGCGCAGGCGCGTGTGATTCAGCTTCAAAGCGACAGGCACGACGGCTGCCCCCGCGAGCTCGCGGTCGAGGATCTGCAGGCCGAGTTCGCGACGCCGGCGGATGATCGCCTGGCGCTGCTCAGGCGGTAGTTCACGAAAGAGCTTGCGCGTCCGCTCGACGTCAGCTTTGCGCTGCTCATGATCGGCCGGCGAGAGCAGGCCCTCGTTGCGCAGCGCATCGGCCGAAGCATCCATCTCGTTGAGCTCGTGCTCGACGTCCCCGGTGCTGTCGATGGTTCCGAGCGTGCTCGGGGTAGGGGAAGCCGCTACCGAAGCGTCCAGGATGTTCTCATCGGCGGGGATCAGGTCGGTCGTGGTCATGATTTCTCCGTTTGGAAGGCCATCCACATGGCCTTGTCGTCATTGAGTGGCCGGACTATTTGCCGACATGGAACGACGCCGCTAGGCGCCAGCAAAGCAGGCCCACCAGGCACACCACATAGGTCCACCAATTGGCGAGCAGGGTAACCGGGAGAAGCAATGCGGAGGCTCCAATCCCGAAGCAAAGCATGAGGCCGTGGGCTGCGACATGGAAGGACACGGGATTGGCGAATCCCGCGCTTGCAGCCCGGATCTTTCGTGATACCGATCCATCGTTGAAAACTGCCAGAATCAACACTGTCGCGCCCAAGAGCCAGTGGTGGGCTACCGCCGAACGGTATAGCGCGCGATAGATGGTCAGCCAGAAGTGTTGCATCCAGCCGCGGCCGAACGTTGACGCGCCCCCGTCCGAGAAAGCCGTCGGGGTATCGGAACCCGCGAAGGATGCTTTCACCGCCCCGGAGTCGATAAACCACTCGCGAAAGCGGGCGTTTGCCGATGCCACCGCGATATCTGCCTTCTCCGTCCCAAGGACCCCTTCGACAGACGCCTGTTCGGAACGACTGATCTCGAACGCTGTCTGGTCCTGAATGAATGGCGCCAGCGTGCAGATCATGAGTGGCGAAATAATCAGCCAAAGACGGACGTGGGATGCGAATCGGCTACTTGCCATGGTTCAGATCCACCGCAGTAGCAGCAGGACGGGGAAGCTGGGAATCGCGACAAGCGCGGCCCAGAACACACCCGGCCTGGCGAGAGAGATGTGCACAAGCGCGAAGCAAGGTGCGGCCTTGGGGGCTGTGAAGGCATCGGGCGGCGTCTCGGCCGGATAGGCATGCGAGGCCAACCAGTCGTCCATGGCCAGCGCCAGGGCCGGGTCGACGTTACAGATGCGCGCGGCCACCATGGCCGGAATACGGCGAAGCCGCTGCGCGACTCGGCGTGCGTCAGTGTGCAAAGCTGCCAGCGACATCGTAGCTCTCGAAGTAACGGGAGAAGGCGTATCCGGTCAGCACCCGGGCCGCAAGTTGAAATGCAGCACAGCGCTGGGAAATCTCGCCGGGGACCGGCTCGTCAACGACTTGGCAGACGTAGCCTGCCAGCTGCCGTTGCTCGAATGCCGGGATCGATTCGTGGAACGGATACCAGACGTTGTACTTCTCGCCCTTGAATGCGGCATAGCGCTTGTTGTACAGGTCGTGCGCGCGCGAGAAGAGGCCCTTCATGAACGCGACAGACGGATCGCCATGCTTGCGCGCGGCGCGCCATGCTGCGATGCCGTCCGTCAGCATTTCTTTGATCAAAGGCTCTTCACGCACACGGTAGTTCGTGCCGATGTAGTCGACCACGCGCGCGCAGATCTCATCGAGGTCCGGAGAGAGGGTGAACACCGGGGAGAGCTTCGCCGACAGATTGTGTTGCTTGATAACTTCGCGGAACAGGCTGCTGCGCATGGATGGTTAGTCCTGAATAATTGGAACACGACCTTGGTAGACGGCGCCGCCGGATATCCGCAGGAAGTACTGGAGGTTCGGCAGTTGCATGACCAGGTCATGCGGAATCAGGGGTACCTTTTCAAGCTGTGCGGACCGCGAAACGGAGCCACTGAATTCACCTACGTGCGCTTCCGTGCCGGTACTTGTGCTGCTGGAAATCACCAAGTTTCGGATTGCCGTCGTTCCTGCCTTCTCGGCAAACCATTGGGCGGTGTCGATGTCTTCCAAGCGTAGAACGATCTGGTTGTTCAGATTGCCCAAAACCTGCTGCATTTTGGCCACGTTTCCAAGTTTTGCCGTGAAATCGGAACGCGTCTGGTAAGCAACGAACGCCTTGAAGCCTGCACCACGCCCCTTGTTGAGAAGCTGGAGCAACTGCTCGTTGATGGCCTCAGCCGTTTCGTCAACCTGAAGGACGATCTCGGGAGGCTTCGCGTAGAAGTTGTAGATCGCGCCCGCGACCGAAGCAATGTCCGCAAGCAGCATCGACATCACGGCTTGTGCGACCATGGAGTTCGACAGGGAGTCCGCACCGACGTAGAGCACGGCCTTCTGCTTGATGACCTTGTCGATATCCCAGATTTCTCGATCGTCCTCGAAGTCATCTGCTTTGGGCGCCAGCATGAGGCCGGTCTCGCCGGTGGCCAGCATCTGCAGGAGGGGCAGGGCGGAAGCGATGATCCGGCCGTAGTGGTCTCGATCGTGTTGAAACGTCGAGATGAGACCGTCGATCGACTCGTGGCCCTTGCCCAGATTCGAGAAGCGGTCGATATACAGTCGAACCATAGCGTCCAGACGGGTACCGCCACCTTTCTGACCAACTTGCTGCATGTATCCGGCGACCTCGTCTTGCCAGTCCGTCATGCCGGCTTCGGGGAAAAAGCGCTGAAGCGCGCGCTCGAGCAGGTTGTTGATACCGTTCTGTGCGTATTGGAGGATGGAGCGCAGGTTGGGCTTGTCGCCGACGTAGAGCTCGCCTTTGACAGAACGATCGATGAACAGGAACGCGAACTGCCGGAACGGGCCTTCCTCCATGAGCTGGGCGACACGCGTGGGTATTTCCGATGGCTGCGACCAGTTTTCCAGTGGATTCAGACGGATGGATTGGGACGGCGCCGCCTGTTTCCAATACAGAAACTTCCGACCCGTACGCTCGCATTCTCGTCGGCATCTTGCGACCCACTCGACGTCGTTCTTCGGATCGATCACGATCAAAACGTCGTTAGGGTTGTGAATTACCTGAGTGGAAATCAGTTCGAACGTGCGCGTCTTGCCCGCACCGGTGGTGCCGCTGATGGACGTGTGCCCGCCCATCGCCTTGTAGTGAAACGGCACGGGCTGCTTCTTCGTCTCCAGACCCGCAATCCACGGTTTGCCTTGAGGCGAATGGTCCGCAATGCTGTTGGCAGGAGCAAAGGCCTTCTCGATGGCGCGTACCGTCTCATTCGGCAACCATTTTGGCAAGCCGGGAATGTCGGTGGACGGCATGCGCAGAATATCGTGCGCGAGTTGACAGTGCTTCTGGGTCCATTCGTAGCCAGTGCCGAGGTACATGGCATCCGCGTCTTTGTCCTTCGAGCGGAGACGGCGGCTGGCATCGAAGAGATCATCGATCTTGACGACAGTAAGCCACTTGGTGGAAATGGCAAGTCGGAACCTGAGGGCGCGCCAAACCTGTACGGACCGCAGCAGCAGGGCACACAGGCACAAGAGCGCGAAATAGCCGGCGTGCGGCATGCCGCTTAGCAGAATCAACAATGCTGCGATGGTCCAGCCGACGGCCGCGCGGAACTCGTAGATGGGCCGGAAATGATTGATGTAGTGGTTCATCATGACGCAGTCTCCGGCGCGATCAGACGTCCCACTTCGTCGATCAACAGAATGTTCTGGCCATCGACCTTGTATAGGTGCTTGCCCTTTCGAAGGTGCTCGATAAGGGTGTCCGACGCCAGGCCATAGTTGCCGAGCGACCGCTTGCTAATGGAGACTTTGCCGTCGATCCGCGCAATCTTGGCTTTGCCACTGGCAACGTCCTGGGCCAGCGCCTTGAAGAACTCCCGCATCAAGTTCGAGGCGCCGGCCAAAGCCTTGAAGGGATCGTCAGCTGATGACTCCCTGCGCAGCGAACGAGCCCCGTCGAGCTGAACCACGTTTCGCTCTGCAGAGGTCTCCGCGGCGGTGGTATCGGGCGCTTCGATGATGGCCTGCGATCCAGTGACCGAGGATTCCGCTTGCAACCCGTTGCCTGTTTCGTCGGTGGGCTTCGCGGGAGCTGACGGCGCGGTCGTCACGGCCTGGGTCATGGATGGATTGATGGCCTTCTCCAGCACCTCGGCGTTCGGTACCGGCGTCGAGTCCGGGGCGAATTCCGCTTTCCTGGCCTTGATCTCGAACTGGGTCAGTGTGTCGATGGATTGCCGTACGACCTTATGCAGCAATGTTTCGAGTCCGGTCGGCCTGGGATCCGGATTGATCGCACCGAGAAGCTCGGTGAGCACCTGGCTGTCGAAGGCGCTCAATCGTTCGCTACCGAGAATCTCGCGCGCGAGAAGTGCGGTGCGCATGCGCTCAATGGGGTGGATCGCCTCGCGTCTCGTGACACGGTAGGTGCTCGTGCCGACCCAGGGACCGAAGGCGCCGTGGGCGGCGGGGATCCACTCTGCACCGTCGCTGTCGCGATAGAACTGAAAGTGACGGCACGGCTCGTCAAGCCGCGAGCAGCACGCGGCAAGGAAAAGGGCGTAGAGATACTGAGGTTCGAGCATGCGCCGACGCTCAGACGGCTGGTCCGCGCCGAACTTCTGCGCGCCGGACAGGCGCATCGCAAAGTACGCCGCTTCGACGGTAGCACGGAATGCACCGCCCGGTTCCGCGTGTTCAGCGAAGCGCAACGGCATACTGGAGAACCAGTCCGCGCACCGCGTCAGAATGCTCAGCCATTTCGTGGCAAACAAGTCGCCAGAAACCTCGTTCGCATACTGGCGAATCAGCGCAATGCGGCTCTCGTGAGCCGACAATAGCGCCGCTGCCGGCATCGAGGTATGGGTATGCGTACTCATCATTTCGGCTTCGCCAGGAACTTGCCGATGCCGCTGGCAGCCTTGAGGCCAATCCGCATGGCCCCACCACCGCTGATGCCACCACCGGAGCCGAAGATCGCGCCGGCTATTTTAGGCAGCTCGAAGGCGACAAGAATCATGAACAGCGCAACGCTCAGGGCATACATGGCACCAGCGAGCGTCGCTGTGCCGGCGCTCTTCTGATCGGTGAGCGTGGACACCAGTGCACTCGAGACGAGGCGAGCCATCACAGCGGCAACGACCGAGTACATCGAGGCGCCGATCATGAAGTCCAGCCACGAAGAGAAGTAGCGACGGCTATAGTCGGAGAATCCCAGGGCGACGGCAATAGGTCCAATCACGATTCCGATGGCTGCTGTTATCTCGCCGAGGGAAATGAAGAACGTGTAGAGAAGCGCTGCGACGGCGCAAAAAGCGAACGCAGCCAGCAACACCATTCCAGCAAACGCTATCATCAAGACGTCCGAGATACCGCTTGCCGCCTTCATAGACTCAATATAGGAATCAAGGAATCCGGCGCCGACGGACGCGAGCGTCATCGCGGGAGACATCGCTTGCGTGCCTGCGATCTTGTCGGCGAGATGCTGGAAGTATTCGTAGATGCCCGGCCCGAACTTGTCATAGCCGGTGTAGAGGGACGCGAAGATGCCAAGCATAAGGAGCGTTTCGAAGACCTCGGTCCAGGCCGCGACAGGTTGTGACGCCGCGGCGAAACGAATTCCAGCCAACGTCAGCGTAATGACGGCAAGCCCGAAGGCGATCTTGTCGGCGTCCGGAGTGAGGGACTTGCTCAATGTGGTGGCGCCCCCGATCAGACCGGTACGGAACGATTCGAACTGACTGAGCCAGCTCTTGAGCGATTCGCCAATCGATCCAGGCTGCGCGAATAGCCCGGGGTTGCCACCCTTGTTCGAGGCAGTTTGCTGTGCGGTGTCGGTGCCCGCTTCAGGGGCGGACGCTTGTGCGAATGCCGGCGGCGAGTGCAAAAGAAGGGCCGTCAGAAGCAAGACGATGAAGCGGGCGATCTGCATAGTGGGGGATGGTCAGTTGGACTGCAGCTTGCGGGAGAAGACACGGGCTCGGAGATTCTTGAGCTCTTCATCTTGTGCGGCTGCCAGTGATCGCATCGCTTCTGCGCTCTGGGTTTCCTTGGCAACGGTCTGCTGGTCCCGATCGGCATCGGCTTGGGCACGCACACTCATGAGCTGCAGCAGATCGGAGTTCTGGCTCGCCAGTACGTCGAGCATCTGGTTGGTGGTTTGCGCGGCAGCTTGCGCGGTTGGCGAAAGTTTGATCTGCGACTGGATCTTCTGGCGTCGCTTGGCGACAGATTGCGTGTTCTTGAAGATCTGCTCGCCCAGGCTGAAAAGCGCCTTGGCTGTCTTGTCGCCGTTGGTCAGGAGGGAGCGCTGATCTTCGAACCACTGTTCCTTCGTCTTGCCGGACGAAACGACCATGCTCTGGATCTTCTTGAGATAGTCGGCGTTGTCGGAGACGGTGCCATACAGGTCCTTGAGCGTAGTGCCGTACACTTCGTACTTGCCGATTTCGTCCTTGATGCTGTTGAACTGCTCCATGATGGCTTCAGCATCGAGCCCGGTGGCCTGCAGCAACTGGTTAGCCATCATCTGGTACTGGTAGACGATGTTGGTGTTCTCGTACACCTCGGACTTGATGGACTGCAACGCCGAGATCGTGGTCTGCACGAGGCCCACCCAATCGGTGACGGGCAGGGCGGCGTGAGCGGGGGCGGCGCCCAGGACGGACGCGGCGACGGCGAGGTTGGCGATCCACTTCTTCACTTTCTATCTCCGTGTTTAGGCTGCGCGGGCGAGCATTTCGCGCACGTAGCGGTCTTGCCAGTCGGGCTCGCCCGACGCGTAATGGGTGTCGCAGATGGATTGCGCCACACCGTCAGAGCGCAGCATTGCCACCATCTCGTCGCTGAAAGCGGTCTGGAGCATTCGGGTCTGGACGTTGGTGATCCAGAGGTAGTCACGGTTCGGTACCGCGTCGGAGATCATCTGGATCTGGTCTTTGGTCAGGCCGAACTTGTCCCCGTAAAGGTCCGTGCTCGTTTTGGCCTGGCTGTTGGGCAGATAGATCCAGTTGGCGATGTTCTCCTTGAGGATTTCGAAGTTCGCCACGCGCGCGATTTGCCGCAGGGATTGCGTCGCCGCCCAGATGGAGCCGTTGAGCTTCCGGATGGTGGTGATCCAGTCTTCGAAGCGCTTGTAGAAGCGCTCGTTCTGGAAGAAGAAGCCGCATTCCTCTACTTCGATGACGGTGTAGCGGATGCCGTCCATCGACTGACTGATCCGGTAGAACGCATAGTCGGTGAAGAGCGCTGCCGCCCGAGGAAATTTCTGGAACAGTTCGCCGCACTCGATGCAGAGGTTGTCGCTCACTGCGAAGGCATCCTCGACATGATCGAAGAAGTGACCGTACTGCCCGCCCACCAGCCAAATTTGCAGCCGCTCGCGCAGATCGGCATGGAGCATCGTGGAGAGGGCACTGAGGGTCCACCGCTCGCGGGGATAGCTCGCGAGCAGCTTCACTGCCTCGAACATGTCCTGACTTTGTTGCGGCGAAAGGGAGAAATCGTCGTCTTCGAGGGCCAGCGTCAGCCATTCGGTGACGTAGGTGAAGCTGCCCGGGTCGGCGAGGAGCGACAGCGGATTGACCGGCGTGCTCGCCTGGAACTTGCCGGTTACGTCGATGAATGCCCCCCCGCTGAGCAGCGTGGGGATACGCGTGGAGCGGTCCTTGTCGAAACGGATGCGACGCGCCTTGTGCCGATCCGCCTGCGACACCAGGAAGTTGAGGAAGACCGACTTCCCGGCCCCGATCGGGCCGATCACAAACAAGTGTCCGTTGCCGCCCGGCTGATGCATATCGACGCGTTGCCCGGTGCGGTGCCGAGTCGGCAAGCAGGTGAGGGGTGGCACCTCGGTCCCGGTCTTCTCGGAGAGCCATGCGTTGCGGGTGGGCCCTTCGAGCACCGATCGCACCGGGGCGATATCCGAGACGGCGGGGGTCTCGACAAACTGAAGGCGTCGCTGGCGGTCCCAGCGGCCGGGCAGGGTACTGTTCCACGCTGCCATCAGGTTCGTCTTCTCGCGGATCGCGCCAAAGCCGGCATTGGTCAGCGTGCCAATCACTTCGCTCACCGCGTCTTCGACTTCGGCTTCCGTATCGGCATAGATGACGATGGAGATGTTGGCGAAGCCGTGCTGCACACCTTCCGCTGTCAGACGTTTGAGCGCCTTGCCCGCTTCCTTGGCCAGTTCCTCCCGCCCTTCGTCGTTCTCATTCTCTTCCTTCGAGACATACTGCTGGACCATGGAACGGAGGTTGACTGCCGCCATCTTGTAGAAGCGACGCACCTTCTCGATATAGGCCGTCGCGCGTGCCGTATCGAGGAAGCGGTACATGATGCAGATGTCCAGCTCCGCATCGACTTGCAGGAGAGCGTCGAGCGCGGCTTCCTGGAAGCTCATCCATTCCTTTACGGCGACAACCGCGGCATAGCGCTTGCCGTGCGCCGACTCGAACAGAAGGCGTTCGGAACCTACCGTAATCTCCGACTCGCTCAGGTGAGTGTCGAGCATCGTCACCGGGAAACGGATGCGGCGCTTCGGTACGCTGGGGTTGGCGACCTGATGGAGCGCGGCGTAGCTGTCCTGCATCGCCAGGCGCGTCGGTTTAATGCGCGGAATGCCACCGGTGAACGCGTCGAGCATGGCCTCGAACCGCCGCGTGTCCGAGCGGATCTTCTCCATGTCGAAGGCGAAGGCGCTGCGGGCAAGCACCGTATCCTTGGTCGCTTCGAGCAGGGCGGCGAGGATCGGCTTACCGCCCACGGTCATGTGATGGCCAATCTTTTCGAAGAACTTGGCCACGCCCGTCTCCGGGGTATAGGCGATGCTCAGCGAATGCGCATTGCGGTAATACCTGCCCGTTGTCATGTGGGCGCGGTTGAGCGCGTCGAGACGGGCATCGGTTCCGTTGCTGAACTCGCCCTCTACGTACCCCTTGGTACGCCGGTGCGTCAGGCGCCACCAAGCTGTGATGCGGTTGTCAAAGGCGCGGCAGGCCTGGTCGAGCTGGTCGCGTGCGGAGGTGATGTCGCTCGCGTCCGCGCTATCGGCGTCCACACCACGGAAATCGTAGTTTGCGAGCAATGACCCGTCCTTGTTCAGGATGAGCTCGGGCGTAATCGAGGTGAGCCACGGGGCGATTTCCGCCAGCGGCCGTCGTTTCAGCTTCAGCATGGCAGGTCGCTGTCAAAGCCATAGGGACGGCGGAACACCGCGTGAGACTTGCCGTGCCACGGCAGGGACTCGTATACGTCGCCGTACTGGTTGTAGACGTTCAGGATCTGGTTCCACCACGGATCACGGCTTGTCAGCCACGCGAGCAAGGCGTGGCTGCATAGGCCATACACAAACACTGCCACCGGGATTTGCCAGCCGCTCCGATACGTGACGTAAATCAGCAGCGCAACGATGGTGCCGTTGGCGATGGCCAGACCCCGTACTGCGCCGGCGATCAGGCGCGGCATGGACAAGCCGATGCTCACGTGGTGCTTGCGCATGTCAGAACCCGGTACAGGAGGCGATCAGGCCGAGCGACTTGAGGATGGAGGGTGCTGCGGCCGCGAGACCCACACCGACGCAGGCGCCGGAGATGAACTTCGAAAGGGACGATTCCGCGTTGGCATACGCGTATGCGCCCAGGACGATCACGATCAGGCCCACCACGAAGAGGTACTTCGTGTTGATGAACGTTGCGATGCCACAGATGAAGTTGCCGAGGTTATTCAGGAACGCGTCGTCGGCGGCGACTGCCGACGTGGCAACAGCCATCATGCCGACCATCAGCAGGGCTGAGGGCGCGTACTTGCGTGCGGTGGCTCGCACACGGTGGTTGAGGGTGAAGGTCATTTCGGATGGACTCCGTTGGTTAAAAAACGCGTTTGATGTCATATTCGCCGTTGCTGAAACCCTTGATCTCGATGATTTCCGAGACGTGACGCATCTCACCGGTACGCTTCATGTGCACGACGTAGTGGATGCAGTCGGCGATGAGCTTTCGCATGTCGTCGAGCTTCCATCCCGAGCCGGGTGGAATCCCGAGAAGGGCCATGCTCTCCAGGCGAGAGAGGGCCGAGCGAGCGCTGCTGGCGTGAAGGGACGCCATGCCGCCGTCGTGGCCGGTGTTGAGCGCTTGCAGCATGTCGAAGGCTTCGCCAAAGCGCACTTCGCCAACGAAGATGCGGTCAGGCCGGAAGCGCAGGGCGAGCGCGACAAGATGCTGCGTGGTGACGCCTTTATCCTTGTTGGACAACAGACGCACCAGGTTCGGTACCGTGAGCTTGAGTTCCATGGTGTCCTCGATGGTGAGGACGCGGTCGGTGGCCGGGACGCGGCCGGCGAGTGCGTTAAGGAAGGTGGTCTTGCCCGACGATGTGCCGCCCGCGACGATGATGTTCTTGCGCCGTACCATCAGCTGCTCGAGCGCGCGCACCAGGGCCTCGTCTTCCTCGTTTCCGTGGAATATCGGCTCCTCAGCCTGCGTGGTGGCGTTGCGCAACGAGAACGCGCCCGCCTTGGCGTAGTCCTCCAGCGTGAGATTCGTTTCGCGGTGCCGGCGGATGCTCAGCGCGTGGCCGTCAATTGCCGTCGGCTGCATGACCGCAGCGATCCGCAGTCCTTTGTGGCCGGCATTGATGATGCCTTGGGACGTGCCACGCACTGCGGACTTCTCGACGGACGAAGCAAGGGAGCGAACGGCGCCCTCCACCTTGATCGGGTCCAGGACGATGTCGAGCTTGGTCAATACCCCACGTCGCTCCACCCAGATGCTGTCGTGGCGGTTGATCATGACTTCAGCGACGTCCGCTGCATGGATGACGTCTTGCAACGGCGCCAGGGACTCGAAGAACATCGAGACCGCGCTGTCCGCAAGCTGCGTCAATTGCAAGAGGGGGTGGTTGGTCGCTGGGGTTTCCATGCCCGCTATTGTTGGCGGGCAAACGGGTCAGGATGGCGGCGAAAGCTGGCCGATTTTCGGTAGCTTTCGACAAATTCGCTTTGTGGCAACCTCAGGGCCCATCCGCCTTCAGCAGCCAGGAAGGAACATGTTCCTTTCAAAAAAGGCGAATCACACGGTCAAAACCTGAGTATTCGACTTTCTAAGGCACTTTCCGCATCCTCAAGCACGGCTTGCCTGCATGTCTGTGGTCAAGCCGACTTGAGAGGGCCAATCCCCGGCCGGGGTCAGCGACATGGGGATATGAAAGTCGCCCTCATGCAAATAAATGGAAAGCTCTGCGAAATGGCACAGCTTTCGGGGCAAACGAACAGCGAATCGCTGTTTCAATTGGCGGCATCCCATTGGACCGCCGCAGCATGCCAATCTTCCGAAAGTCCGCCGACAAAGCCAAGCCCCTGACCGTTGCGCCGGGCATGTATGGCAATGAGAGCCCGGAGCAAGCGATCTTCGACCGCACCACGCGCATCAGCGTGGATCGCAATCATTGGAAGCTGGCGACTGTGGGCCTCGGCGTCATTGCCGTGGCGGCCATCCTGACGCGTGAGCCGCCCCCATCTGTCGTGAAGGTGGTGGGCGTGTCGTCGGACGTGACCGGTAAGCCCATCACCCGAGAGCTCGACGCATTTCGTCCGGACGAGCGCCAGGTGCAGGCGGCGCTCAAGGACCTCGTGCAACGATGGTTCACGATCGAGCCGATCCTGACGCCGCAGATCGAGTCTTCCCGTATGGCCGCCAATCTGCGGTCCGTTCGTGAGCAGATGCTGGGCGCCGCCAAGGACCAGTTCAATGCCTGGGTGCAAGAGGACGAGCCGTTTCGGCAGGTTATGTCGTCCCCCACGCTTACGCGCGAGCCGAAGTTCGTCAACATCGCGAGCCTGCCCGATAGCACGGTGGTGATCGAGTTCGTCACGACGACTACCGAAGACGGCTACAAGCCACGCAAGCAGCGCTACACCATCACGTTTCGGTATCAGACCAAGCCGGCAGACAAAGAGGCTGTGCTCGGTACCAATCCGTTCGGGGTGTACCCCATCTTTTTCAGCATTCAGAAATCGGCGGCCTGATCGTCGCGCATACGCCCATGGAAGCTCGTACCCCCTCCCGGTTCATCCCTCTGGCCATCGCGCTTTGCCTGGCCTTGCTGCTGTCCGCACCCGACAGTCGAGCTGCGGACAAGAATGTGCGTCGCACCGGCGCCGGCATGGCCGCGCTGGGAATCGGTGACCTCAGCGATGCGATGAATCCTGCCAATCCCTTCAATGGCGGCGTCGACCCGATCGCGTTGCCCGGCGACTCTCGGCTCGTGGTCTTCACCTACAGCCGCGACCAGATCTTCCGGGTCCTCAGTGCACCGCTGAAGATCACGACCATCGAATTCCCCGACGACGAACAGATCGTCGGCGACCCCGCCTGGGGCGAGAACGTGCGATGGGACTATGACACGGATGGCGCCAATCACCTTTACGTGAAGCCGCAGGCGCCGGGGCTGGTCAACACGCTGTCCGTCAATACGAACAAGCGCAGCTACGAGTTCACGCTGGTTTCGTCGCCGCTCGGCGGCATCTTCTATCAGAAGGTCCGATTCAAGATTCCGACGTCGATCTCCGCCAAGGTGAAGGCGCGCAACGACGCACGTGGCGACGCTCCGGGCGAGGAAAGGGCAGGGGAACCTGAGGCGTCGCGCAGTCCCGATGCCGTTGGTGTTTCCCCCGACCAGCTCAATTTCGAGTACGCAATCTCGGGCAGCGCCAGCTTCAAGCCGGAAACCGC
Organism: Cupriavidus pauculus; assembly: GCF_003854935.1. Taxonomy (NCBI): domain Bacteria; kingdom Pseudomonadati; phylum Pseudomonadota; class Betaproteobacteria; order Burkholderiales; family Burkholderiaceae; genus Cupriavidus; species Cupriavidus pauculus. The sequence continues at coordinate 315,745 of NZ_CP033971.1, forward strand.
CTTCGACGACGGCAAGGCGCTGTGGCTGCGTTTGCCGAATGCAGCACTGCAGAACTGGCCGGTGGCGTTCATCAAGGACGGCAGCGATTTTGTGGTCGTCAATGCCATCCGTCGCGGCGGGTACCTGGTGGTGCAGCGACTAGCGGACACTGTCGTTCTGCGCTCGGGCGACGATGAAGTGAAGATCGAACGCGGCCGCCGTCGCGTCCTGGGGCTGTTCTGATGCGCGGCAAGCAAAACGCGGATAACGTCACCGACGTGACGGCGGCGCAGGAGCGGACCGTCAAAGGCAAGCTCCCCCGTAACGTCGTCATGGCGCTCGGCGGTGTGGCGGCGCTGCTGGTCGGGGCCCTGGGCTACTACTTCCAGACCGTGTCCGACGAGCAGCTCGATGCCAAGGCTGAGCAGGCCCGGGCCGACCAGATCAAACAGCGGGCGGGCAGCGCGGACAACGGGCAGAGTCTCGAAGCAGCCATTCGCGCGCAGGCTGAGAAGGCGCGTGAGGAATCCGAGAAGCAGCGCAAACAGGCCATTGCCGCCGATACCAAGGCGCCCGTCATGACCGCCGGCGATCTCACTGGCACGGCAAAAACCACCGGCGCTGCGCCGGATGCGAAGAAGAATGCGGAAGACGACCTCTTCACGTCCTCGGTGTTCAAAAGCGGGACACGCAAGTCGCAGGTCGCCCAGGTAAAGCAGCCGGCAGGCATGGCGGACGTGACGGACCCCGCGCAGATGCGTGCCATCCAGCAGGCGGTCGCTGCAAAGGCCGCAGCCGCCAATGCTGCGGCGGCCACCCCAGACGGCCTCGCGCCGCAGCCGTCATCGTCGGATCGCCAATTCCTGCGCGACGCCGGAAGCACGAACACGTTGCGCACGGGTTTCGACGGCAAGCTGCCGCGCTGCACGCTGAGCCGCGGCTTCATTATCCCGGCCAATTTCGCGGGCGGGCTCAACTCCGACAAGCCCGGCGAGTTCCGTGCGACGGTATCGCAAGACGTCTACGACACGGTCAAGGGCACCTGCAAGATCATCCCGGCCGGCACGACGCTGGTTGGAATGTACAGCGCCGACATTGCCGTGGGCCAGGAACGCATCTTGACCGCTTTCGTGCGCATGCAATTGCCTAACGGGAAAACTGTTCCGCTCTTGGGCATGCAGGGAGCGGACCCGGACGGCACGGCCGGCAATACGGGCGACGTCAACAACCACTTCCTCAAGATCTTCGGGGGGGCGCTGGTAATCGGCGCGCTGTCGCTGCGCTTCAACGACAACCCGACAACTACCACGGTAGGACCCTCGGGGCTCGTGGCGTACGGCAATTCGGCCGGGCAGGTGGCGACCCAGACGGCGCAGACGATCCTGAACCGAAACCAGAACATCCGCCCAACCATCACCACCGAGCCTGGACAGAAGATGATGGTTCAGGTCAAGCATGACATCGTCCTGGAGCCGTACCGTGATTAAGCGGGTCGCGGCCTTCCTCCTCTGTGCAGCGACATGGGCCGGCGCCCATGCGGCGACCATTGAGGCCGTCATCAGCCCCAACGCCATTGTGGTGAAGGACGGCGGACAGGTGCGTGTACACACGCTCGATGGCAAGCCGGTCCTCTACTGCGGCCTTGACGCGTTCCTTGGCTGGTCCGCCCGGCTGCTGGGTGCGCAGATCGAGCCGGGTGCCGACGATGGACCGATCGTGACGTTGGCTGGCAAGGCCACGCCAATTGCTCGACTGTTCACGCGAGAAGGCTGGCTGCGACCGTCCGCGCTAAGCGATGCGGCGCAAGAAGCCCTGGCCGAGCGGCGCGGTGGCTGGGCGTGCGCGCCGAAGACCGAGCCGTTTGCCCAGATGGGTGTTCGCGTGGATCCCAAGATTACCGCCGGCATCGCGATGAACGAGTCGTCCTATCGTGGCCGCCCGTGGCCCTGGACGCTCAATGTGGCTGGGCGAGGCATGTTCTTTGCCACGCGCGAAGAAGCCTACGCAGCCGTTACCCGCCTGATCGCGAACGATCGTTGCGATTTTGATGTGGGCCTGATGCAGGTCAACTGGTGCTACCACGGCAAGCGGTTTGCGTCCCCCTGGGATGCGCTGGCGCCCGCCACCAACATTCGCGTCGCTGAAGACATTTTGGCCGAGAACCTCCAACGCAGCGGCTCGGCCATGAAGGCCGTGGCCTGGTATCACAGTGCGAACCCCGAGCGCGGTGGTCCGTACTTCTCCCGCTTCATGAAACACGTCGCACAATTCCAATGATCAGGCCGCTCCTATTTTCCGCTCTTGCGCTGGTCGCTGCGTGCGCCCATGCGGCCGACACTGATCCGCTCGACTTCGACTATCAGGTCATTGCCCGCGCTGCAGATCGCCCGGCCATGGTCTTCAACGACGGCCAGTCGACCTACATTCAACCGCGGCACGGTCAGCTCGTGCAGGCGGACGGTGCCATTCAGAATGGGCCCTACTGGGTGGTCGACGGCGTACCGGATGTGCTGCGCTATACCGTGAACGGTCAGCCTGTGGTGGCACGTTGGAAGCGCGCCAACGGATTTACATCCGAGCCGGCCAACGCAGGCGGCGACATGCCACGCAACCTCGCGTCCGTGTCGGGCCGCCTCGCGCTGATCGGCACCTATTCGGAATTGCCACTGGTGCGGGCTGGCCGCTCATCCCTGCCACTGGCGCAGATGATCAAGTCCATCGCACCGGCAGGCTGGAGTGGTACGGCGCAGAAGGATATCCCGCTCACCGACGACGTGTCGCTGGACACACGCGCCGGCGAGAACTGGGTGCAGGCGCTCGCGCGGGTGCTGGAACAGCGCAATCTCTATGCAGAGGTGGATTTCGGCCGAAAGAATATCGCGCTGCGCGCGACGCCGCCCAAGGCGTTTGCCGTGGAGCCCGGGGCAGCGACGCCTGCAGGCGGCATGCTCCGCGCCGCCGCGCCGGTGGTGGCGGCACCTGTGCAGGACACGCCTCCTGCCGGCACGGCCTTGCCGGAAGGTCCGACGTTGGCCTCGGCCTTCAATGCGCTGGCGATTCGGGACGCGAAGAACGGCCGCATCGAGGTGCGTTTCGACTCGGAGCCGAAGGACCTGGAAGTGCGCGATGGCGCCGGCGCCAAGTTGCGCACCCGCTGGGACGATACCGAACGGGTGCTGTCCTTCCCGACGGTGGACAGCTTCGTCGCCAGCGGCGGTGGCAAGCGCGTGGAAGTCGCGCGCGTACCCGGCATCAACTTCCTGTTTCCGCGGGACAACGGCGCTGGCCTCGAGCGTGTCTTCGAAAAGGATGGCGCGACCTATCTGAGCTTCGCCAAGTCGATGGCAAGCATCTCGGTGTTCGGGGACAACCACCAGGGTGGCGGGGAGCAGAAGGACCGCTACTACAAGTTCAACGGCGTGTCGGACCACCTGACGGTCATCGCAGACGGCAACGTGGTGCGCGTGGACCGCCTGCCGGAGGTCCGCTTCTACGAGCGGGCAGTCCAATGATCGCGATCCGGATTGGTCTGCTGATCGCCGGCACGGCGCTCGCCAGCGTTGTGCATGCAGATTGCCTCGACGACGCGGCGGCGTTCCATCGCGTGAGTCCCGTGCTGGCGCGTGGCATCGCACAGGTGGAATCCGGTATGCGCGCGTGGGTAACGAACCGCAACACCAATGGCAGCGAGGACATTGGCCTGATGCAGATCAACTCTGCTCACCTGCCGCGCCTTGCGCGGTTCGGGATCACCCGCCAGAGCCTCTTTGACCCTTGCACCAATGCCTACGTCGGCACCTGGATCCTCGCCGATTGCCTGGGCCGGTACGGCGAGACGTGGACGGCTGTCGGTTGCTACAACGCCGGCTCCCCAGACAAGCGGCTCCGGTACGCCAACCGCGTCTACCAGAAGCTGCAATCGACGACGAAGTAACCCATTCGAATTGAAACGGAATACAGCCATGCACCAGTCTCGATCGTTGTCCCGGATGTGCCGGGTTCTTCTTGCGGGCGCCGCGGCCGTGGCGGTCTGTGGGCACGCCGCAGTGCCTGCGTCCTCCCCGTTCGGCGCCGACGCGTCGGGCAACTTCGAGCCGAGCAAGCCCCTGGCGGGCGGTGGCTGGCAACTGCTGTCCGATCGCAAAGCGCCGAAGGCCGATGCGACAACGGTTGCTGCGCTCACGCCAACACCTGCGGCCACCACTGCGGTGGTGTCGCCGGTGAACGCCGCGACGTCGGCGGTGCCGACTCCTGTGGCGGCACCGGTGCCCTCCAATGGCCAGCGCGACTGGTCGGTCTCGCCCGGCGATGGCAACTATCGCCTGCTCATCGAGAAGTGGGCCCGTGACGCCGGCTGGACCACGGCGCCGTGGGAGCCCGACCAGGACGTGCAGATCGAAGGCGCCGACGCCTTCACCGCGGACTTCAAGACGGCCGTGCGCCGCGTGCTTTCGGCGACGGAGATGACCGACTACAGCCTGAAGCCGTGCTTCTACTCCAACAACCTCGTCCGTGTGGTGAAGCTCACCACGAAGTGCGACCCGACCAAGTGAGCTGCAGATGAAGCTGAAACACATTCTCCGACCGGCAACCGGCGCCGCCCTGGTCTGTACCACACTCTCCGGTTGTGTCTCCCCGACGCTGCTCAAGGACGTCCGTCAGACCACGGACACGACGACGATGCAGATCACGCAGACGACCGAGGAACTGTACGCTCGGATCCGGCGGGATCGCGCGGCGGTGGAGGCCGAGCAGGAAGTGAACCGCCCGTTCCTGGCCGGCAAGCGCGTGCCGGTGGCGCGTAACGTGACGCTGCCCGTTGCACTGCGCAAGGACGTCGACACGCTGGTCGTGTTTCCGGAGCGCTCGATGTCGCTGGCGGTTGCCGCCCAGCGCGTGCAGATGGCGACCGGCATCCCCGTCAAGATCGAGTCCGACGTGTACCTGCCGCCGAATCTGCTGCTGCCGCGCACGTTTGCCGCGCAGGCCCAGCAACAACTGCGCACGGCGCAGCAAGGGCAGGGCGCTGCCGTGAATCCGCTGTCGCAGGGTCTGGGCCCGGCGCCGGCGCTCAACTCGCCGCTGCCGTCTGCCTTGACGGCTGCCGGAGGCATCGGCGTGACGCAGGCCACGGCGCTCCTTGAGACGCCGCTCAACGTCGAGTTCAAGAACAGCGAAAAGATGCCGCTGGCGAACATGCTCGACCTGATCGCCACACGACTTGGCATCAACTGGGAGTACAACGCCGAGAAGGGGCTGGTCCGGTTCTATCGCCTGGTCACGAAGACCTGGCAATTGCCGATGGCCGGCGGGACCAACTCGTTCACGACCGAGTTCAAGCAATCGGCTGAGGGCGGTTCGTCGGGTGGCGGCGGCTCGGGCGGAACGGGCCAGTCCGCCCAGATCGATGCCGCGGCCAAGGCCGAGATCAAGGAACAGAACGACCTCGAGGGCGTCAAGACCAGCATCCTGCCGGCCATGACGATGGTGGGCAGCTCCGAGCTGAATCCGGCCACCGGTGTGCTCACGCTGCGCGACACGAAGGAAGCGGTCGACGCTGCCGACGAGATCATTCGTAGGCAAATCGCCATCTACTCGCGGATGGTGACGCTCAAGTTCCAGATGATCGACTTGACGGTCTCGGACGCAGGCGAGGCCGGGGTGGACTGGAACGTCGTGCTGACTAAGGCATTGCAGAATCTTCCGGGGTTCACGGTCAACGCGCTCTCGCCTGCGACGCTCGTCTCGTCCACCGCTGGCGGCGTAGGGCTGGGTATCACCTCGGGCGGCTTCGCTGGCACGCAGGCCATCGTGAACGCCCTGAAGCAGTACGGCACCGTGACCTCCGGTGTCACGATCCCGGTGTCGATGCGCAACCGGCACGGGTTCCAGTACAACAATCGCCGGACCTTCTCGTATGCGTCGGGCTCGACGCCGGCGACGACGACGGCTGGTGGCACGGGCGGCATCCCGGGGATCATCACGTCGACGGCTACGGTCGGCTTCAAGCTGGCTGCCTACGCTGACGCCACCTCGCGTGACGACGTGAACCTCACGATCGCCCTGGATCAGTCGAAGCAGGACGGCCCGCTGGAGAAGTTCACGTCGGGCACGGGCAACAACCAACAGTCGGTCCAGACCATCAACATCGTCGGCAAGGGTATTCCGAAGCAGGACATCATCGTCCGCAACGGCCAGACGGTCCTCATGGCCGCACTGGACCAGGACGACACCGCCAATACCCGCCGGACGCTCGGCGAGTCGTTGCCGATGCTGCTCGGCGGCTCGCAGACCGTATCGAAGACGCGTACGTTCACGCTCCTGCTGGCGACGGTCATGGTGCAGGACCACGGGGAGGGCAAGTGATCATGCATGCGATCCGAACGCTGTTAGCTGACACGCTGGCCTTGTATCGACGCTATCCGTTGGTGGCATGCCTGACCTGGCTGCCGGGCCTCTCGATGGCGCTTGCGCAGAGCCATGGGCAAACCATCGGCCAGGTGGTCTACGGGGCAGCGGTATGCGCGGTCCTCACAATGATTGCCCAAGGGCTTCTGACGGTCTATGGCCTGTCGCTGGAGCAACGGATGGCGGCGACGACTGGCCGAACCTGGACAGTCCAGGCCCACTGCATGGATCTGGGGGTGATCTCGGACGTCGAATACGCCTCGCTGCGGCACCAAGCGGCCTTCTCAGTTGCGAACTATCTGCGCCAGATCGTCAACGTCTTCGAGATGGCGTTCAACTTGATCCGTCTGATGACGCGCGCCATTCCGTTCTTTGCCTTCTGGGTCGTGATTGGAGGGCTGCTGCTCGACCCGACCATAGCGCTGGTCGTGGGGCGCAAGCTGTGGCTGCTCGCTCTGACGTCGCCCGAGTCATTCGCGTCCGGCATGGCTAAAGGCCTGGCCATGGTGATCGCATGGGTTGCCGCGATCTACGGCATGTTCATGCCTGGTGCGATTGGATTCTGCAACCAGTTTCGCGCCGACTTGGAGCATTCGCTGCGCCGGCGACTGAATCTGCCGACGAACGCGCGCCTGGATCTCTACAGTCTCGACGGGAACAAGCGGGTGCCGGCGGCCGAGAGGGCGGAGTTCCGCGCTTTCCTGCGGGCACGCCTGTCCAAGGCGAATAGCGACAGCGTGGCGCAGGGAGTCGCCCGATGATCCTCGAGATCCACGGCAAGGCGATAGCCTTCGGCATGCAATGGCGCACCCTGACCGGGAACGCGCCCGCGCCTGACCTGGCCGCCAAGGTTGCCAAGGAAGTGAAGGCCACGCGGATCTGGCACGACGGGACTGCCCTGCACATGGGCTACCTCGCCCAGGAAGACGCGCAGACCAAGGTGAAGGACAAGCTCTATTCGGCGGCCGTCGCGGTGGCCCGCATTCCGGGGCTGATGCCGAACGTGTTCTTCGCCTACAGGCTGGAACACGCGGGCCAGCACGTCGGCTACCTGGTTTGCGGCATCCTCAAAGGCCGGCCACGTGTCGGGTTCGACCGCGTCATCCAGGACGAGCAGGCACTGTCCGAACTGGCGATCGAGTTCGCGCGGGTCGCCGGCGGCACCTTCAGGCTCGCCGGAAACCTCCCCGAGTTGGCCCAATTGCTCGGCAATGTGCCGGCCCTGACTTTCTCGGAACTGACGCTCGAGCAGCTCGCCGACGCCGCCGACCAGCACGCGGCACTGCGCAAACCGAGTTCTGCCGCGACGAAGAAGCGTTTGGTGGCGCTGGCTGCGCTCGTACTGCTGGGAGCCGTTGGCTACAAGTACGGCATGGCGCAGTACCGTGCCTATGAGGCACGCAAGCATCCGCCGCCCCCGCAGAAGAGCCCGGCGCAACGCTATGCCGAAGACATCCTCGCTCGCGGCCGCGCGCCGTCGGCGGTCGCTGCGGTGGCGGTGCCGCGCTTCGCAAAGTGGTTCGTCGACGTCGATCCGCTGTTTGTTGGCGGGTGGAAGCTGACGAAGGTTGCCTGCGGCTCGGTCGTGGCGCCGCAGGCGACTTGCTCGCTCACCTACGGAATGGACGGCGCAAAGGGCGCCCCGCGCGGCGTGACCAATGCCACATTCCTGGCCGCGCTGCCGGACGCCTTCAGCGCACCGGTCTTCGCCAAGGAAGACAAGGAGGTCACCGTGCAGGCGATGGTGCCATTCGGCCCCGACGCGTCGCTGGGCAAGCTGCTCGAAACGCTGCCGACCTCGATGGCGCTGCGCACGGACTTCGGTTCGACGCTGCAGCTCCTGCGTCCTGCGGCGTCCAAGGCGGTGCTGCAGGATATCGGACTGTTCGGCTCGATCCCGGGTGAGGGGGTTGCCTCGATCCCGTATGTCTACAAGAGCGCGAAGTGGGAGATGGAGGGGCCGCTGCGCAACGCGGCGGAGATCGGCACCTTTCCGCCAAACGTGTCGGTCAACGAGATCGCCCTGACGATCAACCTGGACGCGGACTCCGACATCCAGAAATCGAAGTTTGAACTCAATGTGAAGGGCGATGCGTACGCCCGCGATGGAGGAAACCAATGAAACGCATCGCCATGACTCTTCTTGCAGTTGCTGCCTCGCTGGCGCATGCGGAAGGCGACAAGACCGTGACGCGGGTGCTTCTGGAGAAGGACGCGCAGATCGCCGTGCAGAAGGCGGACCAGGAGCTGGCCAAGACGAATCCGGCGCCGGTGGTTGCCGCGCCGGCGCCGACCGCAGAGCAACGCGAGGCCCGCGCGGTTCCCAAGACCGTCGCGATCTTTGGCGTGGACGGCAGCAAGGCCGGCCTGCCCGTATCGCTGCGCAGCTACGTGAAGTGGGGCAATCAGATCTACCCGGCGAAGGTCGGTGGCAGCGTGCGCGGGTTCAAGGTGGTGTCCATCTCCGAGTCGGGCACGCGGCTCTCCAAGGGAAAACAGACCCTGACCGCCGAGCGGGCCGACGACGATGTGGTGCTGCTGGACGAGCCTGCGCCGCGCGCGTCGGTGGCAAACGCCGGCGCCCCCATCCCGAACCATGCAATGCCCGGCGGGTCCGCGCCGATGCCCTCCCAGCCGCCGGTGATGCCGGTTCCGTTGCCTGGAGCCGGGGGCAATGGCGCGGCTCCGGTGATGCCCCCGGCGCCGGCAGTGCCGGCCGTGCCGCCTGCCGCGGCAGTGGCGCAGGGCTAAGGGAGGCCATCGTGCGATTCTTTGAACGCTCCCGGAAGGGGCTGGTGCCCGAAGCCTCAGGCGGCATCATGGTTATCTCCGGGGCTGGCGCGGCGCGAGCGGGCCAGGCCCCGACGGCCACGGCCACCATCCATGCCGAGCCCTCTCTTTCGATCCCGGAGGTGAGCGAGGTCGGGTGTACGGAAGTGCGGACGACCGACGATCTGCCCCCGTTCGCCCGGGCGCTGTACGACGATCTGTCGTTGGCGCAATCGCTACGGCACCAGATCTGCCCGGTGCTGATCGAGGCGCCGGCAGATGGCCATCGCGGCAAGTTCGCCTTCATCCTGCTGGCGGACATGCGGTACTCCGACTATACGGACGAGATCCTGCGCCAGGCAAAGCTGCGCTGGGACGCGGCAGACCCGCTGTTCTACACCGCCACGCCGCAGGTGATGACGGCGCTGTCGCGTGGCGTTGAAGGCAGCGTCCGGCAGGAGGGCGTCCAGACCACCGGGCTGCGCAATGCGAGCGGCCTGTGGCAAACGTTCCTGGCCGCCGCGCAGTTTGCGAAGCGGGAGCAGGCATCGGATATCCACTTCGAGGTGAAGGACAACAGCGAGCTCTCGCAGATCCGCTTCGCCATCGATGGGCACCTGGTCCTGCCGCCCGAGTTTCGCCTGCGCACGACCGACCTGCTGGACATGCTGTCTCACGTCTTCCAGAAAGGGAAGGGCGGCTCCCACGGTGTATTCAGCCGCGTGCAGCCGCAGCAGACAAGCATCCGCACGGTCGTCGATGGCGTACCGATGGTGTTCCGGTGGGCTTCGATGCAGAGCGCCGACGGCCACGTGACCGTCATGCGGATGAATCCCGAGAATGCGACCACGACGCAGGTCGACTTCGTCAAGGACCTGCACTTCTTCCAGCAGCAGGCGGATGTGATCGACCGTTGCACCATGCAGATGGGCGGCGGCGTCGTACTGGTCGGGACAGTTGGCTCGGGGAAGACGACCACGGCGCACGCCGTGATGCAGCGCCTTCCGTCCTGGATGAACAAGATGTCGATCGAGGACCCGGTCGAACTGATGGCCCACGGCACGCACCATTTCTCCGTAGCGCGGCAGCTCGATGGTTCGAACCGGGAGGAGGACCCGTTCATCGTTGCGAAGCGGCAGCTCAAGCGGATGAACCCCCACTTCGTGATGATCGGCGAGGTGCGGGATTTCGAGTCGGCCGGGCTGTTCCGCGACGTCGCCGGCGCGGGCCTGCGCGCGATGACCACGCTGCACGCGCCTTCGGCCACCGCCGCCACCGACCGGCTGGCAGACAGCGAACTGCAGATTCCGCGCAGCGTGCTGGCCACGCCGGGATTTGTGAACCTGTACGTGTACCAGGCGCTGCTCGCCAAGACGTGTGAGTGCGGGCATCACGGCGAGGAAGCCAAGGCCATTCTGGGTGCCACCAAGCTGCACCGGATCGAGCGCCTGTTCCAGTTCGACGTCGAGAACATCCGCGTGCGGCGCGAAGCGGGGTGCGAGAAGTGCCGCCGCGCGAACCTGCCGGACCTCAACGGCATCCGCGGCCGCGTCATGGCCGCCGAAATGTTCGAACCCGACGAGCTGGACCTGATGTACATCCGCGATGCACGCGCGATCGAGCTGCAGGCGCACCAACGTGAGAAGCGCGTCACGGGCTTCGACGTGCCCGACAGCACCGGCAAGTCGGTATTCGAGGTGGCCATGTATCACGTGTTCGCCGGCACCGTGGACCCTCGGCAGGCCGAGCGGATTCTGTCGCTGGACGCATACGAAGCCAAGCTGAAACGAATGAAGGGGGCCCGAGCATGATGCAGCGCCTGAAGGACGCATTTGCCGCGATCAAGCGCAAGAAGTACGCCGCGGCCGCCGAGAGTATTGGCGGCGCGACCGGACGGTTTCCCGACAAGCTGTGGTTCGCAAAGCTGGAGTTCTCGCCCAAGCGCGCGGACTACTACTTTGACTTGGCCATGCGCATCGAGAAGATGCCGGGCGAGCCGATCTCGAACCACTTTGCCAAGGATGCGGCGCGCCGCGCGGGCGAGCCGCTGGGCCTGCTGGCGGCCCTGTGGCTGGCACGCTACGAAGGCCTCGATGGGCAGATGCAGGAGTCGCGCCTGGCTGAAATCTTCCGGGGCACGGTTCCTGACGAAGACCTCGCCATCTTGGCGGTGGCCGAGCAGGGCGGTGACGTGAAGGACGGCTTGTTCCGGCTCGCGGACAACCTTCGGGCTATGAGCGAGGCGAAGTCCAACATCCTGCTGCTGCTGGCAAGCATGGGCATTACGCTGATCATCCTGCACGTCTACCTCGGCGTCATGGCGTTCATCGTGGCCCCGATGCTGGATCGGAGCTTCGCAAACCTTCTGCCCGTGGACGGCTACGGGCCGATCGCCCGGGCATTCCATCTCGGCACCACGTTCCTGCGTGAGTGGGGCTGGCTGGTGCTCCTGGGTGAAGCGGGGCTTGTGTGGTGGGTAGCGCGTGCGCTGCGCAACTACACCGGCCCGTACCGCGCGTGGCTGGACAAGAACGTCATCATCTTCGACTTCTTCCGCAGGTTTCAGGGTGCGCAGTTCCTCGGCGCCATGTCGGCCGTCACGCAGCGATTCGGCGGCGACATGAACAATCTGAGCAATGCGCTGGAGATGATGCGCGCCAACGCGTATCCCTACCTTGCCCAGCACATCCGGCGTATCGAGGCGACGCTTGAAGAGTCGCCCAACGCCGGCGGCAAGATGTTCGACACGGGCCTCTTTGACCGGGATACCACCTATCGCATTCAGGATATCGCGGAGTATGAGGACGACCTCTCCAAGATGCTGAATACGGTGTCGATGACCCTGCTGAAGACCGCGCCGCGCGAGCTTGAACAGCGGGCATCGAAGTTCAATCGGCGTTCCTCGATCCTGCTAATCATCCTGATCACCGCCCTCGCTTTCATGCCCGCATTCATGGCGCGCGAGCTGAAGCAGAGCATGCAGGTGCACGGCATGAAGACACACCAGAAAAGCACCAATCCTTCCACCCTCCCATCCAACTGACGAACAAGGCTGAATCATGGACAACAACCTGCAAACCAACACGGCGGCTCGCGACACGACGGCGGGCGACACCCTGGTACCGCTCAACCGCCTGAGCCGTGCCGAGCAATGGAAGCGCATCCGTAGCAATCCGCGCTTCCGTGGCCAGCACGGCGGCATTCTGGACGAATACGGTTTCTACCTGCTGCTCGTGGCCTTCTCGCTCGTTGCGATCCTCGTGCTCTTCTCGGGCAACTCGACCGATTCGCAGGTCCAGCAGTTCACGACCGAGCTCAACAAGGTGATGGGCAAGGTGAAGACGAACTATCGCGGCCGTTACGGCACGGTGACCGTGGCTTCGGTGGTCGACAACGGCACGTTCAAGGACCTCACGACGATGACGGTAGACAGCGGAACGGTGACCGTGCAGCCGGGCGGCGGCACGCTGACGATCGTGCCGGGCAAGCTGCTGACGGCCAACGATTCGGTCCAGTACACCATCCCGAATCAGCCCGACGCCGCGTGCACGCAGATTGCTTCGGCCTTCCAGAGCAGCGCCGGCAAGATCGTTGTCAACGGTGTCCCTATTAAGAGCGTCGGGGGCAGTGTGAATATGACGGAGGTGAAGTGCTCCGGCGACAGCAACACGATCGACCTTTTCATGTCCTGATCTCGGTCTAACGCGGGTAGAGACTGCCCGGCCGCTGGCCGGGCTTTGGCATAGGAGAGTGGAATATGTTGATGTCGAACTACACCATGGGGCTGGCGCTCAGCAGCGTCGCGCTGTTGGCATCGATCCCGTGGACGTACGCGGAGATCGAGGAGGTGCAATCGGTCGGGACGGGCAACTACCTGGCGACCATCGCTTCCGCCGCCAATACCTACACGTTCGAGGCGTTCACGGATCTGGCGAAGAGCCCGGCCGGCCCCACGAACCTGACCGTGGGCGGCAAGACGATCGGGGTGCAGGATCCCCTGCATCCCACAGTCCAGGACTTTATCAACTTCGGGCTCTTGCCGATCGGCTACACCGACATCAGTCCGCTGGGCCTGACGTTTCGGATCGACCTGACGCCGACGAACTGCGCGGTCAACATCACGGCCTGCTCGATCCCGGGTCTGGTGTACTCGACGACGGGATACCGGGATGCGATCGGGCGTGTTCGGACGGATCTGCTCGGCCTTGCCGTTTCGAAGGCGGGGCAGGATGCCGGTGTTTCGTACGCGGAAACGCCCGCGACGATCACGGGCATGTCCGCCAGCTGGTCGACCCCCAACCCCGTCGCTGGTAGGCCTTCCGGTGTTCTGGCGATGCGGACTGGCTCCAGCTCCCTCCTGGCGCAGTCGATGAACCAGTTCTACAAGCGCGACGGCTCGTTGAACCTGACGGGCCCTATGGACGCCAATAACCAGGCGATGAACCGGGTGGGGAACTTCCAGTCCAATGGTTCGGTTTCGGCGGCGGGGAATGTGTCAGCTTCGGGCAGCGTCGGTGCCTCGGGCAACGTAATCGCCGGCGCAAGTGTGTCCGGCAACGCCCTCTACGGAAACTATGTGCAATCCAATGGGGGCGCGCTCATTGGCGGTGAAATGCAGGCGGGACAAGTTACAGCAAATCTCGTCCAATCGACCGGTAATGTTACGAGCGCTGGCAATATGGTCGCTAGCGGGTATATGTATGCTGCTGGGGCGCTCGTGCCTTCAGTGGGTGGAGGGCAGCAGGTTGTCGAAGGATGGGCATGCGCTGACCCTCAGGGCGCGATTCGGAGCGATCCAAACGGAAAGACGTTGTCTTGCCAGAATGGCGTGTGGCGGTCGGCGGGGGGCGGCGATGGCCTTATTGTGGGCTTTTGGAACGGCAGCAACTCGGCGGGAAACTATGCCGGTATCTGCATCTCCCATGCTGGTGCTAGTGGCGGCATGTACGATAACAGCTATATGGTGATGAATCCTGCTTGCCCAGCGGGGAGCTACGGTTACCCCACGAACTTCGCTACCCGTTGAGTGGGGGTCCGCCAAGCAAAACGGCCGGCTATACTGCCGGCCGTCGGACTAACAATTCTGCTTTACTGGCACTTAAGTACGACGACGCCCGTAACATCACCGCTTGACGGAGTGGGCATCGCATAGCCGATCGCGAGATACGGCTGAGTCTGCGACGTGCCGAGAGTCTGCACGTGATGCAGGACTCCATTGGAGTTAAAGACCCCGTTGAGGATTGTGCCGGTAACGGTAGCGGTAGCATGAGAATCCGAACCGATCGCTACATCGAGGGTAAACGATTGCAGCGTCGGGCCAGCCAGCGAGATCTTTGCCGTCGCCGCGTTCAGTTTGCCCGGAGCAAAGTTGCCCGATACAGCCGTGGGCGACGTGCTTCCGATGGCCGTGCATGTCAGCTTGGGTCCGATCGACAGGTCAGGCTGAAGAGTCGTGTCTGGTAGCAGCTTCAGCGGCCGGCCTACAGCGTAATGGTCGCCCTGGTTCGTGCTCACACTGCCAATCGACGAAGACCCGTCGGTCCACCGACCGATCGCATAGTCGCCATTTCCGCTGACATCCACTACCTTTCCGCCGGCCAGTGTGATAAGGCTATTGGCATCGATGCCTACCTGGGTGTAGGCGCCCTCCGCGGTCGCTTTCTGTAGCGCCGTCGGAAATGCAGCATGCGAAATCGATTGCAGAACCGGCCGAGTCGACGTTTCAGTATGCGGCACGAAGACGACGGCCAGCGGGTCAGCTTGAACGGCCGTCGCGTTCCCTTGCACCGTGATCGCCGGTGCAGGCGGCGTCGGATTGGACGGCTGAGCCGGCGTGGAACTGCCACCATCGCCGCCACCACCGCCGCAAGCGGCGAGGGCCAGCACGGCAGCAGCCGAGAGCGTGGAGAGAGCGAGTTTGGTCTTTTGCATCTTCTATCTTCCTCTGTTGTTGTTCAGGATGGACCGCGATTCATCTGAACCGCTTACTTCCATCCTACGGGCTTAATCCGCAAGTCAAGCCCGCCTAAAAACTAACGACCGCGACTGTTCAACGCGGCCTGAATCTTCTTGTCGGTCTTGTACTGGCTCAGCGCGTAGGTCGACCAGATCGCAGCCGGAATCCAGCCGATGATCGTGAGTTGCAGGATCAGGCAGATAATCCCCGCAAACGGACGTCCAATCGTAAAGAACTGGAACCACGGCAGCAGAATCGCGAGCAGCAGGCGCATTTTGTCAATGTCAAAAGTGGCAAGGACCGCAAGAATACAAGATTGCGGACCGTCCTGGTATCGACAGCTCCGTTGCCAGTCTGAACCCCCAATAAGGGGGGTTATCGTGAGCGATACAGCGTCGTCCCGCAGTGGTTGCAGATGTGGTATTGCCGGACCTTGATGAATGCTTGCTCGCGCCACACGCGGATACTGCGCGACCCACAGCATTTGCAAGACATACCGCCGACCGCATTGCCGGGATTGGCCTTGGCGTACTGTTCGACGCTGGGTGGGCCCGGACGGGTCAGGACGTAGACGACGAGTCCGAAGTAGGAGAAGACGAAGCATGCAATGGTCCAACCGAACTTCGAGCGGTCATCCCGCTGGGCCCACCGGAAGGCCACGTAGGTTGGGATGAAAGTGACAACGAGCACAGCAAAATAGGGGGTCAAGGTTCAACTCCAGTGTGGCACCCGGATGAGCACCGTGTTTCGTTACTTGCGGCGACGGTTGCCACCCCGGGTGGCCGTGAGAGTTCCGTTGCAGCAAGGGCATGTGAAGGAGTGGAGAAGCTCGATCCTCTCCGACGAATTGGACGCTAGGTATGGGGTCCCGCATTTCCGGCACGGCCAGACCGCCAACTCCTCGGTCATGGCCATCGAGCGTGCCAGGTGCATGGAGCGCTCCGGAGGCACCTTGCAATCTTCGGCGAAGAACGTTTTGTTGATGTCCATCGTCGCAACAAAGCTCTCGGGCGTCGAGACCTCCCGCGCAATGGCCGAGCGGAACAACCACATCTGGAACGTCGATTGCACGCGCCTCTGCGGAGTCTCGATGAACCACGTCAGCGACGAAGGCGGCTGGCCCGACGGCGACGATTTGCCATGAATCCTTCGGTAGGCGTCCCGGGTGAATTCAAGGCTGGTATTGAACAGCGAAGAGACGCTCTTGGCGCGGCACCCGAAGTCGAGGAACGCCTCAAAGAGGGCATCGCGCACGAAGTTCTCCAGCCGGAACTTGCCCCACGGCTCCGAGTGGGGAAGCTTGTCGGTGTGCATGGGCGACGATTCCATGAGGTAGTGGGCAACGAGTTCGCGCGAGAGCCGGCCCGCGTGCGTCTCCAGCCAGAACATCTCGTTATCGAAACGCCAGTGGAAGAGCGGCACCAGGCGTTCCGATATGGCCACATCCATTTCGTGCTGCGGGACCGAGCGCAAATAGGCGGCAAGTTCGTTTGAGATGCCGACGAGCGGGGCCGCCAGCACCGACATGTTCAACATGTCGTACAGCGCCGTAATGTAGGACCGGTTTGTGTGCTCGAGCGCGAGACGTTCCACGATCGACAGATCGGCCGGCAAGGCCGACTGCAAACCATCCAGGGTGATGGTCGGAATACTGCCTTCGATGAAGGAACGCCAGTCCGCTACCGAGGATAGGGCAGGTGCGAATGCCAGGAAAGGCGTGCAGAAGACCTTGTTGGAGTTTTCCTGGTCGCTGCGGAACGCGAACAGGTCGTTGTGCTTGACCCGGAAAATGCGTTCCAGTTCGGGGCGGACGGCTACAGCGTTCACGACATAGTTGCTGATCCGCAGATTGGCCGACAAGGCGCGATCCTGTACCCAGTTCGGCAGGATGAACTGCTCGAAGATCGAGCGGGATGGGTTGGCTTGCATCATCAGGCTCCGGTAAGGCCAATCAGTTCGTTCTGGAAGGACTCCACCCGACGCCGCAGCGAAAGCAGGGCCGCACCGTGTTCCTTCTTTTTGATGGATTTGATCGTCGCACGGAACTTGTTCAGTGCGTCGTCCAGGTCGGCGCACAGGCCGTCGATGCGAAGCGCCGTGCTACGTGAATCCGCCACCTGCGACTCGTGCGCCTGGATCTGGACGTTGAGATCGCCCAGGTGTTGCTGGGTCTCGCGCAACTGCGCCTTGGCCTCTTCCAGTTGCCTGTTGGCATCGAGGACGGCCTCCGCAATGTTCTTGTACTCCGACGGCACGACCTCGACCCGCACCTCCCGGACGACCTCGCGGATTTTCGATTCCGCCAGAGTCTTCTGCAGCGCCGTCTTCTCCGCGGTCAGCCGCGACACGAGCACCTGCAGCGACTCGACCGCATTTGCCTGGGAGCTCAGCGCCGCAGTGGAACGATCGAGCTGCTCTTTCTGCGCCAGCTTCTGCGCCTCGGAAAGGTTCGCTTGTTCCCGCATGATCCGCATCTGTGCTTCGAGATCCCGCTGGCGCTCGAGGCTCTCATTTAACTGGTCCTCGGCCGCCTGCAGCGTCGCCATGACGCTGTTCAGCTCCTGATGGGTCTTTCGGGACCATTCGATGTACGGAATGATGTCCTTGCGCGAATACGTCTCGTCGGACTTGCGCGCATCGATAAACCGCTGGATCTCTTCGTCTGTGATGTCAGATCGCTTGAGGATCGTCAGTTCGCCCAGGTTCAGAAACGTGATGGCGTCGGCGTTGTCCGAGAAGTGATGGAAAGCCTGAAGGTACTTGATGGCCGAGCCCCGGGAGATCCGCAACGCCTTGGCGGCGAAGGAATACAGCAGCGTGTCAGCTTCGCTCTGCGCGCGCTCTCCGGCACCGAGCCGTTTCTGCACGGAGGTCAGGATCGCGTAATAGATCTGGAACATCCGTGAGCCGATGGCGGCGTGCTCGCTCAGAATGCGCCGGCGGGAGGTTTCAATCTCTTGTGCCGCCTGAACAATACGGCTGATTGCCGCATTGTCGACGTACTCGCCCAGCTGGTGAACGGCCAATTCACGTAACGAGTTCGATGCACCCGGATTGACGATATCGAATCGCGGGTTGTCCTTCTTGTCTTCGTTTCCTTTGCTTTCC